>JAJDEJ010000088.1 GCA_029259815.1 Planctomycetaceae bacterium | reverse complement strand
TGGCGTTTGTTGATGAGGATCTGAATTGGGCGTGGGCATTGATCATTCGGTTACCATCCGACGAGTCCGCCCACTCACAGATTCAGTCTCTCATCGACGAAGCGGACGAGGAGTTCCCCGGCATCATTGAAGTGGAATGGGGGCATCAGACACTGCGTCTCAGTTTCGTTGACCAGTCTGAAGGTTAATCACAGGACGAACCACTCAAATGAGTTTTGATCCCCAACACGCGGTCGAATTGCTGGTCTGCCCACAGTCCCATGCCCCGCTGGTGTATGATGGAGAGGGACTTGTCAGCACCGACCCGGAAACCCGATTGCGGTATGCTATTCGCGATGACATCCCCGTGATGCTGGCCGACGAAGCGGAAACCCTCTCGATGGACGTGTGGCAGCAAATCATGCAACAGCACGACCGTGACCCGGAAACCGGTCGATCGACCGTGTAGGAGGAAGAGATGTCAAAGACTATGCGAGGCTCCCTGGCACTCACATTGTTATTCGTCGCACCGTTCGTTTTGGCCGATGATGAAGCTGAAACACTTGACGACGCGCCCCGGTACACGTTTCGCGAACTCCATGATCCGAACGGCATCGGCAAGTTTTACATGGGTCGTGAGATCGCAAGGGTGATGGGGCATCAGGGGATCAACTGGCTGGAACGTCCGGAGCGAGAGCGTGAAGAGGGACTGTCTCTACTGACTGAGGCACTCAAGCTCGAACCGGGTATGGTTGTTGCCGACATCGGTGCCGGCTCAGGCGTCATCAGCACGCTCATCGCTGAAGAGGTCGGACCGGATGGCACAGTCCTCGCCGTCGACATTCAACAGGAGATGCTCGATGCCTTGGCAGCGAAGTGCAAGAAGCTGGGTATCGATAACATCGAACCAGTGCTGGGAGAGACAAAGTCGCCAAAACTCAAACCGGGCACGGTTGATCTGGTGATCATGGTTGACGTGTACCACGAGTTTGACTTCCCGTATGAGATGTTGAGCGAGATCGCCAAATCGCTCAAGCCCGGCGGGCGTGTGGCCTTTGTTGAGTACCGCAAGGAAGACCCCACGGTGCCGATTAAGGAAGTGCACAAGATGTCGCAGGCTCAGGTCAGAAAAGAGGCCGAACAACCGGAGTTCTCCCTCCGCTGGAAGGAAACGGTCGACACCCTGCCGCGTCAGCATGTTGTCGTTTTCGAAAAGATGGCGCCTGCTGAGGCACCGGAGTAGTTCTCACACGATCTGACTCTGCTTCTGGATTTACATCCGTCAATTTTGCACGATCCCAGCAAGTCCTTCGTTTCACAATGGATGTCACGAGCGCTCATGCTGTTGGACGACGCTTGTCGCTGGATTGCCTTTGACGCAGTGGGCACGCTCATCTTCGCTGATCCGCCAGTTGCTGAGATCTATCATCGGATCGGACAGAAATATGGTTCAGCATTGACCCTCCCCCAGGTCCAGCAGCGGTTCGCAGGTATCTTCGGGAAGCGCAGTCAGATGCAGAATCATCCGACTAGCGAACCGATCGAGTACGAATTCTGGCGGGACGTCGTGAGCGAG
This sequence comes from Planctomycetaceae bacterium, assembly GCA_029259815.1. Taxonomy (GTDB): domain Bacteria; phylum Planctomycetota; class Planctomycetia; order Planctomycetales; family Planctomycetaceae; genus JAHBXU01. Next base: position 83,333 of record JAJDEJ010000088.1, on the reverse strand, counting down.
GTGCTCGTCGACGTGACCGACAAGGAATCCTGCTTCATTGAGTTGCATGAGTGGTTCGCCCGACCCACATCGTGGAGGTGTTACGAGGATGTCGGTCCCACCATTCAGGCTCTGCGTGTTCGTGGCTACCAACTGGCCATCGCATCCAACTTTGATCACCGTCTCAACTCTGTGTGTGATGGACTGAATGGTTTGCGGGACATCTCAACCCGCGTGATTTCGTCTGAGGTCGGCTGGCGCAAACCGCACGCCGGATTCTATCAGGCTCTCATCGACGAATGCGGAGGGAAAGCAAATGAAATTGTGATGATTGGTGATGATCCCACGAACGACGCTTGGGGAGCCAACCAAGCGGGGCTGCGGGCAGTGCTGATCAACCGGCGACTCTCGACCGACTCGATGTGCACGGGGGACTCGATCATCAGGTCTCTGCAGGAGTTGGTGATGTGTTGATGGACTGTACAATCGTGAGTAAGCCGCAGGCCGGACCGAGCATTCCCAAACACTGGACTGTTGGCTATTGTGACGGCAGATCGACCATTTATCAGGACATTGTCGCGTGCCGGAAAATCCTGTCAGTGTGGGAAACGCACAATGCGGACGAGGTCAGCCTCTGCTGTTCATCGCCGGGCCCTGTGTGATCGAATCGGATGATCTGGTCTTCCGGATCGCCGACGCGCTGCAAACGATCGCAGGTGAGCAGAACGTCCCATTGGTTTTCAAAGCGAGCTTTGACAAGGCGAACCGCACGAGCATTGACAGCTTTCGCGGACCCGGACTGGAAGCGGGTCTTGAAGTGTTGGCACGAGTGAAGGAGCGGACGGGCCTCCCTGTGACGACTGATATTCACACTCCCGAACAAGCCGAACCGACCGCGAACGTGTGTGACATCCTGCAGATCCCCGCCTTCCTCGCGAGGCAGACCGACCTCATCGTGGCCTCCGCGACCGCGGCGGCCAAACATGATTGCCTCCTCAACATCAAGAAACCACAATTCATTGCACCGGAAGACATCGTGCACGCCGTTCGCAAGAGTGAACATGCCGGCTGCTCAAATCTCTTGCTGACTGAGCGAGGCACCACTTTCGGCTATGGTCGACTTGTCAACGACATGCAGGCCATTCCGGTCATGCAGTCGCTGGGCTGCCCTGTCATTTTCGATGCAACACACAGCGTTCAGCGACCCGGTGGCAGTCGCACGGATGGAGCACGAGAGATGATTCGCCCCCTCGCACGGGCCGCAGTTGCTTGTGGGTGTGACGGCGTATTTCTCGAAACTCATCCCGATCCCGATCAAGCCCTCAGCGATGGCCCCAACATGCTGCCACTCGGTGACGTAGGTTCATTATTGGCCGAGTTGACCCGGATTCGCGAGTTGACGAACACATTTCCACACGTCCTCGCGCATTGACCGAGGCGGTGATTTCATCTGCAGCTCATTTTTTCGTTAAGTCATCATGAACAATATTTTTCTACGTCCATCACCGAGAACAGCTCGACGATGGCAACATTTTGCCATTTCGATGAGCCTTCTCTTGCTGCTTTTCGCCTCCGCCTGTGACAAGCCGAGTGCTCCGCCCAGTCAGATCTCAGAGGATACGACTGATGAATTCACGTCGACTCCTGAGCAATGCGAACGTGATATCGATAACCTGCTCGACGCCCTGCAACCGGACCGCTACGGGATCAGTTCGGACCAGGACATCACCGTTAACATGCTCAACACATGGCTGACTCAGTGTGGAGCGGCCGAGGACTTTTCGACGGAAGGCCACGATGCCGAACTCCGGGCCAAGTTGCTGCCCGAAGTGATCGACGCCCAAACGTCTCTGAATCAGTTCACCGATATCGACGCGGGGTATCTGCGCAACAGTCTGCTGATCCAGCAGCTTGTCGAATCGACGTTGACCGACGAGGAGCGGACCGATGTCGATCGTGCCGTTGCACTTTTCTACAAGGTGGTGCGAACGGTCGAGTTGGTTCGACAGGCGCCTGGGGTACCTGCATTGGGGCCACTTCAGTCTCTTCTCTATGGTCGTGGCTCGGCAGAGACTCGTGCGTGGATTTATGGAATGATGCTCCGCCAACTGCGTCTCGACACCGTCGTCATCCGCCCCCGAGGTGACAAGGGTGAGACCGACCGGGCGCTGCTCCTGGGGGTGATCATCCCTGACGATGGAGTCTACCTGTTCGATTTTAGCCTGGGTGTGCCGCTTGCATCACCGACAGACGAACCTGACTCGCCTCTCCCACAGATTCCCGCCACACTTACCGCTGCTCGAGAACATGACGCCATCTTCCGTCAGCACGATCTGCGGGGGCTCAGCTACCCGATCACTTCTGAGCAGATGGCGGACATCGAAGTCCTCGCGATCGGCACCAGTAGTACCTGGGCACCGAGGTTCGGCAAGCTGCAATCCGCCCTGCCGATTCCACTGGAGGTTTATGACGGGTTAACAGCGAACTCGCTCCAGGAACAGGGGCTCATCGACCGATTGATCGCCGCGGGGCAACATGGACTTTGGGATGCGAATGACATTGGCCTCTGGGAGTTTCCAGATCGAACACTACTAAATCTGAGGACGCTGCCCCCTGAAATGAAGGAAATGCTGACACGACTCTCATTCGTATTACAGAGCCCCAAAAATGTCAGCAGGAATCCGGAAACAGGTGAAGATGTCTTCGCACCCCCCGAACGAAACCTCTATCAAGCCCGGATCGCATACATCCAAGGGGATATCGACTCAGCACTTCAGGTCTACTTGCGATCACGGCTGTCCATTCCGCACCCCAAAACCGCCAACAAAGACGCCTCCGACTGGTCAACCTACTGGGCCGCGCTCGCTCAGTACGAACTGGAGGACTACATCGTTGCAGCTGAGTCAGCAGAACATTACTTGAAGGGGCCGGGGGCCTGGAGCACGGCCGCCACATTTTTGCAGGCCAATGCGCTGGCCCAGGAGGGCAAGTTTGCTGAAGCCGTGCACATTCTGGAACGCGAACCGGTCCGTGCCCCTCAACATTTAGGAAACCAATCTCTTGTCCGCCGCTGGCGTCGCCTCGCCAAGGGCGAATCTGCAATCGATCCGAAACTGACATCGACAGATGCACCACCAAAGACGCGAGACCTTGAACCCGAACCGCCTGCTGACGAACCGGTTCCAGCCGAAGAGAGTCCAGCAGGTGAAGAACCTCCTGATCCGAACCAACCCAGAGAGACCCCCACAGATCTGCCGCCGTCCGAAGCACGACCAGACCCGCGCTTCGAGGAAGACCCAGACGCGAATCTTCCGCCCGCTGATGAGCCACCTGCCACGATCAAAGAGCAGGATGCAGGGGATGAACCGACGGAGGACACTGACACGTCAGAATCACCGTCTGATGAGGAAGCCACCGAGAATGAGTGACAGCGTCTCAGGCGAGAACTTACCGATCTCACAGAATGCTGTTCCATGCGCTGGCTGAAGCGGAACTGGTTTCTGATCGGCTTGGTGGTCCTGATTCCGCTGGGGATCATGCTGGGCACGCGGCTGTCGCCCGAAGCCATTGATCGGATCGAAACGGCTACCGGACCACGAGCGACTTCGTACCTCGTCGCGGTCATTCTCTTTCTGATGTCGTACTCGCTCGACAGTCGGCAGCTGGGTCGCTCGTTGAGGTATCCAGGGCCGGTGATCTTTGCCTGCCTCGTGAATTACGGACTCACCCCACTGCTGGCCTGGCCATTGATGGGGCTGCAACTTCAGGACGACCTTGCCATTGGACTGATGATTGCGGCGACCGTTCCCTGTACGATGGCGGCTGCGTCCGTCTGGACCCGCAAAGCGGGCGGCAACGACGCCGTGTCGCTGCTGGTGACGATGCTGACCAACGGCCTCTGCTTTCTGTTCACCCCCTTGTGGCTGAGTGTGATCGTCACGTCGTCGTTCGAGTTCGACACGTTCGCCATGATGCAGCGATTGATCGTCTCCGCCCTGATCCCGGCGACCCTCGGCCAACTCGCACGTCTGAGTCCCCGGCTGCGACAGTTCGCCACCGACTACAAGCCGGGTGTCGGAGCCGTGGCACAGGTTTGCGTGTTGATCATCGTGTTCGCTGCCGCCTTCCTGAAGGCGGGACCGCAACTCGGCGGCAATGGCAAAGTCGGCATCGGAGTCGCCCCGTTTCTGGTCGTCGGTATGAGTTGCATCGCCGTGCATCTGACAGCCATGTTCATCGCCTGGCATGGGAGCAGGCGATTGGGCATTGCCCGCGAAGATCGTGTCGCCATCGCGTTCGCCGGCAGTCAGAAGACACTCCCGATCGGCCTGTTGGTCGCCAACCACTTCGGCGGCTTCGCCCTGTTCCCGATGTTGATGTACCACGCCAGCCAACTGTTCATCGACACCTGGATCGCCGAGCGCATGGCCGACACCGATCAGTAGGCACTCACGCTTCGGCTTCTGCTGCCTTGAGATCGTACAGCGATCGCAAACACAGACGGAGGTTGCCGTCATGCTGATCGAACAGTCGATCGAGCAATGCGGTCGACGGAGGATCAGGTGTTAACTCACCAGTCACTTCGTGAAGCAATTCACTTGTCGTCTCACACTGCACGAGTGTTGGCAGCCATCCCGGCGTATGCGTGTTGATCACCAATCCGGCCAGTGACGCGGCCCGACGTTTGAGTCGTTGCCACCTCCAGAAGCCGAGTTGCTCAGCACCGTCGACAAACAAACAGTCTTCCGTTGTGACGTCGACGAATGCTTGCTCAATCAATCGCGAAGCCAGATGGCGGTTCTCCCGATTGAGCCGTAACCAGCAGACCGATTGCCCCTGCGACTTCAACCGCTCAGCGAGTTCTTCATGCAGTGTCGTCTTCCCCGCCCCTTCGAGTCCGACAATCGCTGCTCGATATTGCAATTCATCTAGCCGACCGAGAATCGACTCCCAGTCATCACCATTGAGGAACCGGTACCTAACACTCAAGACTCGATCAGAGCGGAATGGATTGTCACATGCTCGCATGTCAGTCGGTCGCTTTGGCCTTCTGGAGTGACTTCAAGCGAACCTCACTTCCAGTCGGAGCAAGCACGATCTCCTGACGAGTCGAATCCTCACTGGGGAAGGCGATCAATTCAAAGGCCCATTGCAGCGTGATCAGCTTGCCGGAGAAGCTGTAGGGCGAAGCCGGCAGCACCAACGAGGTCCGACGAGTCTCACTGGAGTACGGAAACTCGAACGGCACCGTCATGACCACTTCCAGGTCGGTCGTTCCTTTACCGGACGTACTCCAGACGAGACGCAGTTCGATCGACTCCGGAGCCTCATCCAACTCCCACGACAACGTCATCTCGACTTCATCGCCCGGCTCGAAGGCCGTCTGCCCACCAGAGAGATCGATCTGCAAGGGATTCATCGTCCGTCCATCTCATGAGGCGTCACGACGATGGGGAATCTAACATTCACATCCGGTCGTAAGGGAATGTCGCCCGCCATCTGCAATGACCAGATGATTTCGTTGTTGTCTGCCTCAAACGTGTGCATCGAATCACTGGGAATCTCCACTTCGACCTCGCCATTGGCGATCTCATAGGATTGATCACTTTCGTATAGCATTTGTTCGTAAAACGCCTCCTCATCGGTATGCGTGTCGGTTCCACGGCGGAAGGTCGCCTTCTCGACGCCAGTGAGCGTGAGCTTCATGTGACGGATTGAGTGTGAGCTCCCTCGAAATCGCCAGGAAAGGTGTGCACTCTCACCGAGTGGAATCCGGCCTCGACTGAGTGTCAGCGTCGGTCTGGGATTGAAGAGGGCGACAAAAGCGTACACGACTCCGACGATGATTCCAAAACCGATGAGTACGAACGGAATCATGAAGAACGTCAGGAAGTACTCAGGATCACCCTTCCGCCAACTGTCGACCACCACGCTCATAAACACGGAAACGATCCCATTCCAGAACAGGCACACGAGTACTGCGACTATGAATGTTCCGAACGGCGATGACTCAGGACTCAACGTCACCGGTCCATCCGATAAAGATTCGTCTCTCAGCGAAAGTCCATCCCGTGCGGGGAGCGAATCCGACGTAGGCAATGTTGCCTGTCGACCCTGATTCCGTCTCGCCCTCAGAATCAAGACCAGCGGCACAAAGCCGACAGCGAGGAAGGGAAACGGAAACAATCCCCACCACATGTCCGCCGTCAGTCCCCTCTCAATGACGGCTTCACTCGGCTCGGCAGGGTCGACGTAACACACAGTCAGGAAGCCAACCGGGTGAGCCTCGACTACCGCATATTTCCATGCGCGTCTGTTCGAACTCCCGATCATGAAGTAGTAGCGATCACTCCGGTACTGTTGACCGCTGAAGGTGTAGTCGTACTCAATCTCAATGCGATACGTATCGCAGTCGTCACCCCGCTGTGTCACGACCTCACTACTGGCGATCGTGCACGGTGTTTCCACCCAACTCCGCGCCTGGAAGACTCCCCACAACGGCTGGAACGTCATCAAGTAGAAGCTGACGACACCAGCCACTGCGAACAGGCCGAAGAACCCACAGACCAGACAGCCCCCCCATCCGGACAGCCGGTCGCGGTCGATCGACAGGGCCTCATTCTTCGATGCACGACCTTGAGAACGACTCATCGCAGCGTCTTCCTCGTAGATGGTTCCCGGAGTGTGACAACCCTCCTCCTGAAGGGATACGTTTTCAGCCGCCTGCCGGATCACTCGTTCCTGAGAATCCAGCAGGAATCGTGCGGCTCGAACCCAATGTGCGGATAATACGCTCTGGCATCGGGTGCAGCGAGCAGAATCAGCGTCGTCTCGACCCCCGCCGCCTCATGCGTCCGCCGCACCAACTCCTTCCCGATCCCCTGTCGCTGAAACGCAACATCAACCGCCATGTCAGACAAATACGTGCAATAGCTGAAATCCGTGATCGCCCGCGACACACCCACCAACAGCCTTTGGACCCGAGCTGTCACGATCACATCCGCCTGCCGAAGCATCCCACCAATTCTCTCAACGTCGTCCACAGGTCGTCGCACAGCAAGGGTCGATCGACGCAGCACGTCGATGAACTCGTCGGTCAGAAGAAGCGGCTCCAAGTCATAAGAGATCATGGTTCACGCTCCATGGTGATGCAGTACTCTTCAAAACCCATCGCGTGCCAGAAGGCGATCGCGGGCTCGTTGCCAATCAGCACGTCGATCCGCAGCCGATTGTCATCGCCACCAGCGTGCTGTCTCACCCACTCGACAATCGCCCGCCCCACTCCCCGGCGACGCGCAGTTTCGGTCACAAGCAATTGGCGAACGTACACATGGTCGATCGTTTCCTGAAAGAGAGCGTAGCCGATCGTGACACCCTCTTGCTCGGCTATCACTGCTGCATACTCTCCTTGCAGCCAAGTTGCCATCCGATGCTGTAGCTCCGCAAGCGACATTGTACTGCGATGCGCTTCATCGCGAATCAACTGCTGATTCAACTGGGCCAGCACGACCAAATCCGAGCCGGTTGCGCTCCGCAGTTGCAGCTCAGGTGATAACGGTGTCATGACAAAATCGGTAGCAACTCGTGCGAGCTGTGCTGCACCTGACGCGTCACGATGCTGCCGATGAGGGTGGTTTGGGTGCAGTCTTGGATAGTGATGTTGGCGAGCGTGCCGGCGAGGCGGGGGTTGCCGTCGAAAACCACGATGCGGTCACACTTGGTGCGACCGACGAGTTGAGTCGTTCCCAAGCCGACGGCTCCGATGTCGGACGAGTCGCTCTGTGATTGTGAATCGCCAGACAGTTGGACGACGGCGGAGCCGTCGGCTTGGGACGCGCCGTCGTGCCAGCCGGGGAGGGACTGCGTGACGTCCGGGACGTGGCCCTTCATCGTCCACTTGCTCGGGCCTTCGACGAGCACTTCGACCGCGCGGCCCAGGAACGTCTCATTGTCCGCTTCACTGATTTCGTTCTGCAGGTCGAGCAAGTCGTTGTTGCGGCGTTTCTTGACGTCTTCCGGGATGTCGTCCTCGTACAAATCGAAGGCCTTCGTGCCGCGACGGGGCGAATACTTGAAGATGAAGCTGTTTTTGAACCGGTACTGGCGGATGGAGTCCATGCTCTTCTGGAATGACTCCTCGCTTTCGCCGCAGAAGCCGACGATGAAGTCGCTGGACACGGCACAGTCGGGGACGATCATACGAATGCGGTCCATCATCTCGGCGTAGTCGGCGGTCGTGTAACCACGCTTCATGCGGGCGAGGACATCGTCACAACCCGCCTGTAAGGGCACATGCAAATAGTGCGCGACCTTGGGCAGATCACGCACTGCTTCGAGCAGGTCAGTCGTCATGTCCTTCGGATAGTTCGTGACAAACTTGATCCGCTGAATACCGGGCGTGTCGTGAATGAGTTCCAAGAGCCCACTCAAGCCCACGGGCTGTGCCCCGTGGGTCTGAGCCGCATGTTGGTACGAATTGACCGTCTGTCCCAGCAGCGTGACCTCTTTCACCCCTTGCTCAGCGAGTGAGACGACTTCACGGGCGATGTCTTGCGGCGGGCGGGACTGTTCGGGGCCGCGCGTGTTGGGGACGACGCAGTAGGTGCAGAACTTGTCGCAGCCGATCATGATGCGGACGTACGCCTGCCACGGTGACGGTCGCATCTGCGGATCGCGCAGCGGGACGTAACTCGCGAACGACCCGGCGACCTGATCCCGGTTGCCCTCTTTGCGACCGAGTGAGACGGCGAGCTTGCGCTTGCGCGAGCGACGGACTTCATCGACGAGTTGTGGGATGTCTGCCAGTTGTCCAGTGCCGACGACCAGATCGACGTGGGGAGCCCGCTGGAAGACCCGTTCCTGCTCCTGCTGGGCCATACAGCCGATGACACCGAAGACCTTGGCCGGGTTGTGGTCCTTTGCCCGCTTGAAGCGACCGACCGAGCTGTACGTCTTCTGCTCGGCCAACTCCCGCACGCTGCACGTGTTGAACAGGACTGTGTCCGCTTCCTTCGGGTTGTCCGTGAGTTCGTACCCCTGCTGCCGCAGTGCCGCGACGACAAGTTCGCTGTCGAGTACGTTCATCTGACAGCCGACGGTTTCGATGTAGAGTTTGCCGTTGTGGTCCATCGTGTTGGTCGATGTGGGGTGTGTTTGACCGCGGAGACGCAGAGTCGCGGAGGGGGCGCGGAGGCCCGAGTGTGATGGAATCAGTCAGACGAGACAAGATCGACCTGACGATTCTCCTTCTCCCCTTGAGGGAGAGGGACAGCCTTCAAGCGGAGCGCCGAAGGCAGGGTGAGGGGAAGCCGAGAGGCGGACGTTTGCCCTCAGTCACCGCACAGGACACAATCAGGTTCGCCCCGTTCGAGACTCAAGGAACCCCACCGATGCGATCTCTCCTTCGATTCCTGACCCTGCTCCTCACCACGCTTGCGGTTTCGCACGTCACCCAGGGCGCGGACGATCTTGACCTGACCCTGCGATATCGCACCGCGATCACTGAGGACTCGGATTTCTACCACATTCTCACGCGTAACGAGTCGTGGAAGCCTGAGCAGACGGCCATCATCGTCTGTGACATGTGGGACGTGCATCATTGCCTGAATGCTGTGCGACGTGAAGGTGAGTTCGCCCCGCGACTGGAGCAGGTCCTCAAGACGGCTCGTGAACAGGGAGTGACGATCATCCATGCCCCGAGTAGTTGCATGGAGTTTTACGAAGGACATGCCGCGCGGGAGCGAGCGAAGGCGATCCCCCTTGCCTCCAACTTGCCAGAAGAGATTGGCGAATGGTGCCACAGTATCCCAGCGGAAGAACAGGGCAAGTACCCCGTCGACCAGTCCGATGGCGGCGAGGACGACGACCCGACCGAGCACGCTGAGTGGGCAGCCAAGCTCGAAGCGATGGGCAAGGACCCCCGCGTCCCGTGGACGCGGCAGATCGACGTGCTCACCATTGACGCCGACCGCGACTACATCAGCGATCAGGGAGATGAAGTCTGGAGCATCCTCGAAGCCCGAGGCATCGAGAACGTCATTCTCACCGGCGTGCATACCAACATGTGTGTCCTCGGTCGCCCCTTCGGCCTGCGGCAGATGGCTCGCAACGGCAAGAACGTCGTGCTCATGCGTGACCTCACCGACACCATGTACAACCCGAAAGCGTGGCCCTTCGTCAGTCACTTCACCGGCACCGACCTGATCATCGAGCACATCGAGAAGTTCGTCTGCCCCACGATCACCAGCGCCCAACTCATCGGCGGCGAGTCATTCGTCTTCAAGCACGACACCCGCCCACACATCGTGATGCTCATCGGCGAGAAGGAATATCGCACCAACGAGACGCTCCCCAAGTTCGCCCTCGAACAACTCGGCCACGACTACCGCGTGACCATCATCCACGCCAGCACGGAAGACAAGAACACGTTCCCCGGCATCGCAGCCGTCAAAGAGGCTGACCTCCTGTTCGTGAGCGTCCGCCGTCGTACTCCGCCTCCCGCACAACTCGACATCGTCCGTCAGCACGTCGCCGCCGGCAAACCAGTCGTCGGCATCCGCACCGCCTCACACGCCTTCACCCTCCGAGGCAAACCAGCTCCCGAAGGCTACGCCTCCTGGCCCGAGTTCGACGCCCAGGTTTTCGGCGGCAACTACTCCAACCACTGGGGCAACAAGCTCGTCGCCACGGTCAGCGTCATCAAAGAGAACGCCGACCACCCGATCCTCACCGGCGTCCCTCACGAGGAGTTCACCTCGAACGGCTCCCTCTACGTGGTCACACCACTCGCCGAGGGCACAACACCGCTTCTCATGGGCGAAGTCGACGGCCACGACCCTGAACCGATGGCCTGGACCTTCACCCGCAAAGACGGCGGCCACTCCTTCTACACGTCCTTGGGCTACATCGACGATTTTGAGACACCGGCGTTCGTGCAGTTGCTCAGAAACGCGGTTGATTGGGCCGCAGTTGTCCGTTGATGTTCATGCAAAGGATTTGTGATGCAAAGTTCAAAGAATCAACTCGGACAACTAATTCGCATCGACCTCCGCGAGGCTTGGGCGAACGAGGCAGGCGATTTTACGCCTTGGCTTGCAGAAGAAACCAACATCCAATTGCTGAGTAACACGATCGGGATCGATTTAGAAGTTGAAGCCCAGGAGAAAAATGTCGGCCCGTTTCGTGCTGACATCCTTTGCAAAAATACGGCCGACGACACATGGGTCTTGATAGAGAATCAACTTGAGCGGACAGACCATACTCATCTTGGACAATTGATGACCTATGCTGCAGGCTTACAGACCGTGACTATCGTTTGGGTTGCCTCTCGTTTTACAGACGAGCATCGCGCCGCGCTGGACTGGCTGAACGAAGTGACCGAAGAAAGAATCCTCTTTTTTGGTCTCGAAGTGGAAATCTGGCGAATCGGTGATTCGGCAATGGCTCCCAAATTCAATGTCGTAAGTTCTCCGAACGATTGGAGTCGTTCAGTCTCTGGTGCAGCAAGAGTGATCCAGGATGGCGACCTGTCTGAGTCACAGCAGCGATACTTAGAGTTCTGGACATTCTTCGGTAAACAGATCGAAACTCGCAACAGTTCACTTCGGGTTCCCAAGCCGAATAGTGATCAGTGGAAGAATTTCTCCATCGGTCGCTCTCAGTTTTCGGTCACTACGATCGTATCGGCCAGGGACGAATGGATCGGTGTTCAGCTCACCATGCGTGGAAACGATGCGGGGAAGCACTTCATGCAACTGGAGATGCGCAGAAGAGAAATCGAGGAACTCTTGGAGGAACCACTCGATTGGCGCGAGTTGCCGATTCGCAAGGAGAGCAATGTTCGCTCGGTGCGACATGGCATGGATCTAAAAGACCGCGACCAGTGGCTCGGTATTTCAAATTGGCTGATTGACAAAACAGAGAGATTTATTGCAGAGTTTCGACCTATTGTTGCCGAATTGAATTCCAACGATGATTGTGAGTGAGGTACTGTGGCTGGGCTGTGATTGAAAAAAGTTGCTATCTCGGAGATGTAAACGTCGATTGGTGAGTACCGCTTCGTTTTTGGATCTAACCCGCCAACCAACTCGTTTCGCTGGCGTCGAACAGATTGCCACGAGATTGGGGAAGGTCCGAAAGTGATTGAGCGGCATCTTTCCAAGACGACATCGCTGATGTCGGACGATTTGCCCACAACTGCCTATCATCTGGAGACGGTACGACGGCGGAGCCGTCGGCTTGGGGGATTGTCAGTAGGCCCAGCCTGCTTGGAGGATCACGCCGTCGCTGAGTGAGACTTCGGTCGAGGTGCGTTCGTATTCGAGGCGGCGGTTGAAGGCGTAGCCGAGTTCTGCGAACCAGCCGCCGCCGCCATCGATGATGTGCTCCAGTCCGGCGATCACGCGCAGGTCGCGGAGGGAGAGTTCGTCGGTCTGACCGGACTGGCGGGTCACGGCCCAGGTGTTGCCGCCCAAGCCGCCGGAGAGGTAGGCCCATGTCTCGTTGTCGGCTCCGTTCTTGCGGAGGCGATGGGAGATGCGTGACTCGGGAAATCGCAGGTCCAATCGGGTCATCGGTTCGGGTGTCCAAGTGAGGCCGACTGCTGGCAACAGCGGGACGTCGGCCCGGTCGAGGTAGACCGCTCCGAACGACAACGAAAGCGTCTCCGGCTTGCATTGCCAGTTGAAAAGCCCCAAACCGAAGATTCGGAAGGCTTCGTCACTGGTGGTGAAATCACTGCGGACGCCGGGGGTGACGATGGTCATGAAGGACCAGCGATCGGAGATGGGCTTTCGCCAGAAGAACTGCACACCCGTTTCATAGAGTTCCGAGGGAACATCGAGACCGGCTGCTGCATCGATCCAATCCATTCGGAACCTGGGCGTCACGCCGAGGATGTTGTCGAAGCTTCCCAGAGGAACTCCCAATCCGATGGACGCTTCGACGAACCCCGTGCTCAAGTCGTTGCCACTGACTGCGGCCAACCAACCACCGGAGACAGCAACCTTCTGGATCGCCTGTTTCTTGAATCGACGAATCGGCACCTCATCGATCGGCTGAGCAAGATCGAATTGCCAATCAGCCCCGTGCCCGCCACCTCTGTCTTCGTCAAAGAAGCGGGAGTCCAAACCATCTTGTGCCAAGACGGTCCCAGACAGAATCAACCAGAAAGTGATTGCGCAGGTAAGATGCACAGAAACGACATCCTCGTGGTGAGTAGCAAGTCAGCGGAGGAGTCTAGGCGCACAGTCCGAAACGTCTTGGGAGAAACTTCCTGTTTTTGCAAGATCTGAAAAAGGTCCCTTGATGGAGTCTGGTCCACTTCGGGGTGACGCAGAATCTGCCGATAGGACATGCGATCACGCCGTAAGCAATGACATCAGTCATTGACACGCTCAATGTACGAGCCGGTCTCCGTGTCGATCTTGATCTTGTTGCCGGCGGCGATGAACGCGGGGACTTGCACTTCGCCCCCGACGTCGACGGTGGCGGCTTTGGTGACGTTGGTCGCGGTGTCTCCCTTGGCGGCGGGTTCGGTGTAGGTGACTTCAAGCGTGATGTGCTTGGGGGGCGAGACACCGATGAGTTGGTTGTTGAAGTACAACAGGGCGCACTCGGTGTTGTCGGGGATAAACTTCATCTGGTTGCCGCAGATCTCAGCGGACAGGCCGACCTGCTCGAAAGACTCGTTGTCGAGGAAGATGTAGTCCGTGCCGTCGAAGTAGGAGTAGATGCCGTCGCCATTGCGGATGTCGGCCGACTCGAGTGAGTCGCCACTGCGGTACTTGTTGTCGTAGATTTTGCCGTTGAGCAGGTTGCGAATTCGCGTGGTGTAGACGGCCTGGCCTTTGCCGGGCTTCTTGAACTCGACCGACAGCATCTCGCACGGCTGTCCATCCAGTAGCACTTTGAGTCCCTTTTTGAAGTCACCACAATTGATCGTCGCCATTGGTCTTCCGCCTTGCTGCTTGCTACTGTGACACCGATTAAAAACACGCGGCGAGAGAATAGCACATGAGCCAAGACGGGGAAATATCGTACGCAGTCGATGAGAAAGACTGGCATCGCTCTCTGGCGTACGCGGTGCGCGATATCGACGTGCTATTCGACCGGCTCGATCTCCCGGATCACCTGCGAGCCGCGGCTCATCGGGCAGCGACGCTGTTTCCCCTCATGGTGACCGAGAGCTTTCTACGGAGGATGACGCCCGGCGACCCGCACGATCCCCTGCTACGTCAGGTGTTGCCGCTCGATGCGGAATTTGGGGACGTCGACGGATTCACAATCGACGCGGTTGGTGATGAGGCGGCACGGCGTGCTCCGGGTCTGCTGCACAAGTACGAGGGCCGTGCTCTGCTGATCACGACCGGCTCGTGTGCGGTGCACTGCCGCTACTGCTTTCGACGTCACTATCCCTACGGCGAAGAACCTCGACGGCTCGATGAGTGGGATGCGGCTCTTGACGTCCTTGCAGATGACGAGTCGATCTCCGAGGTGATTCTCAGCGGCGGCGATCCGTTAATGCTCACTGACGCGCGGCTGGAACAACTCATCGAACGCATTGCAGCGATCCCACATGTGCGTCGTCTGCGAGTGCATAGCCGCCTTCCGATCGTCCTGCCGGACCGTATTACCGATTGTCTCATCGATCTATTGACACGACATGACTCACTCACACCGATCATGGTCGTACACGCCAATCATCCGGCGGAGGTGGTCAACGACTGTGCTGCTGCCCTGCAACAACTTGTGGCCAACGGTATCACCACACTCAATCAAGCGGTCCTCCTGCGAGGAGTGAATGACAATCCAGACGTCCTGACATCACTGAGTGAGCGACTCGTCGATCTGGGCGTCATACCATACTATCTGCATCAACTCGACCGTGTGCACGGCACCGCGCACTTCGAAGTTGCAGACGAGCGAGCCGTTGCCTTGATCGACACCCTGCGATCGAGGCTTCCCGGATATGCTGTCCCGCGTCTCGTGCGCGAGGTGCCGGGCGAACTCTCAAAGTCACCTGTGCTGTGACGCTATCGACGCAACAGGCGGTTGAGGTTGAACTTCTCGCCAAGGTTGCCTCCGGTGAGCTTGGTCGTCACCTGCTTGGCGCGTGACTCGCGGCTGGTAACCTCGGCGAGCAAATACTGAGCATGCTGATTCACAAAGCCGGGGAGTATGGCCATCTTTTCTTGTGCGATCGAGTCTGCCTTCTGTATCAGGCGGGCACGGGTGGCATCGATCTGTGTCACAAGCACTTGCTGAAATCCGCCGGCAACCTGTCGACCGATGTCCGACTCGATCTTCCACTGAGGGTCACTGAGCGTCCCGGTCACGTTGAGCACCGCGTCTGACTCCCTAACAGCGGTGAGAGCCGGGGCGATCCACTGGCGGGCAAAGTTTTCCGATGTTTCGGTGATCGAGACCGACAGGGTCGGTTGTCGCAGTCGCATCTGACACGACAGCTGATCCCCGTCGAGGCGGAGCCAGCCGCAGCAGGTCATGGTTGGTGCCGTCATGCGGACGGCCAGTTTCTCGTCATCGCCGATGAGCATGTTCGTTGGACGATCAGTGCGCCAGTCGAACGTGACTTCATGCACTGGCTGAGCCAGCGTGAAGTCCGAGTGTCCCTTGATCGACAGCGGATCGGGACCGGCGACGGCGAACTGCCAGTTGGTGGGCTGACCGTAGAGCTGCGGATCGGACGAGACGTCGTTGAGCTGCCCTGTGATGGCAAAGGGTTGCCCGCCGTGTCGTGCTTCCCCAGAGAGAGTGAGCGACCGCAACACGAACTTCGGGTGTCGGCCTTCGCGGGGGAACTTAATCCATTGTCCGCGCTGGATCGGCAGTTCGGGCTCCAGCTCCTTGCCAGCTTGTATGTACCGTTTGGTCCAGCCCATCCAACCGGCGAGCGTCTGCAACCGCTCGTGCATCTGCGGGCCCAGGAGTGACTTCGAGATCGCTTCGCCATTGAGGGGTAACTGCTGAACGCATTGCTTGAGCCGGGCCGTGTCGTTCTTGCGTGCCTGATCGAGCCGGGCGACGTCGCGTCTCGCCAGGGTCGGGAGATGGTGGATGTCTTCCTTAAGCTGCTTCGAGTCGACCAACAATTGCTTGAGATCGTCTGAGGCTCGTGCGTATGTGTCGAGCTGTTCGAGCGGCTTACCTTTGACGCGGGTGATGTCCTGCATGCCGTCGATGCGTTCCTGCAACTCGTCGATGCGCAGCCGCATGTCGTCCAGCCGCGTCTTCCATTCGTCTTCGACGGACTCAGCGACTTGCACGGTCTCAAGCGAGCCGGGGTCAAGTTCCTTCTTCGCAGTCACGGCCAGTTCGTCGTACCATCGCAGTCCGATGAGTTCGAGTTGGTCCTGCAGCGGTTCAAGGTTGAGGCCGCCACCCTCCGACTCGTCTGCGGGGTCGAGACTGCCGTCGCTCAAGCGGTCAGCGTTGACCCGCAGTCCTTCGAGTGTCGCCTCTTCGATGACGTATTCCCGATGCAGCAGCGGGTCACCGGCAAGACGCACGCGGAGTTCGCCAAAGTCGAACAGGTTGTCACTGGTCTGTCCCGGATCGGTCACCTCAACGCTCGTGAGTTGCAGTTCGGGCGGATACAGCCGCGTCGTCAGCCCGGCGATGTCGACCTTCGCACCGACTGTTGATTCACCCGTCATCACGACGCCGTACCGCAGCATCGGATCAAACCCATAGGCAAAGAACGCCCACACGATCGCGACGATCAGCACTCGCGGGATGACGTAAGTCCAACGCAACATGGTCTTCTCCGTGTCTTACTCACCCGCGGCTGACATGCGATCGGTCACGGAGGCACCGGCGAGCCAGATGACGATCTTCCACTTCCGTACTCGCTCTTGGATGATCGGCACAGACCGCTCACAGATCGGCCAAGTCGCGCGGTACACCGGGTACATTGATGCGAGTCCGACCAACAGGCTGCCCATCACGACCGTGTTGTTCAGGTCCGTCCACAGGGCGAGTGGTCGGTTGAAGAACCAGATCCACGTTTCCTGCAGACCCTCCGCTGTCAGGACTGCGTACCCGATCTCGTGAAACAGTGGATCGGCAAACGACGCCACGATCGACACAACCAGCACCGCGAACAAACCGGCAGCCAGATTCACCCGCAAGGCACACAACAGCGTCATCAAGACAACGGCTGTCAGATTTCCTTTGGGGACCATGCCCACGGCAGTGCCCAGTGCCAGACCGGCGGCCATCCGGCGGGGCGACATCTTCAGCGCAAAGGCACGCGCTGCCATGCGAAGCGGCTTCAGCAACATGTCGAGTTGTATCCGAGGAAAACGCGAGACTGAGAGGGAGTGAATTTGAGAGAGGACGCCTCGCGATGAGGGGCGTATAATGCGACTGGCGAAGTCTGCCAAGAGCGATTCAGCGGTACTCCGCCTGTCTTCGTCGTGCTAACCAATGCACCTTCGCAGTCAATCGCTCGCAACAATCCCCTTGAAACTAAGAACTTACGGAGCCCACGCCATGACCCAAACCGCCACGTTTGCAGCCGGATGTTTCTGGGGGATCGAGGCAACATTCCGGCAGATTCCGGGCGTCACAGACGCCGCCGTCGGTTACATGGGGGGACACACTGAGAACCCGACGTATGAAGATGTGTGCTCGAAGACAACCGGCCACGCTGAGGTCGTGCAGGTCGAGTATGACCCGGATCAGGTCAGCTATGACGATCTGTTGAAGGCGTTCTGGCAGATGCACAATCCCACACAGGTCAATCGCCAGGGGCCCGATGTGGGCGACCAATACCGCACGGCCATTTTCTTCCACACCCCGGAGCAACAGTCAGCAGCCGAGGCGTCCAAGCAAGCACTGGAAGCATCAAGTCAATTCGACAAGCCCATCGCCACCGAGATCACCCCCGCGTCGACATTCTACCGGGGCGAAGATTATCACCAGCAATACCTCGCCAAACGCGGCATGGGCAGCTGTCACATCTAACTTATCTCGGTGACACGTCCAACCATCGCTTGCGGCTTAGCGCCACCAGAACGCTCGCGCCTGTCCCCTTCAACGCCCATTGCTCATCGGCCCATCCCACGCGGACGCAAGACATACCAGTCCATGAGAATGGCCCCAATCAGCAACAGGATGGCGATCGCCATCAACCACGAATACGGATCGTCAATCGACAATCGCGTCGCCTCGGTCGTGACACGCGCCTGACGTTCACCAGGTGCCAGTGCCGTGAGGGACGACTCTTCCTCGTCGAAGAAATTGACTGCGAACTCGCCAACAATTCGATCGCCGTCAAGCACTTCATAGACCCCCGTCTCATCGAGACGTGTGATCTCAACCAGATCATTGCGATCACGAATCAGCGGGCGTTCATCGCCCGATGGTTGCAGAAGTCGCAATTCCTGAGTAGTGCCTTCCGCATCGTCTGCGACTGGCTCAGCTCGAAAACGGACGATTTCGTTCAATCGGTAGTTCCACCGTCGCAGCCCCGGTAACTCGTCGCGACGTTGTTCGAGCAGGTTCGTCATGAGGATCGGCCAGTCGGGACTCTCGCCAATGTTCGAGCGGGCCAAGTCGATGTTCATCAAAAAGGCCGTCGATGTCAGTGCAGCGAGTTGTCCCAACAGAGGAATACGGCCCGCACTGACAAGTGGCCGCAGATCGAGGTCGGTCGGTTGGACACCACCCCAGACCACGCCGCCGAGCACGATGCCGTCCATCAGCGGGTGCTGTTTCTCAATCAAATACGGGCCGATGAGATCCTTCGCCTGGTTGCGGATGACGGCTGAATCGTTGAGAGGCCCGATGCCGAACCACCATTGATCGGTCGTCAGTGAAGGCAATGAACTTGCCGAACCAATGATGAGGTCCGCGTCAGTCGATGATCCCAACTGTACGTCACTGGCTGCCTGCAGCACTCGTCGTGTGAGCCTGAGAGCAGTCGAGTCTTCGGGCAATGCGACTGCGACCGTCAACAGGCGGACCTTTGGCTCGACCAGCGTGACCGTGTTGTCGACGTCCAGTCCATCACCGTCAGCCCTGATCGTCACGCTCAGCACGCCCAGACCACCGGGCACCGCAACCTCCAACGGGAGTGAGCCATTCGCTGGCACATCAATCGCCTGCTGGAGGATTGTCTGATCACTAGCCTGTGCAGAAAGCGTCGCCTTTGCCATGTCTCCTGCACGATTCGCGATCCGCAGGAACAATTGCCCCTCACCCGACTCTGAGTCAAACGTCCAGCGTGCGGTTGAGATGGCGACGTTGGGCAGTCGCCTGCCGGCGGAGATCATGTCCATCCCGCGCGGCAGGGCAGTTGTGTCCTCGGGGATGCGATCGGTGAGGAACAGGAATTGACCGTTCGTGCCAACGATGCGTGCCGCCTCGTCCCATGCTGGTTGGAAGTCGTGCTTCGTCGCACGTGGCTGCCAATCAGCGAGAACGGCGCGGGCCTCGTCCCACAAGGCCGCTCTTCCGCCGAGGAGTGTCGGTTGGAGGCCTGAGCGGATGAGGGTCACGCGGCTGTCGCGATCCATCTCTTCGACTCGCTCTGCAAGACGTGTGATCGCTGCATCGCGAAAGCGGACCTCGCCCGGAGGCGTTGCAGACATCGACGCCGAGTCGTCCAACACGACCACCAGATGCGAGACACTGCCCAGTTCGCCGAAGCGGGGTTGGGCGAGTGCGAGACTGAAGATCAGTCCCGCGAGCAGTTCGAGCAGGAGTGTCGCAGTGATGGGGAGACGATCACGACGCCTGCCAGCAGTCTGCACGCGCGTTTCGGCTCCCCACAGATGAGCACCGGCGACAAGCAGCGGTGGGAAGCGGCGTTGAAACAGATGAATCGCTGCAATCACAGGCAGCGAGATCAAACCGAGCAGTCCCCACGGATTGGCGAAGTACATCGTCCGGGCACTTGCTCCCCTCGACTTGAGGGCTGTTAGAGAATCTCCGGTCCGTCATCGAGCGGTTCGATCGACATCATTTCCCGCTGCTTCTTCGAGAGGCGGTAGAAGGCAAGGCCGTAACCGGTCACCAAGGTCATGGGCATCGCGATCATGAACAGGATGCTGTACATGTAGGCTCGCGGACGGGCCATTTCAGCCTCGGATTGCTGATTGTTCTCGTTGGCGTACTTGCACATCGGGCAAGCATGAGCCGGGGTTGCCCCCATCGCGCCGATCAATAGAGCCAAGATTGCGATACTGCGCTTCATAACAATTCATCCGATTCGAGGTCGAACTCCGTTGAGCCGCACATTTCAAATGTGCTGCTAAACGGCGACCGGCCAATGGTACAGCATTCCGTAAATGATAACCCCTGTCACAGACACGTAAAGCCAGATCGGGAACGTCACCCGCGCGATGCGGCGGTGAGCGTCCCATTGCTCCCGTAATCCCCGATAGATCGTGATGATCGCCAAGACGGGCACCGCCATCGCCAACAGCACATGACTGATGAGGATCGCGTAGTAAGCCGTGCGTACGGCTCCCGTTCCTTCGAATGACTTCCCGTGGGTTCCCGTGTAATGGTTGAGGGCGAAATGATACGTCAGGTAGCAGGCGAGGAACGCGATCGACGTCCCAAACGCCATCAGCATCATCCGTTTGTGGACACGGACGTTGCCCAGCTTGATGGCGATGAAGCCCAGCATCAGCAGGACGGTCGCCAGTCCGTTGAGCATCGCATTGGTCGTCGGCAGCCGAGCGGCCCAGTCGGGGAGTTGCCTGTCGTCGACCATCGCCAGTGCGTCCTGCACTTGCACTGACGGCACCTCCGTCAGTTGATCGCTCGTGTCCTCGTCAGTCGCAGGCTCACCCACGATCGGCAGATTCTCCTCCGGCGTCTCGATTTGACCGTTCAACACGCGTCGCAGCGAGAGTACCTCGCCCGACTCACGGCTGTCATACTTGCCAATGATTCGCCCGTCCGGTCCAACATGAATCAGGCTCAACGAGTGTGCCACCTCGAATCCTGGCCTGCGATCCTCTCCTTCCATCTCGAAAACGGGCAACCGAAATCCGTGCTGGACGATGCGATAGATCGTGTCCTTGTCACCCGTGAGGAACTTCCACTTTTCAGCATCGACGCCGTACACGTCAGCGTACTGTTTGAGTTTCTCCGGCGTGTCGTACTCCGGGTCGACCGTGATCGTCACGTATCGCACCTCCGGATCCTTCACGCGGTCGGCGATCTCAAGTTTCATGTCCCGGACGAGTGTCGGGCAGAACCCCGCACACTTCGTAAAGATGAAACTCGCCACCCACGGATGCCCCGCCAGTTCCTCGCTCGAAAACGTCTCACCATTCTGATCGATCAACTCGAATGGACCGATCAACAGCGGGTCATCCTGCTCCTCGCCGAGAACGATGACGACCGGATCATCCTCCTCCGACGGCTGCACAACGATCGGCTCCTGTGCCGACGTGACACCAGCATCATCCGCAATGCTCCCGCTCCCCCAGAAGGCGACGACTGTCAGAATGATCAACGACTCTCTCACCAGACTCTCCGCGCGTCTCTGTGCCTCCGCGTCTCCGCGGTGTAAATCCCTCGTCAGATACGATGCTTCTTCGTCATGCGGACATCAATCACCACACACACCAAGGCAAACACGACCGACACGGCAATACACGTTCCCATCGATGGTAACTCTGCAACCGATGCCGCGTCGCTCGCCATCACCCGCCGCAGTCCTGCGACCCCGTATGTCAACGGATTAGCAGCGATGATCCACTTGAGCCAGCCACTGCCGGCTGCCGGGAAAAACGCACCAGACAGCAGCCACATCGGAAACAGCAGCACACTCATGATCGCATGAAACCCCTGAATCGAATCCAGTCGCCAGGCGAAGATGTACCCGAGTCCGCAGAGACCAAAGCCCATCAACATCAGGAAGGCGACCGTCCCGACGAAACTGGTCACCGACAGATTCCAATCCATCTTGGGGACGAGTCCTGTGAATTGTAGACCTGCGGCCAGCCCGAGAAACAGCAAACCTTGCAGCACTGCCAACAAAGTCCCGCCGCACAGCTTGCCAAGTACGATCGATGTGCGAGAGACGGGTGAGACGAGGACACCCTGCAAAAAGCCCTCATTGCGATCTTGAATCACAGAGATGGCAGAAAAGATTGACGTGAACATCACGATCATCGCAGCGATGCCCGGCAGGAAGAACTCCGCGTAGGACAGCCCTCCTTCGGTTCCCGGCATGCGAAACGAGCCGGACAGACCCGTGCCGAACAACACCCAGAAAATCACCGGCTGGAGGAACGCCCCGATCGCACGTGACCGCTGCCGCACGAAGCGGACCAGTTCACGCTTCGTCAGCGACCAGACGGCGAGAGGCATGTTGGATGAGGGTTGTGACATGAGTTCACCGCGGAGACGCAGAGGCGCGGAGGCCGCGCGGAGGGCTGAATGTGATGGGATGCGTCATGAGTCGCTCGGCTCCTCATCCCAGAAGTGGTGGCCGGTCCTTTGAATGAACACGTCTTCGAGTGTGGGTTTGCCGAAGGCGACGGACTTGACGGCGTTGGGGAACGCAGCCACGAGATCGCGGACCAACTCATGGCCCTGCTCGCGTTCCACACGAATGGCCCCATCGACTTCCTGAACGTCGACTTCGAACCGCTCGCGAATCCGTGTCGGCAAGTCGCTTCCCGGCTCGACTGGCTGGACCGTGATGCAATCGCCGCCGACGGAGGTTCGCAGTTCGTCCGGTGTGCCCAAGGCGACGAGTTCACCCTTGCTGAGCAGTCCTAGCCGGTCGCAACGCTCGGCCTCTTCCATGAGGTGTGTCGTCACCATCACTGTGACGCCGGCTTCACTGCGGAGTTGCGAAAGGTATCGCCAGAGATCGTGTCTTGCTCCCGGGTCGAGTCCCGTGCTTGGTTCGTCCAACAGGAGAATACGCGGCTCATGCAACAGACTCTTGGCGATTTCGACCCGTCGTTTCAGTCCGCCGGAGAGTGTCTCGGCGATGTCGCTGCGGCGATCGGACAGTCCCAGCCGATTGAGCAAATCGTCGCAGCGCTGCTTCAGAGTCGCCCCCGTCATGCCATAGAGGTGACCCTGATAGGTCAGGTTTTCACCGACGGTCAGCTTCGGATCGAGACTGGGCGACTGAAACGTCACTCCAATCGTGCGGCGGACAGCGTCCGGAGATGCAGCGACATCGTGCCCTGCAAGAGTTGCCCTTCCCTGTTGAACCGGCAGCGTCGTCGAGAGGATGCGGAACAGGGTCGTCTTGCCGCCGCCGTTTGGTCCGAGCAATCCGAAGATCTCTCCCGGTTGTACAGCAAACGTCACATCATGGAGCGCCTGCCGGTCGCCGTACCGGAACGAGACACCCTCCACCGAGAGGGCGGGATCAGTCATTCCTGATGGCTTCCTTCGTCTCCACCGGCATGGTTATGGTCGTCCGCATGGCCGGCTTCAGGCTCAAGGGGGGCTCCACCCTCGTTGGGGATGATCCCTTCCCGCATGGCGGTGCGATACTGGGGGACGTCCGTGCGGTAGTAGTGCAGACCGATGTCGGGTGCGAGGGCGAGTGGCAGCCCGCAGGCGAGAATGGCCGTCGGCAGCAGCAGCACGTACTTCCAGGCTCCCTCGAACTTGAGATGCATGAAGTACCGCATGACGAACTGGGCCTTCGCCACGGCGACTGCGAGCACCAGAACTGCGATGAGACGACGGTCCAATTGCACAACATCGAACACGACGGAGATCGCCGTGCATATACACAAGGCGATAAAGATCAACCAATAGTTCACGTGGTGATGTTCGTGATGCCCTTCGGCGGTTTCCTGATAGGCCATCGCTGAATGTCCGTCGGTTTGTTTTGAGTAAGGTATTGAGAGTTGTTTCAGTGACCGGGAGTCCCACGATCAAAGCCGGGAATGATGTAGATCAACGGGAACAGGAAGATCCACACCAAGTCGACAAAGTGCCAATAGAGGCCACTGTTCTCGACCCAGTCAGTCCACTCCTCGCTCAATCTGGCTCCCTTCGACAGCACGATGGCGAACAGAATCATCCCCACGACGACGTGCACTGCGTGGAAACCTGTCATCAGGAAGTACATCGAGGCGAATAGGTTTCCGTACAGGATGGGATGCGGATGATGCACGGCTGCCATATGCGAGGCGAACCGCTCGTCGGCTTGCAAGGTCGTCAGACGCTCGTCGGTCTGCTCCATTGTCAGCCGATTCGCTGAGACATCGTCCCGCAGTTTGGTAACAGCGGCGTCCAGCGCGACCCAGTTCTCAATCTGTGCCTTGTTGTCGACGATTGCCTGCCACATGGCTTCTCGCTGTTGAAGTTCCGCTTGCCTCTCGGAACTCGCCCCGTCCATGTCCTTAAGTTGCTGAGTGACCTGGGTGAGTTCACTTTCAGCTCCGGCCACATTGCGGGCAGCGAGTTGCTTGATGTGAATCCGCTCAGGACTTCCGTCACCCGGCACAAGATCATTCAACCATTCATCTGAGGCCGCTTCACTCTCTTGGACCACCTTGTCAATCGCCTGCTCGTCGTTCTCAGCGATTTGTCCCGGCAGAATGTTGTGTGAGAACTTGCCGTAATACTCGTAACTCTTGATGCCGAGGAAGACGAACGCACAAGCGAACGTGACGAGCAATGCTTTGTAGGCCTTGTCGAAGTTCCGCAGAGCCATCGCCTCGTGAGCGACGACCACCATGTAGCTGGAGAAAATCAGCACGAACGTGTTGACGCCCCCGGCGATGATGCTGATGTGCGTCACATGCGTATCGGTCGGCCAGCCGGGCGAGCCGAAGTAGAGGACGATGTAGGTGCCGATGAACGCCGTGAAGAACATGATCTCCGTCCCCAGGAACAGCCACATTCCCAGCTTACTGTTGGGAATCGGCAGACCCATCTTCAAGGACGGCGTTGGTGCATCGTGATGAGACATGGAAGTTGTCAGTTGTCAGTGTTCAGTTGTCAGCCAAGCCCACGGGCTACGCCCCGTGGGATCAAACCACAGGACTACATCAGCAATCTCAAATGGTCGAAAGTCAGCACCAGCAAGAGCATCGGCAGATAGATCAGTGAAGTCAACAGCACGCCTCGTGCAGTTGCTCGTGATTCATTCCAGGCAAATCGTACCGACGAGGCCAGGTAGGCACCACCAAGTACCACTGCCGCAACGGCGTACCAATCGCCTGCCAATCCGGTTACGTGGGGCAACAGACTCGCGGGAATCAGCACGATCGCATATGTGACCGCCATCAGGCTGACGACGCGAGGCGATCGACTGCGAGGCAACATCTTAAGACCCGCTTTTTCGTACTGCTCGCGGTACATCCAGGCAATCGCCAGAAAGTGTGGGAACTGCCAGAGGAACAAGACGGCGAACAGGGCGAATGCTCCTGCATCGAGTGACCCACGAGCGGCTGCCCAGCCCAGGACGGGCGGCAACGCGCCAGGCACCGCACCAATTGCAGTGCAGACCGAAGTGTATCGCTTGAAAGGCGTGTAAACGCCGACATACATCACCAGTGTGCCCAGCGTCAGCAGAGCCGTCAGGAGATTGACCGTCATCGCCAGCCAAACGGTACCAACCACTCCGCACGTCACACCAAATGTCAGAACCTCCATCGGAGTCAGTCGACCGGCAGGAAGTGGACGATCGACCGTGCGAGGCATCTTCGCATCCGTGAATCGCTCCAAGTACTGATTCAACGCACTCGACCCACTGGCGACAAGTGCGACACCGATCAGCGTCGGCAACAGCACGGCCAGTTGCCAGTTGCCCTGCGAGCCAAGCGTGTATCCGACCGCGACCGTGACCAGCACCATGACCGCAATCCGCGGCTTCGTCAGTTCAAGGAAGTCGGCCGTTCTGGCGATGGACCATGTCGAGAGCGAGCTTGTATGCACACTCAGAGCAGGCTCGACGACCGGAGTGTCGACGTATGATGTCTTCGATGGAGAGGGAGCTGTCGCCGTGCTCATGCAACACCTCCCGCAACGGACATCTGTTGTGACAGGGGCGCGACTCGATCCGCAGCGAATCCATCGCGGGAGACCCAGACCACCCGCTGCGTGCGGACGACATGCACCACCGATGTCATCAACACCACGATGCCCACAATTGTGTGAGCCGTGCGGAAGACGATCTGTTGAATCGAATCAGCCACAGCGACATATCCCGTCATCCCAAGGCCAAATTTGGTGACCCATGCCGCTCCGCCCAATGACATTTGCAGCAACACGATGCCCATCAGCAGGCTGCTTGACCATCGCAACCACACAATTCCACTGCGATATGCGACGATCGTATTAGCAAATACGATCAGCAGCGTGACGATCCCGAGCCCCAGATGTTCGTAAAGTCCTGTCCCATGATGACGGATCAAACCGCCGAGAAGATACTGAGCAGCGATCGCAACCACGGTCACAACGGCCATTACGGGGACTGCATTACTGAGCCGAGAGTGAGGTCGTGTGGCTGCTTCTCGCCAGCGGCGACTCAAGACGGTTGCCACGGTCGCCATCAGTGAGAACACGCACGCGGCAAACGCTCCGTGCAGCATGGCGAGACCACGTTCATCAAACCACACACGGAACCCACCGAGGATGCCCTGACAGATGACTCCGACCAAGACACCAAAAGCAGCGAACTTCACCCAGCGACGTTGTTCGAACTTCGTCACGAGTGTGACGAGCGCGATCGACCAGACACCGATCAGCATCCCGGCCAATCGGTGGCCATGTTCGAGGAATTTGTCCCAGTCGCGTGCAAAGTCGGCCAACCACGGATAGGTGAGCATCGCCTGACCGTCGGATGTGGGCCAGTCGCGAAAGGCCATGCCCGCATTGAGTGTCGTCACCAGCGCACCCATCACCAGCGTGATCATCGCCACGCAGACGGTGCTCACTGCAAAGCGATGCAGCCAGGGATGGTAGTGAGGAGTTGTCACGAGCGCATTTTATCTTTTGTTTGAATTACGAATGTCGAAATCAGAATGTCGAAGGAATGACGAAGCACGAATGTTGAAATTGGAATCGAGTCACCAAGGATTCTGGAACCCAATTCGGATTTCGTCATTCTGGCTTCGACATTCGACATTGGCTCATGCTGGAGCCGGCGGTGGTTCCGTCTGCGGCCAGTAGTCCAGTCCTTCAGGCTGGGCGGGATCGGAATACTCATAAGGGCCACGATAGACGACTGGCACCGACGGGAAGTTGCCGTGCGGAGGCGGCGACGGGGCAGACCATTCGAGGCCGTTCGCGTGCCACGGGTTGTCGCTGCACTCCTTGCCAACGAATATGCTGATCAGGAAGTTGCCCAACAGCAGCAGTTGCGCGAACCCCATGAGGATTGCACAGATTGTCATGAACTGGTTCATCGGCAACAGGTGCTCAAGATACGGATGCAGATACGGGTCGGCGTAACGACGAGGCATGCCCGCGACACCCAGCAAGTGCATCGGGAAGAAGGTGCCGTTAAAGCCGATGAACGTCAGGAAGAAGTGCCACTTGCCCACAGTCTCGCTCATCGTGCGACCGAACATCTTGGGGAACCAGAAGTGAATGGCTCCGAAGACGCCGAACAGCGTCGCACCGAACAGGACATAGTGGAAGTGAGCCACGATGAAGTACGTGTCGTGAATGTAAATGTCGACCGGCACCGCCGCCATGAAGATGCCGGAGAGGCCACCGACAATGAACATGGAAACGAATGCGACCGCGTTGAGCAACACCGTGTTGAACTGCAAACGTCCGCCCCACATGGTGCCGATCCAGTTGAACACTTTCACGGCTGAAGGCAAGGCGATCATCATGGTTGAAACCATGAAGGTCATACCGAGAGCCGGGTTCATCCCCGAGATAAACATGTGGTGTCCCCACACGATGAACCCCAGCCCAGCAATCGCGGCCATCGAGTAGACCATCGGCTTGTACCCGAAGATGGGCTTACGGCTCATGCAGGCGAGCATGTCGCTGACCATGCCCATCGCGGGCAGAATCATGATGTACACCGCGGGGTGGGAGTAGAACCAGAACAGGTGCTGCCACAACAGGGGTTGTCCGCCGCCCGTGGTTGGATCGGCATTATTGATCACCAGTCCACCGGGGACGAAGAATGTAAAACCAAGCGTTCGCTCAAATAGCAGCATGAAGCCGGCTGCCGTCAGCACGGGAAGGGCGAAAGCCTGCAGGATGGCCGTGATGAACATGGCCCAGATCGTCAGCGGCATGCGGAACAGAGTCATGCCGGGTGCCCGCATATTAATGATCGTCGTCATGTAATTGACGGAGCCCATCATGGATGACACGCCGACGAACGTCACGGCGAGGAGCCACATGGTCTGTGCCATGCCCGACCCGGGAGCCGCCTCCTGCACGGCTGACAATACCGGGTAACTCGTCCAACCGGCTGCCGGTCCACCACCGAAAAAGAAGCTCGCCCCGAAGCACGCAATCGCCGGCCACATGAACCAGTAGCTCAGTGCGTTGAGCAACGGGAACGCCATGTCATCCGCACCGATCATCAGCGGGATCAGAAAGTTGCCGAACGCACCTGCGAGAATCGGGATGATCACCAGGAAGATCATCACCGTTGCGTGCATCGTGAACAGCATCGTGTAGAACTCGGGCGAAATCTGCCCACCCTGCTGGGCGAACAGACTGCCGAAGAACGGCATCGACTCCCACGGGAACGCGAGTTGCCAACGCACGCCGAGGGCGAGCGCACCACCAACCAAAAGCATCAGCATCGTCGTGATCAGAAACTGCACGCCGATGACCTTGTGGTCCGTCGAAAACGTATGAATCTTCTTCAGCAGCGCCAACTTGTCCTCGACATGAGCATGATGCTCGCCATCGTGCGACGCTTCAGCGGTGGGAGTTGCAATACTCATAGAACCATCTCGTTGCGATTTGTGAATCGCAAACTGCTAGATTGAAAATGTTGAGAATGACGCAAGAGAGATCATGATCATCAGTTGGCAATTGTTAGTCCGCGACCTGCGAATCCCCTACGTCATCGGGAACGCCGTCGTCCATTTGCTCGTTCTGTAACTCCTGCATCCATTCACGCAGATCCTCTTCAGGTTCGGCAACGAACCGACCCTTCATCTTGTAGTGTCCCCACCCACATAATTCGGCACAGAGCCAGGAATAGTCAGTGCTCTTCGTCGCCTCGAACCAGACCGGGATGACGAGTCCAGGCACCGCATCTTGCTTGACGCGCAATTCGGGCAGGAAGAACGAATGTTGCACGTCCTCCGACCGCAGCCAGATCATGACTGGTTCCGCAGACGTCACATGCAATTCGTTGACGGTGTACAAGTCGGTCGGTTGAGGGTCGGGCATGAGTTCGAGCGGATTGCCGTTTGCATCCAGGCCCGGATAACGAATCCGCCATTCAAATTGACGGGCCGTCACCTCGGCGATCGGTCCGGTGCGGACTTCGTCCGGGAAGGAATCCTTCACGCGGAATTCGGCCCAGACCTCCATCTGATAAAGAGCAATGAAGAGCAGAACAGCTGCCGGCACAACGGACCACATCACCTCAAGATTATGACTACCGTGGGTGAACCAGGTCTTCTCAGCGTCTTCCGCACCATGAGGCGCATCACTGCGACGCGCCCCGGTGAACAGCACGTACCCCAGCCCGATCTGTGTCCCCACGAAGGTGACAGCCGTGATGATCAGAATCATGTAGAACAGATCATCGATCCGCTCACCGAGTGGCGACATGGCCGCACCCGTCCCGGAAGCACCACGCGGGAACCACCAGTTCTGAGCGGGAGCCACCCAGCAAAGAATGACCGCCATGATCGGCCAGAATACGAAAAATGTACACCAGAAACGCTTCACCTGAGTGTCTCCATTGCAAAATGCAACTTGCGAACTGCAAAATAAACATCCTCACGGACGACTTGTCAGCTTCTCACTACTTTTCAATTTGCAACTTGCAATGACCCCTGTGTCTCGGTCGTTGCGACCTCGGGAGTTGCCGGTCGAGACTCGCCTGCTCCTTCGCCGGGACGCTGTTCGCGAGCCTCGAACGGAATGTGCATCACGTAGTTAACGATGTCCCAAATTTCCTCGTCCTTGAGCACAGTTCCAAACGCCGGCATCGGGGTCCCGGAGATGCCCGCATGCAGGCGCCGGTAGAGATCCAACGGACGGCGTCCGCCGCGATAGACGCCCTTCGTCAGATTACGCGGTTTCAAAGGGTTTCCCCAATCGTCGAACAGCCCCGGCTCATCGTAGTCGGCATTCGTCGCCGGATTCTTTTGGACCGATAACGTCTGAGAGCCATCGCCGAGTCCGGAATCACCGTGACAAGTTGCACACTTCGCTTTGGCGCTCAAGTACAACACACGTCCACGAGCACGCGACTCGGGTGTGTCGGCAACACGGGCGACCTTGGGCATCACCAGAGCCGATGGGTCTTCAGCCTGCTTCCATTGGTCGGCCTGAAACTTCGTGTCGTCATTGAATTCTTCCAGCCAATCGCCATTGAGGTATTCCTCCATGTCGGCCACGACCTGCTTGCGAGCGTCATCGGCGGAGAGTGCGGAGTCTGACTCACGAGCCGACGTGACAACCGACTGAACCGCTTCTTTCGAGTAGTCGTTCTTCAACGCCTGGATCAGCTTGAATTCAATCTCACCCCGCATGGCTAACCAGCGGACGTACTCGACAATGGCATGATTTTCCTCGGGAGTGAGCAACTTGAATGACGGCATGTACGTCCCGGGAATGCCGTTCTCAATGATGCGTGACAAGTCATCACGATTGGCTCTAGCCGATGATGCGGTCGACGTGAACTTGAACTTGCCGAGACGGTAATCTCGTGGCCGAGGATACAGATACTTCGCCGTGGGACCATTGCCATCACCCGTCACGCCATGACAGTGCTGACAGTGTTCGGCGTACAAGATCCGGCCCTGAGTAATGACAGCACCCGGTGCGATCGCGAAGCGGTCGCCTGCATCAGGAGGAACCGAGAGGCCCGGGACAATTCCAATCTGATTGCCAGCCTCGTCAAACGATGTGACCTCGGGACGCGCTTGGCCGGCATATTTACCAGAGACCCAATCCAACATCTGTCCCGGCTCGATCGGCAGATTCTGTTCGACAAGGCTGACATTGAGAGTTGTCACCTCTGTCTCACCTTCAACCGCCGGAGTCTCTGTGAATGCGCCATAAGCACCGTGATACTGCACGGGCATCCGTTCCCAGAGCACCATGTTGGTCGGATGACCAAAGTGTGTGTCCAGCACCTCACGCACATGATCCTGAGCTTCAGGGATCAGCACTTCGATATCGTCCCGGTTCACGAACTCTGCCTGTTGCGCACCGCACCCGGCGATCGTCAGCAGCACTGTCACACCGATGATAGATTTTCCAACTCTCACGAGGAGAACCTCCGCCTGTCGTCCACACTCTGAAACATTCACACTTAAACTCATAGCTGTCTGCTTACTCGGCCAACTTGGCCGCATCGACTTCAAATGATTGCTCAGCAGTCTCGCCATCTCCGATCGTCACCTTCACGGAACGCTCGACGTAGCCCATTCGCTCATGCCACATGCGGAACTCCAAGTCGCCGGCAGGCAGACCCGTGATCTCAAAGCTGCCATCCTCACTCGTGACGGCGGCCCAAGGATGATCGACCGGGAAATGAAAACTGCCCATCCACGGGTGAATGTCACACTGTGTCTTGATGGGAACCAGTTCGGTTTGTGCGTAGACCACTTCCACGCCTTTGCGATCGTTGGGTCCGATCGTCTGATTGAAAGCGTTATTCCGAATCGGGCTGATGCGTGTGTTGTGAGCCGTGTCATCGGCGTTCTTCACAAGCATCGGCTGGCCAACTCGCAACATGAACGCATGCGGCTGGAAGTTGCATTTCACATTGTCGAGCACAACCGGCTCTGTGGGAACCTCTGGTACGTCAGCACCCGATGGCACCTTTCGCAGCCACACGAACACATTGCCGAGGCCGCCGTTCTCACCCAGAACGAGTGACTCCTCGGGCAACTCACCGAGGGCGATGCAGAATGGATCTTTACTGGCGGTGAATGAGCTCGGCTCGGTCGCGTTCCCGTTGACAGTCACCCGGCCCTTAAACGTCGTTCCACCAGCTGCAGCACCCAGTGAGACCGACACGGGGACAGCATCGCCTTCTTCGCTCGCCGGCTGCTCAGCTTCCGTCGCTGCGGGCTCAGGAGTGTCGGCAGGTTCGGTCGAAGCGGTTTCTGGCTCAGGTTCCGGCTCGGGCTCGGGCTCCGGCGTTGGTTCCGGCTCAGTCGGAGTCTCCACGACTTCTGACTTTGGTTCTTCTGTCGGGGCCGGTTCGGACTCAGCAACCGCTTCCGGCTCCTCTGCGGGCTCGGACGCTTCGGGTTCGACCTCAGCAGGCTTGATGACCTCGGACGAACGAGGAGTCTCTTTGTCGCCGCCCCCGCAACCGGGGAGCAAGAGTCCGCCTGCCAGCAGGCATGACAGTGAGATTGTGATCAGGGAACGAGTCATCGGGAGCACCTTTGGGGGTCGGTCAGTTCTAATGTTCAGTCAAGGAAACGTTCGCTACGGGATCATAGACAGAATCACCCGCTTTGGCCGCTCGCCGCTGAAGTTCGACAAGCTGGCAGCCGGAATCTTGATTTCAACTTCGGCAGTGCCATCGACGGGGATCTCGACTTTGTAACGGCTGTCGACGACACCGGTCGTCTCATGCCAGATGGTGAACTCATGAGTGCCCGCGGGCAGGTTGGCGATCTCAAACGAGCCGTCCTCCCCACTCACAACTCCATAGGGGTGATCGAGCGGCAGGTGATAGGCCAGCATCCACGGATGGATGTCGCACGTCACCGAGATGGGCTGTTTCTCGCCACGTGCGTAGGTGAGAGGCACGCCGTTTTTTTCATTCGGCTGCACTCCCTGATTGAATGCGGGTTGACGCTGCGGATTTGTATGAGTGTTATGCAGTGTGGCATCGCTGTTGAGCACGAGCACTTCCTGCTCGGTCTGCACGAACAGACAATGAGGCAGGAACCGACAGCCTTGTTGGTCAAACTTCAACGATTCCTTCGACTCCGGCTGTTTGGTGCCGCCCGGTGCCTTGCCCAGATAGACAAACACGTTCGCCAGTCCACCGTTCGCTCCAGTCACAATGCGATCGTTCGGGATCGGTGCCTTGGCAATACAAACGGCGTCCTTCGAGGGTGTGATCGGTGCTGGTGCCGTGACACTCCCTTCGAGAA
Source organism: Planctomycetaceae bacterium (assembly GCA_029259815.1). Lineage (GTDB taxonomy): Bacteria > Planctomycetota > Planctomycetia > Planctomycetales > Planctomycetaceae > JAHBXU01. The sequence continues at coordinate 50,103 of JAJDEJ010000088.1, read as the reverse complement.
TCACACGACCCTTGAGCGTGCCGTAGCCAGCGACTTCGACAGCAGCAGCGCTCTCAGCAAGTGAGACGCCTTCAGCCTCGGCATCGGCAAGAATCGTCACCTTCGGATCGTACTTCGCACCGCCGCCCAGACCTTTCTGACATCCGGAAAGTGAGATCGCCAGCGTCGTCAGCCCGGCTGCGACAAGCGTGCAGCGGAGAAGATTGCCTGACGTATTTTGTGGTTGGATGGATTTCATGTCATTCACCTCCCGCTCCACTCTCAGCACCGGACTCCGCAGCAGCGTCCGGTGATGTTTCTTCTGCCTGAGACGGCTTGTAAGCCAAGCGACCATAGGCCTCCATCAGATTGTAGTAGTTCATCAGGGCATCCCGCACAGCCGTGGTTTGCTGACTGCCGTCACCCTCGAACAACTCGGTGAGCTGCGTTTGATTCTTCGGGAACACCGCAGGCATCGACGTGTAAGGCGTGATCCAGGCCGGCTTGTACAGCCAAAGTTCGAGCCAATCCGGACGGAGTCGCTTGGCGACACGGTCGAGGTCCGGTCCGCGAATGTCTTTCTTGGGGTCACTGGACTGGTAAGGATTGCCCCCCACCGAGTGACACTTGATGCACAACGGAGCATTCAGCATCTTCCACGATTCGTCCAGGTAATCCTCCTCAGGGTGTTTCGCTTGCATGGCGGACAGATAGGGCGGTTCCTGTTGCGGAATGGGTTGATACGGATACGGCACTGCGTCATAAGCCGCGAAGTAATTGGCCAACGACTGCGCCTCCTCGTCGCTCATGTTGAACCTGGGCATCCGCAGCACGGTTGTGTATCGCAACCGATCCGGGTTCTTGAGGAACTGATACAACCAGGGCGTCTGCACCTTCGGACCTTCGAGATACAATGGCGGAGGAGAGGCTTGCCAGGCGAGGCCGCGGTTGCCGTCTGTCTGCGTCTCCATCAAGTGAGGCACCAGCCACTGCGCGAAGTCGCCCCCGCGAGCCGGACCCCGTTCGATCATCTTCGCTGCCGGCACCAGCATCTTGGAGCCGGGCAGCAATTGCTTGTCACCAACCTGGAGGGTCTCCCACAGGTCGTAGCTGAACTCCTGGAACTCAGGATCTTCCTCATAATCAGGTTCGGCGAAGATCAGGCCGTGGAAGCTGAGAACCTCATCTCCCGAGGGCAATGTCTCGCCCGTGAGTCCTTGTCGCGGCGGTTTGATCTGGAGCAGTAACTCCAGAGCATTCTCGTAGTCTGCAGGCCCCAGAGTTGATTCGGTGATGTCGTCGGGATTGACGCCGTACTTGATCTCCGGCAACTCCAGCATGTGGCAGCCGGCACAGTTGTACTTCGAGAGCAATCGCTCACCCTCGATTACGTCCGACTTCTGAGTGTCCGGCTGGAACACATACTCGGCTGGTGGCGGCTCAGCCACGAGACCCAGCACGAATGTGGCGATGGCTTCGATCTGCTGTTGATCGAACGGGAACTTGGGCATCCGCAGGCGTTCGTCGTAGCCCTTGGTTTGAGTCTTCATGTAGTCGTAACTGCGAGGCTGACGCAGCTTCTGCCAGATGAATCCCGGTCGACCGTGGTGTTGGATGCTTTCGTAGAAGAACGCTGTCGCGAGATCTTCCTCGCTGGCATTGCCATCGTTGAATTGGCTCTTGATCGCCTGTTCCGCGATTTCTGGCACAGTCTCCTCACCGTGGCCGGCGTTGTGCTCGCCCTCATGGGAGGCTCCGCCACCGTGATGATGCAAGAATTCTTCGATATGCTCGAACGCCAGCTTGGACGTGTCTTTTCGGCCCCAGTCCTGTAAGGCAGTCCCGATGGGACGTGCCGTCTCAAAACCGGGGATGTCGTGACAGCCGTAGCATCCGTAGAACGAGATGGTCCGCCGACCGACATAGGCCAACTTCCGCTTCCGCCACTCGTCGTCGCTGATTCGTCCGGGGTCATCCTGGCGGCGAGCGAGCTCGATCTCATCACCCTTGATGGTCACGGAGTCGCGAGGGTAAGCATAGCCATCGAGCATGGCGTCGTAGTCAGACCCGGTGAGCGTGCTGCGGGCGAACATTTCGACCAACTCGTCGAGGACGTTTTCATCCACGCTCAATGCCGGAAACTCCCGCGGTCCGCCTTGCAGCAGGAAGGCCGCGATGTCGGCCGCCGGGTCGACGTAGTTCTCACCTTCGCCCTCCGGCTCGAGGTAAAGATCGGGCATCTTCGTGCGCGGATGGTGTCGGGTCGGCTCGCGAATCCACGTGTACAACCAGTTGAAGCCTTCCTCGCCGGCCCGAATCTTCTCATGAACCTTGGACAACTCGGGACCAAACGTGGCGTCGGAGCCTTTGAATGCTTCATCGTCAAATGAGTGACAGGCGAGACATCCACGGCGGGCGAAGAGAGTCTTGCCTCGCTCGGCATTGGGCTCGTAACCGTCGACCGGCTCCATCAGTTCGGCTGGCTGAGACTTATCCGCCAGGTAGGCGGCGATCGCAGCGATTTGAACCGGCTGATACTTCTCGGCCAGTTCGTCTTCCTGATTACTCAGATGGAAGAACTGTGGCATCTTGGTGGTCGGGCGGAAGCGGCTGGGCATCTCCGTCCAGTAGGCGATGAACTCGGGAGTCGTCTTCGAGGCAATGTTTTTGAACGATGGCCCCACCTTCCGCTCGCGACCCGGAACCTGATTCGGGTCAGCCGCGAACTTGGCAATCTCCTCCGGGGTCTGCGGTTCGAGTCGAATGTCCGGCCCAATGGACTCGGAGCCGTCGTAGCCGTTGATCTCGTGACAGCCGAAGCAGCCATACGACTTGATCAACTCGTAACCCTCGTACACCTTGGGTGCGGTGGGGCCGTACTCCTTGTTGACACCCAGTTCGACGACCGAGTGATGGCACTTCAAACAGGTCGACTCGATGAACCTCTCAGGCTGCATCGGGTACTCCCAGAAGTGATTGGAGTGCCAGTGGAGCTCCTCTTCCCAGTGCTCGGCCTCCGCCGGATTGTTGGGCGTATGTTCCGCGTTCTGGAAGCTCGTTCCCGAGCCGTCGCCATCGTGGCAGATCGTGCAGCCGAATGTCGGCAGGGGGTGAGGGCTTGTTGACGTGAGATAGACGTCAGGACTTGGATGAGACGAGTACGGATGCGGATACTCCCCGTCGGCAAAGTCGCCATGCGGAAAGCCCGGCTCGTTGCCGGCTCGAAAGTCGTTGATATTCACGTGGCAACTCCGGCAACGATCGAACCGGGCCACCTTCGCCATACCGAGTGCCTGCTTGAGATCCGGCAACCAATCCTGCTGCAGGCGATGTGGGGAATTAAATCCATCGACGATGGGCTGCAACATCAGCCATCGCTTGAACTTTTGGAAGCCACTTTTCGGCTCGATGCTCGTGAGGGCCTTGTCGACGAGGTCTGCATCGACCTGCAGTTTCTTGAGTTCGTTGTTGGCCGTGTCGAGATCGGTGGTGGCAGCGGCCAAGTCATTCTTAACTTGTGCCAGTTCGGCCTTGCGAACATCCAGTTCGCCGGACATCTCCTCGACGCGGGCCTGTAAAGCATCAAATTCTTTTTTAAGGATCTGCAGCTCGTCATAAGGCAAGCCATCTCTTACCGCGATATCATACTTCGCCCGGGCAACGTCTCGTTCAGCTCCCTTGAACTTCGTTTGACGAGTCAACAAGTCGACCCGTCCCTGGATATCGCTGACTTGTTGTTGCAGTTCAGCAATCTCGCCCGCCTTCTGCCCCAAAGCCTCTCCTGCAGCCTCTCGCTGACCTTCCAACTCCTGCTTCCGTTGCTCGTAAGCTCCAGACTGAATCTCACTCAGTTGCTCATTGAGTTGTGCCGCCTTGAGTTCGTCACCGACTGCCTGATACTCCCGCCACTCGTCGTCGTGATCTTTCGCCATCATCCACAGCGTGCAGACCAGCAGCAGCACCGCACTTGCGGCGAAGACTTGGTGCATGGTCCCCAGTGGACGCCAGAATTGATCGTTGGCAGGCATAGTTAAGGGAGTAGGGAATAGAGAATAGGGAATAGCGAAGAAAGTGAGAGCCAAACCGCAATTCGATTCACTGCTCCCGATTCGCTGCTTACTAAATGTTAAAGAACCACTCGGGAATTGAGACGATATACTTGAGGGTGAACGCCCATCGCAGGGCCATCTTGAGCGGCAGGGCACCCATTAACAGGATCAGATTCGCCAGCACCATAAACCGCAGGAAGCCCATCTTCACGAAGAAACTGCGGAAGACGGTCACTGCCATCAGCGGCGGGAGAATGAACAAATAGGCCAACACCAGGGCGAATCCGAGCCATTCACGCAGGAAAATTGTGCCTGCCTGCGACAGGGCACTCGCATTCGCATCCGGTCGCGGCAGGGGCTTGCCAAGCCAGTCGACCCAGAACAACTGCGACAGGTCGACGTTATTCAACACCTCCAACTTGTGGACGTCCCAGTACTCGTAGAGGCCAAACATGTTCCAGTTCGGACCGCGAATAAATGTCCCCAGCACGATCATCCCGACCCACAAGGGCAGGAACCCAAACAGGAACGTAATGACCGAAAACTTACGTTCTTCGAATGTATAGTAGCCGTTCCCCTTGGGGTTGAAGTCGATGTAGGGGATTGCCATGAGCCCGACGAGGATCACACTCGGCAGCACCACGCCCGCCATCCAGGGGTCGTAGTAGACCAGCATCTCCTGCAATCCGAGGAAATACCACGGAGCTTTGGACGGGTTGGGTGTCTTGACGGCGGAGGCAGGCTCTTCCAGTGGTGCCTGGAGGGCAATGCCCCACGCGATCAAAAATGCCGTGAGCAGCAACATGCAGATCATTTCCGTGTAGACCAAGTCAGGCCACACGAGCACCTGTTCCGACTGCTCGTCTTCGATCTTCGGCTCACCTGCTGCGATGCGGCGGTCGTTCTCGACCGACTTGTAGAAATACAGCCACGTGAAGAATCCGACGAGAAACAGCATTCCCACGATGGGCACGTTGTCCGGTTTGCCGACGATTTGACGGAAGTCGTAGTCCGTCATGCTCACGCCAAGAAACAGCATGGCGATGTTCAGGAGAACCCAAGCCACAGTGGGTCGCGTCCACACTCGTCGCAGCAGGATCATGGCGACGAAGATCACCATCGAGACCGCGAAGTAACTGATGGGATTGGCGATTACGACATCGACCAAGTTCTTGAAGCCGACCGGCAGTCTGAACAGAAAGTCAGCCGGAGTGCTGTCAACGATGACATGCGCGAAGCTGAGCATGGCGAGTACGACCGTGTACAACCCCCACGTCGCGGCCTTCGGCACATCCTTGAAGCCGGCGATCGAATTGTAGTGCGCACCCGACCGGAAGACGCGATACGTCCAGAACGCGTTCATCACTGCCACGATGAGGTAAAACCACCCAAGGCCGCGAATCACGCTGACTGTCAGATCGGGATGAGATTCCATGAGAAAGTCTTCAGTTCTCAGTCATCAGTGTTCAGTTGCCGAGGGCCAATTCCATTGACTGATCACTGACGACTGACAACTCACAGAGGTTGACTGATGCCCCCGTCCTTGCGGACGCGCCAGAAGTGAATTGCAATCAGCGTTGCCACCACCAGCGGGATAGCGACACAGTGCAGAATGTAGAACCGGTTGAGCGTTTCTTCACCCACAAACCGACTGCCCAGCAGCAGGAAGCGGGCATCGCTCGCATTCGTAATCAGGTCGTAACCACCCAGGTTGAGCAACTGGAAACCGGGGCCTTCATGCCCCAGCACGGGTGTCGCACGTGCCATGTTGGAACCGACCGTGATGGCCCAAATGGCCAACTGATCCCAAGGCAGCAAGTATCCAGTAAACGACAGCAATAACGTCAGCACCAGCAGTAGCACCCCCACCACCCAGTTGAACTCTCGGGGAGGCTTATAGCTGCCCGTCAGGAACACGCGGTACATGTGCAGCCACACGGTGATCACCATCGCATGGGCCCCCCAGCGGTGAATCTCCCGCATGATGCCCAGGGTGGTCACGTCGCGTAACGCTCGAATATCCGTAAACGCCCACTCCAACGTGGGGCGGTAGTAAAACATCAACAGGACGCCGGTCAGCGTTTCCACCAGAAACAGGAAGAACGTCACGCCGCCCATACACCACGTGTAAGAGAGCGCGATGCCACCCTGCTTGACCGACACCGGATGCAAGTGCAGAAAGAAGTTGGTGAGCATCACGACGGCCCGGTTTCGCCGATCGTACGGCGCGGGATGCCGGAAGATGCTCCGCCAAATCTGTGATTCTCGAATGTATTCGCCGACAGACATGTTGAGTTGTCAGTTTTCAGTTTTCAGTTGTCAGTTTGACAGTCCCAGCCCACGGGTTGCACCCCGTGGGACCGCTTGTCTTTGCTACGCCATCTCGACAAACGAAGCCGGGTCCTGCCATTGCCCCAGCTCTTCCTGAAACTTCACACTCTTGTCGACCTCCAGCGAACCATCATCGGCCAGCTTGAGGCCAACCCGCTCGAGCGGTCGAGGTGCAGGGCCCTCGAAGTTGATCCCCGTGATATAGAAACCCGACCCGTGACAGGGGCACTTGAACTTCTGCTCGCCCTCCAGCCAGTTCGGCGTGCATCCCAAGTGTGTGCAGACCGACGCCAGGGCGTAGATCATCCCCTTGCCGTCATACTGATCCGTGTTCACCACCCAAATTCCTCGCTCGGCTTTCCACTTGGTGGAGACCGTGCCGGGCGGATAGTCAGACTCCGGTCCGATTTTGAATTTCGTCGGCGGTTCCACAATCATGTTGGGCATCATGAAGCGAGCAGTCGCCAGCCCCCAGATCGCAGCAATCGCTCCCATTGCGAGCCACGCAGCCATGAATGGCTCGGTCACAAACACGATGGTGTCCGCAAAGAACGACCGACGCGTCGAGGCTTCGCCTTTTTTCTTGACCGGCAACGGCGGACGAGTCGGCAACTTCGGCTTGGCCGGCGGAGCATCAGCCCCCGCAGGACCACCTTCACGTGCCGCCTTGATCATTTCCGCCACCGAGGGGCGCTCGCCAGCAGGTGTCGCGGACGCAGCCTTCCTGGGTGACGCCTTCACCGCTTGCGGTTTCGCAGCGGCCGCACCTCCACCTCCAGCCTTCCCGGCACGTGCAGCCGCCAGAATGTCCGCCGTTGACGCTGGCTTCGCAGCAGCAGGTTTCTTCGGAGCAGCACCGCCACTCGTGCCTTCAGCCCGGGCCGCAGCAAGAATGTCAGCCGTCGAACCGGGCTTGGCAGCCGGAGTCGCCTTCTCGGTGTCGTCGCCTCCCGCTTGTGTGCGCGCGGCTGCGAGAATGTCCGCTGTTGACGAAGGCTTCGCTGCAGATTGTGCGGGAGCTTCGGCTGACTCCGCCGCCAGGGGAGTCTCCTCGACGGGCGGAGCATCAGCCTCAGGTTCGGGGGCAGCATCTCCACCGCCAGAACCAAACGCCCCCTGACTCCGGGCGAGAGCGAGAATCTCTTCGGTTGTGAGCTTCTTGTCAGCCATAGTGTATTGCGAGTCGACCCGCACTGAGAGTGCGGAGAGTGACGCGAGACGTGAAAGCGCATCAAACCCCGAAGCCGGGGATGAGTCTGGGGAATGATGGCACTTTCAATTTCGACTCGCAACCTCCAGAACAGAAACGCGAGATGATTTCTCACAAGCTGGAAGTGCCGCCAACCGCTGTTCTCAACGCTGGGAATTGAATTGGGCAACGTCAGTTCGACTCGTCAGGGGCGGTCCATCAGCCATCCGCATGGACAATCATTCGGCTGGCATGCAATGATCGCAATCACACCGGCTTGAACATGCGAACCCCCAACGGATCGGCACCGCGTGCCACAAACCCCCTCCTATGCGACCCTCAGACATTGATTCCTGGATTCGCCGCGATCCGGCTGGCCGAGGACTTCTCTCGCAGCAGGAGACCGAAGCGATGCCATGTGCTGACCATCTCTCTGCTGCATCAGACGAGTTGGCAACACAGGCAAAGAGTGTCGCAATTGTGACCGGCTTTTTCGTGCCGGACGCCACTGTGCCTGCTGCTGAAACAGACGGCCCCCTCGGAGCGACGCTGCTGGCAGATGTTCTGAATCAGGCCGGAATGAGAACTCGCATCATCACCGATGAGTCTTGTGCGTCCGTCATCCGGACGGCAATGGCTGTGTGCGGGGTCGACCTGGAGTTACTTGTGTGTCCCATTAGCCCCAATTTGTCACGTGTCTGGCGAGAGGATCTCTGGCGAAGTGATCCCGGGCGATCACTCACACACCTGATCTCAGTCGAACGAGTCGGCCCCTGTTTACATGAGGCACCGGACGAAGCCAGCTGCCGCAACATGCGTGGACACTCCATTGATGAGTGGTCAGCCGATCTGTATCGGCTGTTTGAAGAATGCCCGCCCCATGTCCACACGATTGGCATTGGTGATGGGGGAAACGAAATCGGCATGGGCACCTTCTGGAACGACGCAACTCAGATCGTCTTGCCCCCACCCAACGCCTGCCGTACCTGCACCGACTGGACCATCCTCGCTGGCGTGAGTGACTGGGGAGCCATGGCCCTCGCCACAGCGTATTCCCTGCAACTGGGTGACATCAATCCGTTGAAGCCATGGACCTCTCCCCGCATTCAGCACGCACTGGAGCACATGGTCACCGCCGGCCCCGCCATCGACGGATGCACCCTCCTCGCCGAACCCACCATCGACGGCCTCCCCTTCGCGACATACATCCAACCTTGGGAACTCATCCGACGAGAACTCGCCTTGGACACATGAAGAGGCACATCGTCGAGAGAGGTCCGATCTGAAGGTCCACAGGAACGCCGATCTCCCAGAATCAATCCTCATTGCTGTGAAAAGAAGAGCCCGGCGACCAGTGCCGCGATCGTACCACACACAACTGCGAAGCCGATCTTCCACGGACTGTAGGGTCGCTCACCCTGCACCTCGCCGGAGCCCGCGTTGACGAACACGCGGTAGGGCTTGCCTTGATAGCGATACGCCATCATCCACACGGGCAGCAGCAGATGCTTGAACGTGATCGCGTCGTACGTGCTGTTGATCGAATGCACCCGCTGACGGTCACCGCCGATACGACGGCACGTCTCGGTGTGCAGCGCAGAGTCGATGCGTCCCTTGGCTTCTCCAAACCCGGCCTCTAACGGGACGTCATAGGTACGAGCGAGGAAACCGGCCAGCACCTGTTGGGTGAAGGGGATGCACTTGGACAACGGCCACGGTTCGAGAGCAGAGAGAAACTTTTCGGGCAACCCCTGAGAACCGATGACCAGCACATCATCGAAGAACCGTTGAAACTCACCCGAGGCCGGATACCAGCGAGTCCGAGTCTCCGTTCGTCGATTCTTCCCGGACCCCACGGTCACTGTGTAGTTCTCTCCACGTTCTCCCTGATAGACCGAATAGGTCAGCGTGTCGTATGTCCAGTAGGGGAGATAGACCCCGTTGAACTTCCCTTCAACTCCCCGTTTGAGGAACTCGTTGGGAGCAAACCAGCGTGACTTCACCCAGTCCGCCAGGCTCTTCGCTGCCTGATCATGATCGATGAGAAACGGCAGCACGCCATCAACGGGGATGCGATGGGTTGCCGAGTGCACACGTTCCCGCTGAATGGGTGACGCGCAGTAAGGGCACTCGCTGCTGGTCAAGGTTCCGTTGAAGACGACCGTGCCGCCGCACGACTCGCACCTCACCTCGCTTTCGCCAATCTCTTCGGTTTGACCGTCCTCATGCATCCGCTCCAGGCGGTCGAGCATCGCATGAAAGTCCTGCTCGTGAATCTCAGCCTCGTCGCGATGATCGAGGTCTTGCACCGCTCCACAGAACGGACACCTCAGCTTCTGCTCGCCAATATTGAACTTGAGGTCGGCCCCGCACTCACCACAGGGAAAGATGCGACCGCGTCCTTCGCTCACCGTCTGCCCGGCGATGTCGGTGTAACCCAGGATTTCGAGTTGATCCCTCGGCGCAAGCTCAGCATCAACCTGTTGCGAAAGCGGAGGCGGAACAGGACGCTCAGTCATCGCAGCCTGGGTGCCATCAGTGAGGAGCCGAACACCGCCAGTGTAAGAGCTGCGTCTCGACGATGCCACAACGACGGCTCAGCCTTCGTCGAGGGAGACGACCAGGTTTATTCGCCGTCCGCCAACGCCTTCAGCACCTCATTCGGCTTCGACCGTCCGCCGTGCCCTTCGCTCACCTTGGCCCACTCGACCGTCAAGTCCTGATCGATGATGAACGTTGACGGATAGGCAGTCTCTCTCTCTGCGTCCCATCGCAAGTTCCACGCATTGATGAATGTGTAGCCGGGATCGAGTGCAAACGTAAACCCGTCCGGCACCTTCTGCCCTCCCAGAAACTGCTTCGCCTTCGCTGCGAGATCATCCACGTCACCCGGATAGATCATCAGCACCTTCGCCCCGGCATCCGCAAACTTCTTCGCGCTCTTTCCGAACCCAGCCGCCTGCACCCGGCACAACGGGCACTGATATCCCGGAAACCCCCGCAGCACGACCACGACCGCCGGCCCCTCCTGTGTCAGATCCGACAGCTTGACCGTCTCACCATCGAGCACGGGCAATTCGAAGTCACTCACCGTGTCCCCCTCCGCAGGTGGCCCCTCCGCCGCGACCAACAAACCGGGCACCAACAACACACAGGCAGCAACACTCAGCAGACGTGTCATCTCAGTCTCCAACGAGAAATGGTCACAGCGAGGTCTTCAGCGTCCACATTCGCCGGGAGGGAACGGAGTGTCAAGCGATCACGATCCCATAACGGAAATTGGAAATCTTAAATCGCAGATCTCAAATTTGATATTTCAGATTTGTAATCTCAGATCGCACCGGGCACACTGCACTTCTGTGATTCCCCACTTTCACGTGTGACAATCGGATCTCCCTCATGAAGTACTCGCGCTTCGAGGACCTCCCCGTCTGGCAAGCCGCGATCACTCTCAAACTCGACGTCGACACCCTCTGCCAACACGCTCAGGTCCACCGTCGCCGCAACTGGATCGACCAGATCGACCGCGCGTCCCTCTCGATCAGCAACAACATCGCCGAAGGCTTCGAACGCGGCACCACCAACGAGCTGTTGATGTTCCTCTACATCGCCCGTGGCTCCGCCGGCGAAGTCCGCTCGATGCTGCACTATCTGGGAAGGTCCATCGCCAGCCTTCCCAGACAGTCACCGAAAACCTCCTCTGAAATTTCAGATCTGAGATCTCAAATTTCAAATCTCATCTCGCAATGTGAGTCCGTCTCCCGCCAAATCCACGGCTGGGCCAACTCCCTCCAAAACAGCGACATCAAAGGCCCCCGCCACCTCACCGACCAGAACAAGCAAGCCTATCACGGCCGCAAACAGGCCGAAGCCTTCTGGGAGAAGAATCGCCAAGCCGTCGAAGCCCAGCAGGAACGGCGGCTGCAAGAACAACGCGAGGAGCAGCAGCGACGAGATGACGAGGCAACCGACTGATCCACTCGCGGAAAGCACCACCTTGCAATCTGCCCTCGTAGATTTGAAATCTCAAATCTCAAATCTTCACTTCGCCCCTCACAGTCTCTCCGCGCAACCGCTACGTAGATGTTTGAAGGGACACCTTCCTGTTGTCAGGCCTTGTCGTCGCATGATACTCAAGGTCATTTCGTCAACTCGTTGGCCACCCGGTCGCATGATTCGACAGCGACCGGGAACCGATTGCAATCACTTGCGAGTTGCCGGGATTGGTCGAACAGCCCCAGCAGGCGGGCGAACCTTCGATGTTTGGACTGGCCAGTCCATTTTTTTCCTTCGCTCGAAACACTCTCAAAACTCGACTGACCAGTGACGATTTCGAGCGCTCGCCGTAGCTGGACTCGCAAGAGTTCAGATTCAATGGAGTCATCATCCGGCTGAATTCTTGCGAATCCAGCTACGCCCCGCTGTTGTGCGACGATCCGAAATCTGACGTCTGAAATTTGATCTCTGAGATCTCATATTTCAAATCTGAAATCTGAAATCTGAAATCTGAAATCTGAAATCTGAAATCTGAAATCGTCACTCGTCCTCCCCCTCCGCCGCCGTATGCGCCTCCAGTTGCTCGAACAGGGCTTCAATCTCACGATGCACCGGCTGCGTCTGCCGGATCGCGAGACCTTCGTCGAACGGCACAATCGTGCCATCGCCTCCCGTCTCCTCCCAATTGCCTTGGATCGATTTGACGACGAGTTTTACCAGCTCTTCAGAATCCATCTCGATCTCTGGCAGGTCGTAGACCCGCAACTCGAATTGCGCATCAATGTGCTCCTGCGTCGTGATGTACATCACCTCATCCTGCAGCATGTAGCCGAGTTGCAATGGCCGCAGAATGATGTTAAGAGCCGTCTCCAACTTGACGCCTTTGATGATCAAATTGACTGGCTCATCCGTCGGCACGCCGGCATCCTGCAGTTCCTGATCATTGATGAGAATCGTGATGTTGTGATTCTGAGCGATGTAGTTGATCGCTTCACTCAGCGGAGTGTCGACGAATTCAAGTTCAGTCTCTGCATCCAACTCTAGCTCAATCCGCTGCTCGTTCTCAGACTGACGCTTGAAGTGCCAAGAGCGGTGTTCGCGTCCATTCGTAGTGACAGAGGGGATCTCTACGACCAAGTCAGTAACTGGAAAGACCTTGACATCGATCCCCCCGCCAAGATCGAGTTGCGGTTCCGTTGTCTCCTCATCAGTGGTCTTCGCAGGAGTTGACTGCTCCGATGCGATGCTTGCCTGCGGTCGAATGTGAACCACATCGTCCTTAACCTGGAACCCAATGGTCAGTGGCTCAAGCATCAGCTTCATGGCGCTCCGCAATCGGACGTCCTTGATCCTCATGTTGATTGGTTCATCACTTGGAACACCAATGTCTGACAATTCGTTCTCATGGATAATGAACGTCATGTCGTGTTGCTCACCGAGTTGCTGGAACACTTCGGACAGTGGCACGCCGACATATTCCATCTGTGTCTCCTGCTCCAACTTCTGCAGGATTCTTGCTTCCTGAGCTGATGGCCCGTTATTAACCTCCGCTGTCTCCTCCTCATCGGCTACCTCGACAGGGTCTACCAAACCGTCCACCGATCGAATTTTGAAGTCAATCCCGTCTTCAAGTCGTTCTGCAATATCCTCTTGTGATGCGATTTTAATGACACTCTCTTTCTCATCGATCAAGTAGCCCAACTTCAATGGCTTGAGAATCAAACCCAGCGCACTCTCCAATTTGATCCCGTTCACGTTCAGTTTCAGTGTAATCGGTGTATTGTTGTCGACGCCGACTTCGCTCAACGAGGAGGTATCGGTAACGATGTTGACCCCATGAGTTTTCGCAATGTACCGGATGACCTCCGAGAGTCGAGACTCGGTGAACTCCAGCGATGTCTGCTTACTTAGTATCTCATTAAGTCCTGATACGTCATCTGATGCTTCGATCGATGAAACATCACGATCGTCTTCAAACTTTGCAGTCACCACTAGGGACTGATTGTCCAAAACCGTGCGCAGGTTCAGAGGCTCCAGAATCTGAGATAACGCGTCCCGGAGCTTCAAACCCTTCATTGTTGCCGTAATCGGTGCATCCAGGGGAACGCCGGCCTTCTCCAGACCTTGCTTGTGCAAATGAATGGTCACATTGTGAAGTTGTCCGATATACTTGAGCGCGTTCTGCAACGGCGTGTCGACGAATTCGAGCTCTGTTCTTTGATCTAACTCGGCCAGAGGTCTCTCCGCTGCTACCCCTAGAATCCTTGGTGTGACGTCAATCGAGGCGGTTGTATCTATTCCTCCTGACTCATTCTTCCTCTCGATGAGCAAGCGAGCTCGTAACCCTTGAGTCAGTTGCCAATACTCATCATCACTTGAGCTCCAATCGTTGGCGTCACTGAGCTGCACTGGCTTAGTCGATGGATTGGCTGCCACATTAAGCGGCAGCTGTTGTACCGCAGTGTTGATGGCGTCCGCCGATGGCGTTCCGGGTTCATCGTGTCCAGACAGCGCGAGAGCGACGGGGACGATCAGCAGGGCGGTCACGGTGGCGGTTGTGGTGGTCAGCGTCATGGCGAGGGTCTCCTGGGTCGCGAGGCGGGCGGCTTCGTGGGTGAACAGGGGGCCGGCGGGGTCGCCGGCCGTGTAGGACAGGCCCGCGTGGATCGTGCTGCCGACGAGCGCGGGGGCTTCGGCGGCGGTCACCAGTTGGGGTGTGACGGACAGGGCGGCGACGGCGATCGAGAGGCCGAGGCCGCGGCGGACCAGACGCAGGTGCAGTTCCTTGCGGCCGCGCTTCAGACGGCCTTCGACCGTCGAGGTGGACAGCTTCAGCGTCTGGGCGACCTCCTTGGCAGTCTGGCCTTCGAGGTAGTGCAGGATCAGAGGGTCGCGGAATTTCTCCGGCAGGGCCTCCAGCTCTTCGTCGAGGAGTTGCCGCTGGTGGCGGTGTTCGACGTCGGCGAGGGTGGTGTCTTCGATCATGGTGACGTCTTGCAGCAGACGGATGCGTCGGTGCCGGCCCTCGGCTGCTCTGAGTGACGTGCGGTAAGCCACGCCGTGCAGCCAACTTGCGAGCGATTCCCGCTTGCGAACCCGGTGGGCATCGCGGGCCAGCACGAGGAAAGTCGCCTGAAACGCGTCCTCCACGTCCTGTCGATGTCCGAGGACTCTGTGACAAATTCCCAAAACGAGCGAAGAATGCCGCCGGACCAACGCCGCGAATGCGATCTCATCTCGGAGGCTGACATATCGGGCAACTAACTCCCGGTCGGTCAGCGAATCAACAGTCGGCGGGGGTGAGGTCACAGGCATCTCCGCCAGTATAGTGCGATTCAACAGGAGATTCGTTCACCAAAAAAGTTGAGAATTGTCGGAAGATTGCGTTTCCCCAAGCGTTGTCTTTCGCGGAGAGGGGCATCCCCCCCGGTCCGTCCCCTCACTGATCCGCATGGACGCGGCATGCCAATACATCCACGACGTCGCCGCGAGAATGCGGAGATGTGGTCCTGCCATCCGGGGTGATTCCATGAAGTTCACAACATCCATCGCACTGCTGACAGCGTTTGCCCTCACCGCCTTGAGCGGTCAGTCGGCGTTCGCCCAGCAGCAGCTGTTCAATCACGATCACTCACACGACTCGCATCAACCTTCGCACGGGTCGCTGCACACGGCGTCGGGCATGTTGCTCGGTGTGTATGCCCGCACGACGCATGAGGGTCTGAAGATCACCGGGACGATTCCCGGTTACTCAGCCGAGGGGCGACTGTTCGCCGGCGACATCCTGCTGCAAGCAACGGCTGCCGGAATGCCCACGTTCACCCTTCGTTCACACCATGACATGGAACAAGCCAAGAGCCAGATCGGCCCCTTCCGCGAAGCGGCCATCGAGTTCTTCCGACCGGGCGTCGGCAACCAGTATGCCTGGGTGACGTTCAAGCCCGTTGGCGGAGGCGGACATCCGCATGGTCAAGACGGCGGACAACCGCACGTGCTCAACGAGCAAGCTCCGCCGCCGCAAGGGGGACAACCGCTCGTGCACAATCCGGGTCCGAATCCGAATAACTTCCAACCGAAGGCTGGCAATCCGAACAACAGCACGCCGTTCTCTTCAACCATCCCGAGCAATCCCAACAACTTCCAACCACGATCGGGCAACCCCAACAACTTCACACCACACTCAGCGGCTCGACCGTCCTCGCCGAACAACTTCACTCCACGCTCAGGCAGCCCTTCGGGAACCGGCAAGTTCCAGGCGGAGTTCCGACTGGAGTCAGAGAAGCCCGGTGCCCGTTTGTTGTTCAAGAATCCTGGCGGGACAAGCTTGAACACGCCACCACAGACCATTGAGTCAACTCAGCCCCAGCCTAAGACACGAACTTTCCGGTTCGGTGGTCGTGGCCGCTGAGGGACACCGCACAATTGAATGACGGCCGACGTTTGCCTGGCTGAGAGACCCGATCGTCCGCGATCGGGTCTCTTGCATTCTTTGGTGCGATAGTAGTCGTCACGCTCCGCGTGACGTCGCGAACACCCGCAGGCGTCCCCCTGTAATCGACGATTTCCACGAGTTCCGCTCATCACGCGGAACGTGACGGCTACTTTGGGTGAGCACTCGCCTTCAACACCGACTCCAATGCCTCCCGCTCAGTCACAACTTCCGCGCCGATGACCACTGCCCAGACGGGTAACGTTGAACTCCACGCGGGATCAATCTTCACCAGATCCTTCTGCGTGGTGACAAGCGTGGTCACTCCACGCTCTCGTGCTTGCTCCACGAGCAGTGCTACCTCCGACTGCGTGTAGTGGTGATGGTCAGCGAACGTCACGAAGGCGTCTGAGTGCACGCTCAGGCCCATGTCGACCAGTGTTCGTCGAAATCCCTCCGGGTTTCCGATCCCGCAAAACGCCAGCACCTGCTCGCTTACCAACGACTTCACACTTGCCGTTTCACCGTTCAACGACCGCAACTGCGTCGGTCGAAAGGCCACTTCTGCGAGCGGTGCATTGGTCGATTGCTGAACTTCCCGACGGAGTTCGTTCAGCGATTCTCTGTCAACCTGATCGACACGAGTCAGGACGACGATGTCCGCCCGCTTGAGTGCTGACCGCGGCTCACGCATCAGTCCACGAGGCAATAGATGTCCATACCCCCAGGGATTCGTAGCGTCGATCAAGACAATATCGACATCACGATGCAGCCGTCGATGTTGAAAGCCATCGTCCAGCACGACGACTTCGGCACCGTGTTTCTCAACAGCTTCTCGCGCCGCAGCCACCCGATCCTGGTCTTGAATATGCGGCACCCCCTGGCACAATTGTTCGAGGACACGCAGCTCATCGTTGCCTCCCGCTTGCAAGGCGCGATACCCCCGGCTGACAAGGCAGACTCTCGTCTCGTGCGACCGGAACCACTCCGAAACCCACGCCACGACGGGAGTCTTTCCAGTACCGCCTGTCGTGATGTTTCCGACACTGACGACCGGGACTGCACTGTGATGCACCTGCTTCAGGCCCACGTCAAACAACAGATTCCGACCGACGACACTTGCTCGATACGCTGGAGTCATCAGCCTGAGAACGGCCCGCATCGCCTGAGCAAGCAACCCAGTTGCCCGACCGGAGACCGTATCGAGATAGAAGCGTTCGTCCACTCACACTCTCGGCAACATGCGAGGAGTTGATGTCTGGCCCCGATCAGAACTGGATCTTGTTCTGGAGGTCCAACGGCGGGGCGCCCATGATGTGGTAGCCGCTGTCGACGTGGATGTTTTCGCCAGTGACGGGGCTGCCCAGGTCGCTAAGCAGGTAGAGGGCCGTCTTGCCCACGTCTTCGGGGGTGATGTTGCGTCGCAGCGGTGCGAAGGACTCGTAGAGTTTGAGCATGCTCTGAAATTCGCCTACGCCACTGGAGCTGATCGTGCGGACCGGGCCTGCGCTGATCGTGTTCACGCGGACACCGGCTTGACCCATCTCGCTGGCCAGATACGTCACTGTGCTTTCGAGCGCCGCTTTGCAGATGCCCATGAGGTTGTAGCCGGGGATGACCCGCTCGCCACCAAAGTAGGTGAGGCACAGCATGCTGCCACCGGGATTGAGCAGTTCGCGGGCGCGGCCCGCCATCGCAATCAGACTGTAGACACTGATGTCCATCGAGAGTTTGAACCCTTCGCGGCTGATGTCGTGCACCGGTCCGGTCAGGTCAGCGGGTGGCGCGTAGGCGACGCTGTGCACGACGAAGTCGATCTTGCCGAACTCGTCCTTCACACTCTTGAAGACAGCGTCCAGATCCTCATCCCTGGTCACGTCACAGGGCACCACAAACTTAGCCCCCTGCGGGTCGACGAGCTTGCGAACTTTGTTCTCGTTCTTGGGGCGGGCCGGGTCCTTGTCCGGCAGATGTGTAAAGCCCATCTCCGCACCCTCTGAGTAGAGCTTCTCGGTGATGCCCCATGCGATCGAGCGATCGTTGGCAATCCCGATGACGATGCCCTTTTTCCCGTCTAGCAGTCCCATCTCAGTCTCCAAATGGCAAATGGCTGAAGGCGTTTGGCGAACGGCCAATGCCTTGGTGTGTCAGATTGATGAACCCGTCACCTTATCGGACGACGTTCCGACCTTCAATATCGCCGCATCTCGATGAGAGCATTCAGGTTCGATAATTCGGCTGAGGTTGACTTTCGCGGCTCAGCGTCCCTATTGTGTGGTAGACTTGTGAGTCCTCGTTTCGGTCGCATGCCTGCTGGTCACACCGCGTGATGGCAGTCAGCGATTCCCGCCTCAATCTGGTTCCCGCCCATGAGAGCGACGGTCTCCTTCACCCTGTTTGGCCTGCTGCTTCATGCAGGTCTCGCGACTGCACAAGATCAGCCATTACATGCGCTGATCGACAGCCAGCTTGCACCAACGACGGGGGTCACTTCTCGATGTACTGATGCTGAGTATTTGAGGCGAGTCTCACTTGACCTGACCGGCATATCGCCAACGGCGGAAGAGGTCCGTGCATTTCTGGCGGATGAGTCCGCTGACAAACGGACCGTCGTGGTCGATCGACTGCTGGCGACACCTCAACACACGAGGCACCTGGCAACAACTCTCGACCTCATGCTGATGGAACGACGTGCGAATACTCACGTCCCACAGGATGACTGGCACAACTGGTTGCTGACCTCCGTTCAAAATGGCAAGCCGTGGAATGTGATGGCACGCGAGATCCTCTCTGCAGACGGGGACGACAAGGCGATGCGACCGGCTGCCCGGTTCTTCCTTGATCGCAAGTCGGAACCTCATCTGCTCACACGAGACATTGGCCGCATCTTCTTCGGTCGCGACTTGCAATGTGCCCAGTGTCATGACCATCCGAACATCGACGACTACCTTCAGGCCGACTATCACGGGCTGCTCGCGTTCCTCGCACCCGGTTATGCGGTTGTCCGCAAGGAGAAGGTGAAAGAGGGCGACAAGGAAACCACCAAGGAAGTCACTGTACACGCTGAGAAGGCGGGGAATGACTTGACCTTCGAGTCGGTGTTCATGCAGGGGACGCTGCACCGTACGGGACCACGACTGTTCAACGATGTGGTTATCGACGAACCGTTTTCCTACCCCGGCGAGGAGTACGAAGTCGCTCCTGCAGAAGGTGTGAAATCGGTGCCCAAATTTAGCCGTCGCGCCAGACTGGCTGAACTCGCAACCGACGGCACGCACCGCATGTTCAACGAGAACATGGCCAACCGACTGTGGGCGCACATGCTCGGTCGAGGGTTGGTGCATCCGGTCGATTTGCATCACGTCGACAATCCGCCAACCGACCCCAAGTTGCTGACGCTGTTGGGGGGGCGATTCGCCGCCATGAATTTTGATATCAGCGGCTTCCTCCGGGAGATCGCTCTGTCACAGGCCTATCAGCGACCGTACGACCAGCCTGAGGATGTTCTCGCCACTGCGAGTGACTCAGCTGCGACCGTCGTCGAACTGGAATTGAAACGTGTCGCCATCGAGCAGGCCGCACAAACGTCAGCAGCGACGTTCTATCTCGCGCTCGATGCCCGGAATGCTGCCGAGGCCGCCACGCTCCCCCTCGCGGACGAACTCGACAAGACCCGCAAAACGTATGACGAAGCTCGCAAGAAGCTCACCGAAGCTCAAGCAGCCGTCGCGAAGGCACAGGCCGATCTGGAACAGAAGCAGGCGATCCTGACTCCCGTCCAACTGGCGGCGACCGCAACTCAGACCGCCGTCGAGAAGCTGCCGGACGACAAAGAACTCGCCGCAGCAGCAGAGAAGTTTGCTCAACGCACAAAGGAACTGACCGATGCTGTCGCCACTCTGACGAAGGCCCTCGAAGAGAAGACAGCTGCCGTCGCTGCACCGACTGCCGCCTTCGCCGCTACCAAGCCGCCCGTCGATGATGCACTCGCTCACCTGACACCTCTGGAGGAGACACTGCAACTCGCTGAACGTGCTCTCCTGGAAGCACGTCGCCTGATGCGACGCGATGCGGTCGCCCTGACGTCTCTCGATGAACGGCTGGAGACGGTCCGTGCGATCGTCGCCCTGCCCCAACTCCATCAGGCCATTGTCGCCAGCAACGCTGCGGTCGTCACTCGCGAAGCCGAACAAGCGACAGCTCAACAGGCATTGAATCAACACAAGACCCTGCTCGCCGAACGTCAAGAGGCCGTGGCTTCAGCCGAGGCAATCATGACGACTGCGACGGCTTCCCTCACAGAAGCACAGGCCGCGCTCACAAAGCGGGTTGAAGATGTGAAGGCTGTGAAGACCGCGGCACAAACGGCTCAGACAGCCAGTGCCAAGCTGCCGGACGACGCCATCCTCGCAGAGGCCGCTCAAAAACTGAATGAACGGTCAGAAGCTCTGGCGACGGAGATGGGCCAGTTCGAGACGGCCATCGAGACTGCAACGGCGGGCGTCACCACAGCCAAGGCAGCACATCAAACCGCTCAGCAAATGCGGGAGCAGGCCCAATCCGAGCTTCCCTCATTGGAGCAAGCGTTCGCGACTGCGGAGGCGGCTGTCATCGCAGCTCAGGAGCAGGTTGTCCAACATCAGGCGACCTACGACGCAGCGGTGTCCGAGTTGACGGGGCATTGGACGTCAGACTTCACCCTTGCGTCGCTCAAGCCGTTGACTCCGGAACAACTCTGCTGGTCGATCTTCCAGGCCACGGGTGTCTACGACCGCTACTGGCAGGCGGAAGCGGCAGAGGTCGAGAAAGCCAGTCCGCTCACCGAGGAGCAAAAGCAGGACCCGGCCCTACTCGCGGCCCTACTCGCGGCCCGTCACAGAGACATCGAGCAGCGAACCTATGACAAGTTGAAGAGTAACCTGAACGCGTTCATCCAGTTTTATGGAGCCGCAGCCGGTCAGCCGCAGAGCGACTTCTTCGCGACAGCTGATCAGGCGTTGTTCGCCGCCAATGGCTCGTCAGTGAACAGTTGGGTGGCACCGTCCAATGGAAATGTGACCGAACGAATCATCAACGCCGAGCAACCGGAAACGGCAGCAGACGAGCTGTACGTCGCTGTGCTGAATCGCCGTCCGACAGATGACGAGACGACAGAGGTGACGGACTATCTCGTCGGACGCCAAGCGGATCGCGCGGCTGCGGCGCAGGAACTGGTGTGGAGCTTGATCACCTCGGCTGAGTTCCGATTCAATCATTGAAAGAGAGGATACGATGAGCATCCCCTACGCATGCAACTCGTCCGAGCATGGCCTGGCCCGACGAGGGTTTCTCGGGACAATGGCTGCGACTGGCGCTGGTGCCATGACCGGCGGACTTGGTGCCTTCATGCAACCTGCGGTTGGCGAAGAGCTGACACGCGACCAGAAGCGCGTCGTCATCTGGGACATGCATGGCGGGATCAGTCAGCTGGAAACCTGGGACCCCAAACCGGGGACTGAGACGGGCGGACCGTTCCTCTCCATTCCGACATCCGTGCCGGGCATTCATGTCTGTGAGCTGATGCCGAAGACGGCCCAACAGATGCATCACCTGTGTCTCATTCGGGGCGTCGACACGAACGAGGACGATCACGGGTTAGGTCGATACAAGGTCACCACCGGACGAAAGATGACCGGCGCTGCGAACGACCCTCAGATTGGAGCGGTCGCTGCGCGGGCTCTGACGCCGGAGAACTACGCCCTGCCGGGTCACATCCTGATCACACCCGGAGGCGGAGGCGGACGCAGTAATGATGCGGCATACCTCGGACCGAAGTATGCAAGCGTGCAACTCGGCAACGGCAAGCCGCCACAGAACTCCGTCTTGCCGGACACGATCACTGTCGAGCATGACGCTGCACGTCAGGAATATCGCCGTCGGCAGAACGAGCGTTTCCTGAGCCGCAGGCGAACGGCCACCAGCGAAGCGTACGGCTACTCCTACGAGCAGGCCCTGCAAATGATGCAGCAGCGAGAAGTGTTTGATGTCTCAAAGGAGCCTGCGCAGGATCAGGAAAGGTACGGCACTCATGACCTCGGACGGCATGCATTGCTCGCCAGACGTCTGCTCGAGCACGGCACGCCGGTCGTCAAGCTGTCGCACTCGAACTACGACACGCATCACGAGAACTTCAATTTCCACATCGAGCAACTTGGCGAACTTGACCGGGCCTTCTCCTGTTTTGTTGAAGATCTGGCCGATCGTGGCATGCTCGACACCACGCTGATTATCGTGCTCTCCGAGTTCGGTCGCACCCCACGGGTGAATGCGAGATACGGTCGTGATCACTGGTCGCATGCCTGGTCGGTCGTGATGGCCGGTTGCCGCATGCCGCGAGGCGTCGCCTATGGCGCGACGAACGATAAGGGGACCGAAGTCGTCGACGGCAAGGTGGACCACGCGAACCTGTTCCACACATATTTGGAGGGAGCAGGAGTTGATTCGACAGCGACCTTCAACATTGAAGGTCGTGAGGTCCCGCTCGCTGACCCGGCGTCGCACCCGATCGAAGAAATCCTCACGTAGTCCAGACCTTATCCAGCAACGGCTGATCAAACATGTCTGCACCTGCTGAACTTGACCCGACACAGGCTCACGTGGTTTCCGAGTGGAAGCACGGGCGACCGATGAACGCATGCCGCATCGACCCGCAGGGGAGATACGTCTTCGGCGGCTCTGAGGATGCAGTCGTCAGCCGGTTCCAACTCACAGATGGGGCCAAGGCCGATTTGACCGGCGGCCATGTGACGTGGGTGTGGTCACTGGCCTTCACCAAGGACGGGGCGCAAGCCGTCAGCGGAGCATGTGACGGGAAAATCACGTGGTGGGAGACGGCTGCCGAATCGCCGACGCCCGTGCGATCGGTCGAAGCTCACAAAGGATGGGTGCGGTCGATGGCTGCCAGTCCGGATGGGGCGCTCATCGCCACAGGAGGCAACGACAACACCGTCCGGCTGTGGAATGCAGAGGATGGATCGCTGGTCCGTGAACTGTCTGGTCACGAGGGGCACATTTACAGTGTTGCGTTCCATCCGTCCGGTGAGTTCCTGCTGAGCGGCGACTTGATGGGTGTCATCAAGCAGTGGGAGGTCGAAACCGGCAAAGAGATCCGCACATTTGACGCCAAACCACTGCACTCCTACAACGGTGGGCAGAAGGTGAACTACGGTGGAGTGCGAGCGATGTCCGTCAGCCCGGATGGCAAATTCCTCGCAGCCGGCGGACTTCACGAAGCCACCAATCCGTTCGCTGGGGTCAACAAGGCGTTGGTGCTCGTGTTCGACTGGGAGTCTCAGGAGGTCAAACAGAAGCACACCACCGAAGGCATCGAACGGAGCATGATCTGGAGGCTCGACTGGCTCGCGGACGGATCGCTCATCGGTGCCACATCGGGGACGGAAGGGGCACTTCTCTTCTGGAAGATGGAGCAAGCGAGCCAGTACCACAAGCTCAAGCTGCCCAGCAATGTCCGGGACATGGATGTGCACCCAGATGGCTTGCAGGTGGCGACTGCCCATCACGATGGTCACGTGCGGATCACGCGACTTGCGCCGAAGGCGACATGAGACGGTGTTGACACTCGCCACTGGGTCGCAACTCGCATCGGCCTCGTCACCGAAACGGTGCTGCGTTAAGAGGGAGCTCGTTGCCGACGCGGTCCGTTACCTGAAGGACTCGCAGGCTCGCGATCATCTGCGAAGTACTTGTTGTGCGATGCGTTTGCACCGTCGCTTCCGCCGTATCCGTAACCGTAACCGTATCCATAACCGTAGCCGTACATATGGCCCGGACGATAGTTGCCTCGACTTCCGTAGGCATACTTGCTGCGAGTGACGGCGTCGATGCCGTTCACGACGATGCCAAGGATGTTGGCATCAATTTGGGTCAGCAATTCGGTTGCACGCACGGCATCCAAACGTGATTTGTTATTCACCCGGATACACAGGAGCACGCCATCGACCCGTGGGGCGACTGCACTCGGATCAGTCACTGCCAGGACAGGTGGCGTGTCGACCAGAACAAAGTCGTACTTCTCGCGGAGGATATTCAACAACTCCTCGAATCTCGCCTGAGTGAGTAGTTCTGACGGGTTGTCCGGACGCGGTCCGCATGCCAGACAGTCGAGGTTTGCGACGGGCGTTGACTGGATGGCATCCATGATGTCGACTTCGCCCGCGATGGCGGATGACATGCCGACGTCACTTTTGAGACCGAACAGTTTGTGCACACGCGGTCTGCGGAAGTCCGCGTCGATGAGCAAAACCTTCTTCCCCGATTGGGCAATGGTCACGGCCACGTTGGACGTCAGCGTCGACTTGCCGTCGCCCGGATTGGGACTCGTGACCTGAATGACCTTGTGATGGGCACCTCGTGTGCTGAAGTAAAGGGCGGTGCGAATCGCTCGGAATGCCTCAGCCGCACGCGACTTGGGCCGGTAGTAGGTCACCAGTGATGGGTCGACCGAAATGTCGACACTCCCATCTTTCGGACGTTGTGACGCTGTGATGAGTGGACTGTGCCCGATGATCTGCAGGTTCAGCAGATGGCTGATCTCCTCGGGGCTCTTGAAGCTCTGGTCAGCGGCTTCGACGGCATATCCCAGCAGCAGTCCGGCCAGCATGCCAATGATGCCACCCATGGTGAGGATCTTGGTCACGTTGGGCGCAATCTGATACCCACGGCCTGCAGCCTTGAACACCTCTGCGTGATATCCGCCCGAGTCTTCCCCCAGCACGCTGTCTTTCAATTTGGCCACGATGCCTTGGTAGAGAATGTCTGTTCGTTCGATTTCTCGGGAAAGTTTTCGATCCTCGTTCTTCGTCGCGGCCAATGTTTGAGCCAAGGCCTTTTCCTCACTTTGCAGGACCCGTAAGTACTCAATTTTGTCTCTGGTCGCATCAAGTTCTAATTGTTGCGACTGGACATAGACCGTCAGGAAATCGGCTTTCGGTGTCGTGCCACTCTGCTTAGTTCCTAACTCCTCTTGCAGAAAACTCCGCGTCATCGCGATCTGCCGTCGGATGCTGAGGACATCCGGATGCTCGGGGCCGTGACTCTGCAACAGATCGGCCTCTTTCACGAGCAACGGGAAGAGTTCGCGGGCCAGCGAGGCAACAGCCCCGCCTGATGCGTCATTCCCCTCTGCATCAAGGGACTTTTGCACCATCAGCAGGATGGCCTCACGGCTCTTGTTCTGCTGCATCGCCTTGTTGATGGATTCCAGTTCACTCTCAATGGTCCGCTCGACAATCTTAAACTCGGCAATCTGTGTATCGAGTTGATTGACATGGAGTTCGTGCTGATTGATCGTCTCGTCGCCCTCCATCAGCAACTTGCCCTCCTGCTGAAGCCGGGCTCGTTTCTCTTCGGCGTCTTTGAGATCGACGAGGAGGTCATCGCGAGCGCTGGTCAGCAGCTGTATGGTCTCCTGGTTGACGTTCTTGTACGCCTTTTCCAGGTAGGCCCGATAGCTGCGCATCACCGCATTGATGATCTTTCCGCAATCATCGGGATGAGCTCCCGAGAAGCGAACCTCGAGGATATTCGCGGTCTCGTCAATCTGGTTGACCGTTAAGCCACCGATGACCGCATCAACCGGGCTGCTCGATCGTGCCAACGTGGGGAGTTCACTGAGATTGTTGTCCTCGATCGCCGGCCGGATGATTTCCGGACTGCGGATCAGATAAGTATCCGTCGCAAGATGGTTCTGTCGTGCCACCGAATAGTCGACTTGTTGTCCGCCTGCGATGGGCCGCTGAGCCATCTGTTTGACGACGACCATCTGTCCTTTTGACTGGAACACCTCCGGCTGTCGGATGAAGTACATGTATCCGAATGACAAACCGGAGACCAACCCAAAGATGATCAGCCATTTGCGGCGCATCAGGAATCCGACGAAGTCGAATCCCTGATCGTTCATGTCCTCCATCATCATCGCGCGGGAGGCATCGTGTTGTTCAATCGCCACCATAAATTCGACAGCCTCAGAGAGAGAGAGTCGCTGATTTCATGCTCGGAGAATTCCGAGGCACCATTCTCACATCGCGGCACGCCCCTTCAAGGTGAACGAAAGGTTGTCGCCGCAGGTTTCGATCTCGTGTTTTCGCTATTCACCCGATGGCTTGTTTGCTCTTCCGCCAACTCTGCGCGATCAAGCTGATTGCCCCAATCACGCCGCCACCAACGACCCACATCCACCCATTGCCGTATCTGAAGTAGTAAAACGCCAGTTTGAGGTTTTCTGACAGTATGATCCGCATCCCGGACCGCTGCTGCCACCAGTTATCGTCGGCAAATCCGGGATTCGGGGCGGCAACGAACCGTAATCGTTCTGCTTTCGGCCCCAGAACCTGTCGGAAAATATAGCGTGTCCGTCGTGTATGGAATGAATTGGTAATGACAATGACGGTGTTTAGGGGCCTTGATTCCAAATAGGTTGCCAAGGCACTGGCATCGTCAAAAGTTGTGCGGCTTGCCCCTTCTAAGGATACGATCTTCTCGTCCGGAATTCCACGCTGCACCAGAATGCGACGGACGACCTCACTTGTTGGGAGGGAAATCCCGTCTT
Organism: Planctomycetaceae bacterium; assembly: GCA_029259815.1. Classification (GTDB taxonomy): domain Bacteria; phylum Planctomycetota; class Planctomycetia; order Planctomycetales; family Planctomycetaceae; genus JAHBXU01. The sequence continues at coordinate 23,524 of JAJDEJ010000088.1, read as the reverse complement.
TTTCATCCGCTGACACTCTGGTCACGGGAACCAGCACATCTCGTACCAATCTCGCGTTCACCAAGGCGGCACCAACGAGCGGTCGGAATGTCTCATCGCCGGGCAGAATCAGCACATGATCCGCACAATCAGGAGACTCTCCCACATTGAGCCAGCTGCTCAAACCAGGCAGCATCGCCTCACGATTGAAGACTCCCGCCAGACAAAGCAGGACCACTGCCAGTAACACCCCAGTCCTCTTCACTCGACGTGACATCCTGCCTCCCCAAATTGGGAGATCAACTCACGTTCGTACGCGTCAGGGTCCCATGTCCACCGGTCCTGATTTCGCTCGACGCCCATGATCATGGTGAATGCCAGATCGCTGATCGCAGTAAAGGTCTCCTTCCACCCCGTGCGAGAGCGCCACCAGTTGCGTTCGTCATACTCGTCATCGGGAAGTCCAAGCAGACTGAGGTGGGCAAACTGCGAGTCACTCAACAGTTCAGAAAAGACAAGCCGGATATTTCGACCGTCCTGACGTTCGTACAGAATAAGCACCCTGGTCTCAGGCAATTTTGACAATTCCTCCGCGACGAAAGAGGCCGCATCTTCGTACTCACGTGCTCGACCACTGAGGATCTGAATCTGCGATGGTGGTACGCTCATCGAGACCAACTGCTCGACTGCGACGTCGTGATCGGCTGCCAGAATTCCCGCTTCAACGGCGTAGCTCGGCTCCAGCTCAACCAGCCAAACTTCCGACACCGAATGATCAGCAATGAGCTCAGCAGCCTTTTGCAAACGATGGTCTCCCCCCAACACGAGCACAACGTCCGCTGGCGAGGCCGGTTTTTCAGCGACCAGGAACTCTCCGATCGCTCGCAACCACCACGAGTGAGTCACCACCGCCAGCATGAACAGGCCAAACAGCAATCGCCGCCTCCATCGCTTGCGGGAGAGTGAGGATGGCTGCTCAACTGAGTGTGTATGATCCAGAGTCATGCGTCAGTCACTGTTTCTTTCGTTGTTCCGCTCGCTCATTCGACAGAAGATCACTCTCAACACGGGCGGCTGTCACATTCCACGTGATCTTCTCGCGACCGTCACGCCACTGCACAGTGCAGCTTCCATCTGGATCGGTCTGGATTGACACTCCCCCACGACTCTCGATGTCCTGCACGATCCAACCGAGACAAGCCGGTAGCTGACAAGTCGATGTCAGTTTCAGCACACACGTCTGCCTGCGCACGCTGAAATCCGGACAATGCCACCCCTTCTCGATCGAGAATTCTGCCGTCGTGAGTGACTGCACCTGCAACGTCCGCTCCCCAACATGCAGACAGGCCATCTGCGGTGACTCCAGCGTGACGGCCACATCCGGTGCCAAGTGGAGTCTCGTTGTCAGCTCATGTGATCCCGTGCCGTCTGCCCAGTCAACACAAATCCACGGTCTTCCAGTGTGACACGCCAGCCAACGACCGACAACAGGCACGCCGATTCGTCGGTAGGCATTGTGGGTCGCCCGGCACCACGAGAACGGTCCTGTCTGACCGTGCTCTAATCGCGACGGATGTCCACGATAACCCAGACGAAATCTCGACCACATGTCACACTGCTCGACCCCATCGACCTGCAGCACATTGTGGGCGGCCGTCGATCGGCAATACTGTCGCATCTCGCCGTCACCGTAATCGTGGACGCCACTGTCGACGAACACACGCTGGTCATCGATCGAGGCTTCGATGGTCAACAAATCGCAGTGTGCATGAGCCGGGAGTTCATCGGACCCCACCGGCCCGGCGTCCACCAGCACAAAGTCGCCACCGTCCCGCCACGTCCAGTATTCACTGATCGTCTGCTCACTGTCACCATCATCTCGCGGCCGTCCGTCCACATCGTTCTTAACATCTGCCAGCAACACCTCGACATTGGGCGTCTCACCAAACGCGGAGTCTGCCAGTAACGGGATGCGGCCATCCGGGTGAAGGAGACTCGACAGAAACGTCGACATTCTCTGGGCGACATTCTGGCACGTCACCGCCAATTCGGGGCGAATCGCGTGCACTGCATCTCTGACATCCAGGACTGCACTCAGCATCTGCACGTGATACATGGGCGTGCGCTCGAAGTGCTCACCGCTGGCCAGGATCTGTTCGGCCAACTGCTCCCGAATCCAGCGTTCCGCCACATCGAGACGGCGTTCAGCAGTCGGGCCCTCAAAGAACGCCCCTGCCATGGTCAGTGTGCGGAGGTTTTCCAGAAGATGATTCCCGCGCAGGTCCCATTCGAGGTGTCGTTCTAGATATCGAATCTGCGACTCAAGACTCGCGACGAATCGGCTTCGCAAGTCTTCTGGCGGATCGATCGCCTGCCAGACCATCAACCAGACGGCGATGCGCTGCGAGAGACAGAAGGGATGCCACGCATCGCTCAGCGCTCCGGGGCGGTCGAGCGAATTGTTCTCGATCCAGTCGGAGACAACGGCCCAGAGGTGTTCGCTCGGCGTCGTGTCTTCAGGATTGCGAGACGCCTGCAGGAGATCGAGCAGAAACTCCTGATAGTGCAGATGAAATCGCCACAGATGAGACACCGGCTCAACGGACGTCACCTGCCAGTCGATGGGCGATGGGAGTCGCCGTCGCACGTTCAGGAATTCGAAGTCCCCGGCAAGCAAGCCGCTGGCGGTTTCGTTGCCTCCCTCCTCACGCAGCCGCAGTTGCCTCGACACGATGGCTTCGAAGCCCACGTTCTCACGCCGCACTATGGACGCTTCATCAACGTTGGTGTACCACGAGTGAGGCAGCAGCGGAAAGAGTTTTCGCTGTGCAATCGAAGCAACGCGCCAGCCGATCTGCGACGCACGGTGGTGCTGACGAAGGTACCACCATCGGGGCCATTGCATCAGGAAATCCTGCCAGAGTCAGGCTTTGGACACAATTTCGGGAGAAGCCTGAAGCACCGAGCCATTGGACGCATCAGGAACCGGCCCATCAACCCCATCATTTGGGCTGTTTTTTCCCGGGACGGTCTCCGACTGCTCAGCGACTGAATGCAACAGTTCCAGATATGTCTGCGCCATCTTGTCGCGGCTGAAGTGATCAACTGCATGTTGCCGGGCAGCCCCCTTCATCACCTGAACTGCCTGATCATCTCCCATCAAATGATCAATACACGCCAGAAGCGATTCCGCCGACTCGGGCTGCATTTCGACACCTGCTCCTGCGTCCATCACGATGTCGAGTGCCTCACCACGGACGCCCATGATGATGGGCCGCGCCATGGCCATCGTCTCAAAGATCTTCGAGGGGATGACCGAACCAAACAGTTCAGTCGCCTTCAGATGGATGAGACAGGCGTCTGACGCGGCAAGGACTGTCGGCATCATCTCCCGAGGTTGACGTCCTGTGAAGATGACCCAATCGGTGAGCCCACGCTCCTCAGCTGCCGATTCGAGTTCGGCCCGTCTGGCCCCGTCGCCGACCAACAGGAAGGCAACATCCCGTCGTCCGTCCGCCCGCAATTGCTCGGCAGCCTCTAGAACGACGTCCAGCCCATGTGCCATGCCGATGGTGCCGATGTACGAACAGACGAATCGATCCTCAAGCTTCCAATGCCGTCGAAACTCGTCAACGCCTTCGACGCTGTCGGGTGAGAACTTCTGCAGGTCGACACCGTTCATGATGACTGACACGCGATTCGACACGGAGACTTTCTCGATGATGCGGTCCTTGTAACCCGCACCGACGGCCACGATGTGATCGGCGGCGAGATACATCCGGCGCTCAAGCCACTCCAGCAGGCGGACGATCGGCCCGCCCTGCATCGCCCCGACCGCTTGAATCGACTCCGGCCAGATGTCGCGAATCTCCAGAACGAACGGACACCGCTTCAGTCGACTGGCCCAGACCCCGGCCCAGCCGCAGAAGAACTGTGGCGACGTCGCGATGACCACATCGGGTCGCGGTAGCCAAAGGCAGGTCCAGATCGCACTCAACATGTACGACACATAGTTTGCGATCCGTCGGGCAGTCCCCGAGTTGGGAGCCACATACGTCCACACGCGCACCACCCGGACTCCGTCAACAACTTCGATCTGTCGTCGCAGCCGATTCTGGTACCCCTCGAAGACAACACCATCCGGACAGTTGGGGGCACACGTCACGACAGTCACGTCGTGACCGGCCGCCGCCCATCGCGCGCAGTGCTCTGAGGTCCGCGACGCTGGAGCGTTCACTTCAGGCGGGTAGTAATGGCTGAAGAACAGAACTTGCATTGATGCCGATTACTTCTGCAGGAGCCAGTAGGACATGCGTCCATGTCCAGCCCAGTGCTGCGAGGTTTTGGGACGGTCGGTCCAGAGGACCTTTGAGAATAAGCTGCGGAGGATGCTATCCGCCCGAGGCCACTGGTAGGTATGCGGGTGTGCCAGGTACAGCCATTCGTTTGGCTTCCGACGCCTGTTGGCCTTCCATTTTATCTCACCTAAGACCGACAAAGTGCTCACGGAGAAGGCAAAAAGTCCTCCCGGCTTGAGAACGCGATGAATCTCCTTGAGGATCGCTTCCGGAGCTTGGGCATGATCAACAACGTTAATGCATGCGACCAGATCGTAAGCGTCATTTTCGAATGGCAGGGTCTCGCCGGGCGCCTGGATGTAATTGACCCGGTTGCGGACGGCCTCCACGTACTGTTGCAGGTCAGCATCTGGCAGGTCGATCTCCAGTCGGGGGAGAGGATCGAGACCGTCGATCTTTCCCAACCGCGTGTGGAGGTGGGGAGCAAGAAATCCCAAGCCGTAGCAGCCCACTCCCACTTCGAGAGCGGCCTCTGTCCGTTCGGGCAAATGCTGTAAGAGTGGCTCTGCCAGCTTGGAATGCTCAACCAACTCATAGAGCACCCTCGTGACACTCGTCGTGTGTTTGACCCAGTTGACGAGTTCCTGCTCCTGGGCTGTGGCAAAAGCTTCATCGGTAATTGGCATGAGTCGCGTTTTTTCAAAGTGCGGAAAGTTGCGTCTGTGATTGATCGACGGTTGCCGACACATCTTGGATGGCGTTCACGAGCTGAGTTCCATATCTGTCCCAGGTGAATGTTGCTGCCCACTCACGTGCCGAACTCGAAGCGGCATCTAACTGTTCGCGGTCATCTGCAAGCTGTCCAATGCGGTCGACAATTGCCTCGACTGATTGCGAAGGCACAATCCATCCGTCCCGTCCGTCCCTCACAACCGATCCCGCGTTGGGGGTGGTGATGACAGGCAGGCCATGAGCCATCGCCTCGTAGCAGACGTTCGCCGAGCCTTCCGCGAGTGTTGGCAGGATCAACACATCTGCCCACCGGTAGTGTTCGCTGACATTCGATCTGGGGACTGGTCCACGGACATCGGCCACTCGCCTCAATTGTGACACTGCTGTGTCACTGACCCCGATCGGACCAACGATCCGTACTTCGGCGACACGACCGCCAACCGCCGCAGCCGCTTGCATGAGGTAGGGAATTCCCTTTCTCAAATCAACCGTCCCTACAAACAACACACGAAGGGGACCGTCCTGCGATCCGACTCGCTGAGGTTCAGGCAATTGTGAATCTGCAGGTCCATCGTAGCCGTAGGGCACAACCTTGCATCGCTCGGTCGGCGCTCCGATGTCTGCCATGGCCTGCACGACATAGGATGACCCACAAATGATCGCATCGGCTGTGTCCCACTCCTGTGCCTCTCGGTCAGCCAGCACCTGCCATCCCTGTTCGGCCTGACTGGTTTCCCAGTCGGGCCACTTTCGGCGTTCCTCAGCAAGCGACATTTCAACGGTTCGCCAGGGAGCCATCGTCTGATCCAAAGCTGTGCGGAGACCTTGGTCTCGGGCGGACTGGAGAAGTTCGACAGCAGCCGCGTTGAAACCATAAACCATGTCCGCCTGTCCGAAGCCCTGTTCGACGACACACTCTCCAAACGCACGATTTGCCAGTGCCCAGTACTCGTAATTCGAGAGCGAGGAATTTCTCCGCCGCGCCATCGACCATGCATACCGGGAGTTCGTATGGATCTTGTTCCTCGGAATCTCCGGCACATGTCGGTCGGCCAGCCGACGAAGTGGTCCCGATCGCAGCGAAGCCGGCGTCACAGTAGAAATGAGTCGGGCTAACCCTCGATTTGTGCACCAGTCGGTGTGCAAACAGTCGAGCATGCCGACCTGATGTAGTGCCACGGGGACCGCATAATGTCGCCGAGCCCCGATTTGTGCCACACAGACATTCATCAGGTGTTTTCTGTCGTCACCGGCTTAGTCGCCTGCACGTACAAGCTGAAGGGACACCTCGGCGTTTTCGGGTCAAAAATGGCCCATGGACTGAGGGCTGCAAACGCCATCAAGCCTGCAGGATAGCCACCGATGTTCTGGATACGCGTGATGGGCTCATTGCAAACGTGTCGGACAGGGCCGCCGATCCCAATGGGCTCTGAAAGCTCGAATCCAATCGGTTCCAGCAGGGCCCGATACGACTCCATGGTGTATCCAGGCCTCACATGACCGCCGGCCTCGTCGGGATCGAGCGGGTACTTGGCGTGAAAGGGGTGCTCAGCATTCGGGCAACACAGATGCAACACACCACCTGGTTTGAGAATCTTGAAGAAGCTGCGACAGACCTGTTCGTCACCTTTGATATGTTCCATCACTTCGCAGCAGATGATTTCGTCAAAGCGCTCCTCGATCGCATCGATGTTGTAGAGGTTCACCTCGCGAAACGAGAGCCGATCTTCCGAGATGCCATGATGTTGGTTGAAGAGTTGCTGATTTCGACGCACCTCATCCTTAATCGAGACTCCGATCACGCGATTGCCTTTGAGGTAGGCCTGATAAGACAGCATCCCGTTGCCGCAGCCGGCGTCGAGCACGAGTCGTTCCTCGCCATTCGACGGCTGTCCAAAGTGCCCGGGCATCACTTGATTCCGCAGCCTTGCGTTGAGGTTCAGACCAGGAAACATCAGCCATTTGAATTGTTGACGAAGCATCATGCCTGGATGTGTGATGAGTGAATGTGACTCGAGTGGAAAACGCCGGACGACCCGTCGTTCAAGTGTTTGGTCTGTCGGAAGACTCTGCCGCGAGTGCGAGTCTCGATTCGTACACCTTGGCGTCGATTGCAAGTTCATGCCAGGCTCTGAGTGCGCAGAAATAGTAGCCCGCGCGGCCATCCAAAAAGCCCGCCTTGAAGACGTAGAGGAATAGAAACATCAGCAACGGTCGGCCCGGAAGCCGCAGATACAAGGCTTTGAGCCACCTCCTCCGCACCACCGGATCTCGTGAGAAAATGTCTGTCGCTGACGGAGCGTCTCCTTGAGGTTGTTGCAGACGGCGTGCCGCATTCCAGTCGGAGTACTCGTTTTGCTTGCGGATCCAACGGGCCAAGTGGTCCTCGGATTCGTGAAGCAGCATGCTCTGCAGTCGACCGGTTGGACCACTGGGCACAATGTTTTCATGCACCTCAGCATCCCACCCGCCCTGACCACGTAAGCCGAGATCCTCGTATTCAGCGAGTCCCTTACGAAACAAGCGGAGCATCCAGCCATGATTCCAACAGTGCTTCATCCAACGATCAAGAAAGATGAATTTCCATCGAACATAGTAGCCCACGTATTGGTCGGAGCGAATGGCTTGAGCAATCTCGTCCCTCAGTTCGTCGGTCACCCGTTCGTCCGCATCCAGAATCAAGACCCACTCATTTCGCAGCGATCCTTCTTCAAGGGCCCAGTTCCGTTTCTTAGGCCAGCCTCCGGTGTAGTGAAACTGCAGGATTCGTGCCCCGAACTGTTGAGCGATCGCGTGGGTCTGATCTTCGCTCCCCGAGTCGACGACGACGACCTCATCGGCCCAGGGAATTGACCGAAGACATCCAGGCAGATTCGCCTCTTCATTGCGAACGGCAATAACGACACTGATCGGAAGAACGTCCGGCTGATTCGACAATTTGGACTCAGGGCCTGCTGGTAAACGATTGATGGTGGGCAAGGTCTTCATGCAAAGTGAACAAACTCGGGAGGCGTCTTCGATCCAAGGACCCATTCATAGAGACTGAGGAAGTCGGAAGCCACTTGGTCCCACGTGTACTTTTGCAGGACGAGATCACGTCCGCAGCGTCCCATCTCGCTCAAGTCCTCAGGAGCCTTCGAACAGAGTTCCCGCAACCCTCTGACAGTGTCTTCGACTGTCGGTTCGACGATCACCCCTGCACCGCGATCAGACACTTCCGGGAAGTTACAGCCCGGTGTTATGAGGACTGGCAGTTCGGCAGCCATCGCTTCCAGGATCGCCATGCTGAATCCCTCTGAGAACGATGGCAGGACAAAGATTTCTGCGGCCGATTGCGCTGCGAGCTTTTCCTCTCCATACAACGGTCCTGTCAGTGAGACGCGCTTGAGACTCAGCCGGTCAATTTCTGTTTGAAGACTCTGCTGATAGCCATCGTCGGGTCCGGCGATCACCAGTTGCCAATCCGCGAAGTCCTCGCTTATCAGGGACCAGGCTTTCACTAAGTGTCCGAGTCCCTTTTTCTCATGCAGCCGGGAAAGGAATAGAGCAATTCGACACTCTTTCAGATGAGTACGCTTCGCCAGGAAATCCTCCGTGGTGCTTGGTCGATCACCCAGCCGCACGCCGTTGGGGATGACGGCCACAGGATTCCGCAGTCCGTAATCGCGGATACTCTCCATCTCACTCAGCGTATTCACATGAATGCAGGCAGCATGTCGCAGGTCTCGATCCTGAAAGAGGCTGCCGACGAGGCGTTTCTTCCACCGGGACCTCGCAAGAGCCCACGGCTCAAGGTAACCATGAGCCGTAAAGATGATTGGAACATCATTTCGCCTCGCTGACTGGCAGGCATAGTGGTTGGGGAGCATCCATAAACTATGGCAATGAACCACATCAAACGTCTTGACATCCTTCTCCACTTGGCGGCGAAGAGCTGGCGACCAGGCGAGCCGCCCTGCCCAATGGCCTGGGGGACTGACACAGCGATCTGGATCGTCAAGCATAGCCGTCGTATGCTTTCGCCCCGAGCAATTGACGGTATAGACACTGACGTCACCGCCTTGTCGATCAACAGCGTTGGCCAGTTCGCAGATGATGCGGGCAATTCCGCTCGCTTCGGTCTCAATGGTCCCTGTGATGAACATTGGCCGCAGACGCTTGGCCTCTGAGTGTCCAACCGCTGAACCAGCAGACATCGTCAATTCTTCTTTTGGATAACAATAGTTCATCTGAGCTCGAACGCCCTCCCCCACGACCTCATGAGCCGGATTCAAAACCGCTATTGGTGAGGGTGGCAGGGTCAGGAGCGAAGCGGATGGCCCTGCAATCTCCGGTCCGGGCCCTCCCGTTGGTCAGACCCGGCCACCCGACGTTGATGTTTTGAAACCGGCTCATCGCAAGGAGATCATCGCTGAACAGCTTTCACCACAACTTTTTGAAATTGCAAGGCACCTGACTCTGTCGAAAACTGCTCAACCAATTGCCGGGATCGGTCACCGAACGCCACTCTGTCGGACGGATGATCAAGCAGATACTGCATCGCCTGTGAGAATCCGACGACGTCGTCTCGTTCCCGAATGAAGCCGCTGTGTCCATCTTCCACAAGGTCGTGGGCTGCCCCTGTCTGAGGAGTGGTGATGATCGGGAGACCGGCTGCGCAGGCCTCGTTGACGACGACCCCCCAGCCGTCATGACGGGAGGGGAACACGAATACATCCGCTAACACAAAGTAAGCCGGCAGGTCCGTTTGTGGGACGTGGCCGGGAAAGTGAACTCGAGAGCGAATCTCTTCCGGGACTGATGTCTTATACTCTTCCCGGAGAGGTCCGTCACCGAGCAGCACGAGCGCGACGTCATTGCAACGACTCACCAGTTTGGCAAAGGCCGCCAATGCCGTGTCGACTCCTTTTCGCTCGATCATCTGTCCGGAGAAGAGAAACACAGTTTTTCCATCAAGGCGATGCTGTTGGCGGAGTGCTTGTACAGTCGCAGCATCGACATTCGAATAACGATTGATGTCACAACAGTAAGGCAGCACGTCGAGACGATCCTCCGGAACACCGAGTTGAGCGTACGCCTCCTTGGCCGCAGTTCCCATACACAGAACTCGACTGGCTGACGTCAGCACAAATCTCTGCACAAGTGCCCGCACGAAACGGACAGGACGCATCAGGAGAAGCCGGGGAGACCAACGACTCTCTTGATGTCGCCTTTGATGTGGCCGTTCAAACCAGACGATCCAGGGGACACGTCGCAATGTCAGCACAATCGCACACAGCAGAAACGTGATGCTGGTAGATAAGCCTGACAGTACGAAACAGTCTTGCCGCGAAAACGCACACTCCCAAACGGCGCGAGGATGAACCAGGAGTTCCTCGCGAAAGAAACTCGGCGTCACACTTCGCATGACCCGGAAGGGAAATTGACTCGAAGCCGCACGACCTGACGGGCTACCCGCCAGCATGAAGCGAACATCCAATTCAAGCTCATCTCGATCCGCGATGGCTGAGAGCAGTTCTGCCTGATAGGGACTGGGAGCATTCGTCAGCAACCACACTCGACGGACCGGTCCGAGTGTTTGTCGACGCTCGTCACTATCTGGCGAGACTTCTGTTGTGGAACTCTGCGTGTCTGTTGCGACTTTCATCGTCGGTCTATGTTTCCGCGTGATGTCTGAATGCATACGTCAGACTTTGTCATTGGCGGGACGACGAGGACCCCACGTGCCGTCTGTGGATTGGTTGTGGAGTTGGTGAGAGGGAAGGCATTTGCTGCACACCGCGCTGATTCCGACGTCCCTTGGCCAGGTTTCTCCCTCCCAGCACATACGTCATCACGCCGACAAGGATCAATCGGTACATCCACGCGCCCAAGCCTTGAGTGACTAGAAACACGGACAGAATCAACATCTCAAAATAGAAGATGGTCCAGATGCCGCCTCGTTGAACCCATTTCTTCCAGACAATCGAGAACACTCTCCCCAAGAGGAAACACGCGAGAATGCAGCCCCACGAAAATTCAAGAAAGAGATCGGCCACCATACCCGGCGCTGCCCCGGTTGCCGTTTCAAAGCCGATGGCATCGAACCACTCGCTGGTGGTCATCCCTGAGCGACCCGCATCTGTCTCCATCCAGCCCATGCCAAGATCGGAATACTTCGTCGGCCACAGCTGCTTAGGGATTGGTCTTACCAGAAAAATTGTGAAATACCGGGCACCCCAGTAATGGCGGTCATGATGCATGGACGCGAGAATGGTGCCTGAAGCGGTGACATACTCATCGCCAAGTGACACGGAGGATGGTCCGAGAACTGTGGAAACAATATCCACGTCGACATCGCTCGACCAGGGACGAAACAAATTGCTACGGTTTTCGCCGAGTAACAACATGAAGACGCCCATCGTCGCTAGACCAGTGACGACCCATTTCACCTTCGGCAGTCGTCCCCGAATGATGCACCAGCAACCCACCAGCGTGCATGCAACAAGAAATGTGGGACCACGTCTGCCACCGAATGTTGCCATCACAATCTGTGGAGCCAGGACTGCGTGCATCAAAGTGAGGCGAATGAAAGTCAGCCGCTTGCCCTGGAATGCAACCGCCAAGAGAAACGCTGCTGGATAAGACAGCATCGGCAGTTCGCCCACATAACCACTGGGCGAATTCAGGAATGGTTTTGAGTTCGAAAAGACTCGCGTCCATCCGCCGGAGTAGACAATCATGTATCCGAATGCGGAGCAGGACGCCAATCCCAGGATGATCGCCAGGCTAAACAACCGGTTCTGAGTTCGCTTCGCCATCCGCGAGCGAAACAGCTCGAAGCGCCGATCGATTCCTCGCGGTCGACGTTGTGAAATACAGCCCAGACAGAACGCGGTGACCGTCAGCAGATTGATAACGTGAACAACAATCAATTTATCGGCGTCGGGGAAGATCGAATCGACGGCACCGCTGGAAAGGCGAGTCAGCGGCATGTACACGTAGATGTACAGCAGCATCGGTGCCAGAATGGTCAAAGGAAACAAGGGGTCCTTCGACCTTTTCAGGCCCATGAGCGAGATCCCGATGATCGCCAAGCCTGTCAGGAGAATCAGTGCTTCAAGCATGCCGCGGATGCGTCCTGTCGCAAAGGTGAAGGCAACTGGTTTCCCGGATTCTCAATCGGCCCATGACCCGGGAGTGCACGATACCGAAGATACGTCGATCGAGACACTGCTGATCGCTGAGCAAGGTACTGAATGCTCGCAACCCATCCTGCCACAACCCCGTGGAGTTTGGCGGGCAGTGCCTGCCATCTGAATCGGTGCTTCAACAACTGAATGGAATCAATAACCATGCGCGGAAACAAATAAGGCTGTGGGACATGCATTCCGCTGAACAAGAGGGTGTTTCTGTAGCCGTAGTAGCTCACCCGATTGCTGTCCCGATTGGGGCTGTACATGTGTACGAGAGGAGGCGTGTCGCCATAGACGACCTGCCAATCCTGTTCCAGGAACCGCAGACAGAGGTCCCGTTCTTCGCCTTGGTGAATGAGGAATTCGGGATATCCGTTCAATTCGAGGACCAGATCACGTCGGAGTGCATGAGCGCAGCCGACATAATGCCGAAGTTGCGTCCCGACGGGTTGGGATGACATCCGACCGTTGCTGCGATCACTGAAGGGCTCCAGATAGGGCAGAGCGATCGCCGCCGCGCGCGGATACTCGTCAAACAGTTCGACTAATCGGCTGACGGTTTCGATGTCTGTGAAGTACGAGTCATCATCGATCGAGATCACGTACTCGCCAGTCGCATCACGGAACCCCTGGTTCCGCCACACGAGGTAACCGACCTGCTCGTCACTCGCATGCAAGCTGACTTCGGGAAACCTGTCTCGAACAGCAGCAGCCGTCCCATCGGTCGATGCATCGTCGTAGAGCAGGACCTCCAGTGGCTCGTATTGCTGGGCGAGGCTCGATTCGACAGCGGTCAACACGTCGTCACGACGATTGCGGGTCGAGATCACAATGGAGACGCCCGGAGTCACGATGTCCTTTTCTTCAGCCATTCGATTGTCGAGACGAGTCCATCTTGCAGTGCCGTCTGAGGCTCAAAACCGATGTCTCGAATCTTTGAGATATCTGCATACCACTCGCGGACGTCGCCGGGGAACGACGTCCCAGTCGTTTGCAGAGTCAGGTCTGTTCTATCCATGATTTCACTCATTTGTTTCGCCAGATCAAGGATCCGGGTCGGCTGTCCCGAGGCGACGTTGTAGTCTTCACCCGGCTGTCCATGCTCAGCGACGGTCAGGAAGCCGTTGATTGCGTCATCGAGATACAGGAAGTCGCGAAGCTGCTGTCCGTCGCCGAGAATCTCGAACGTCTCCTCGGCCTTGCGAATCTTGTGAAAGAAGTCGTGGATCGCAAACCGCACCATGCCGGGTCCATAGACGTTGAACAGCCGCACAATTCGCACGTCCAATGAGTAACAATGATGATAAACGAAGCAGTAACCCTCACACGCCAGCTTGGCAGCTCCGTAAGGGGAGATTGGTCGTTTGGGCGACCTCTCACTATGAGGGAGTGGTGAGCGCGGGTCGTACGTCGCGGACGACGACGCGAACACGGCAGCGGCACCCGTGCGGCGGGCCGACTCCAGAACTTCAATCGTCCCCAACACATTCACTTCAAAATCGTCTCGCGGAGATGCGACCGATCCGGAGACACTCGTCTTTGCTGCCAGATGATACACAGTGGTATCTTTTGTCAGCAGATCGTCGAGCACTCCCGGCTCCGTCAGATCTCGCCGATGGAATGAACAGCCATGCGTCCCCTCGACGCAATCCACCGCGACAGTCGACAGACCTCGCTCGATGAGCACTTCGACCAATCGCCGACCGATGAGTCCATTTGCTCCCGTGACAACCGCATGTTGCCTCATGATGTCAATCCGGCCTTTCGTGCGGCCGCGTACGTCTCGCAAATGACGTCGACCATTCGTTCTGTGGTGAAATGTTCCTGGATGCGGGCGCGAGCCGACTCTCCCATACGTAATCGTGTCTCTGGATCGTCACCCAGCCGTGCAATCTCCGTGACAAGCGAGTCGACATCGCGTGCAGGAACGAGACACCCGTCAATGCCGTTTCGAATCGCCTCCCCTGCTCCACCCACGTCAGAAGCCACGACCACACAACCGGAAGCCATTGCTTCCAGAATGGTCGTGGGCAGTCCCTCGGCGTTGACTGAGGGTACGATGAATAAGTCGATTTCCCGATAGAAGTCCCGCACGCTTGGCACCCAACCCAGAAACTGCACGCGATCACTCAGCCTCTGTTGTTCCACAAACGATTCGAGTTGCCCCTTCAAGGGACCTTCGCCCGTGACGCGCAGTTCGACTGAACCGCCTTGTCGAATCAGCCTGGCAACCGCTTCCAAAAGGTATTGATGTCCCTTCTCGTGCTCGACACGACCGGCTGTGCCAAGGATGAGCGAGCCCACTCTGGCGGACCGATGCGGGGCTTCTGCGAATTGTTTCCAGTCAATCCCATTCGCTGCCACAGCGACATTGTTGGGCGAATACAACATGTGTTCGCAAGCAAAGTCTTTCGCAGCCTGGGACACTGCGACGAATCGCGTCCCCGACTGTCTGAGTGCTCGTTGAGTGATCGATTTGCGGATTCGATGAATCCAGCGATTGGACGCCTGCCAGTCGCGACGATCGACGATATGGCTGATGTGTGAAGTTGATCTCTTAAGAGTCGCACGGGCGGCAACATAGTCCGACACCCACAGGTAGGAATGGACGATGTCCGGTCGGACACGTGAGATAACGTCCTGGAGTTGATGCATGCATCTTCGCAACGCAATCGGGTTCCGGTAATCACCGGGAAAGTCGAGATAGGTCGGTTGGACCTGATCGCGATATGTCTCGTCCGTGCTCTGTTCAGATGCCAATACGCAGACTTGGGATTCGATGCCACGGCGTTGCAGCTCACGCAGTGAACGCATCAACAGGTTTTGTGTCCCCCCCAGCGCAAGTCGATCAATGACGTGGAGCACACGCAATCCGTTCATTGAACCGGCATGTCCCCGACTCGCGTCGATCGTGCTGCGTTGTTCAACGGCAATGGTCGATTCACTCATATATCGTCGTTCAACTCTTGAACGCAGCGATCACTTGTCCGTCAGTGCAGGTGATGTTGTGCGGCAGACTTCTTCGTACTGTCGTTCTCGCCGTGCCAGCTCGCAGTCGTGATCGACCATCAGTTGGACAAGCTCAGTGAAGGAAGTCTTGGGCTCCCAGCCAAGTACCTCACGGGCCTTACTCGCATCGCCACACAGGAGTTCGACCTCCGTTGGACGGAAGTAGTGCGGGTTGATACTGAAATGATCTTCGTAATTCAAACCGACACGCCCAAACGCCTCCTGTAAAAATTCCCGAACTGTGTGTGCCTCTCCCGTGGCGAGCACGAAGTCGTCCGGCTCGTCATGTTGGAGCATCATCCACATTCCCTCGACGTAATCAGCCGCGTATCCCCAGTCTCTCTGGGCCTCAATATTCCCGAGTGCGATGCCGGTCTGCAGCCCCTCTTTGATGCGAGCCGCCGCTAATGTGATCTTGCGGGTCACAAAATTCTCACCTCGCATGGGCGATTCGTGGTTGAACAAAATGCCATTGCATGCGAACAGCCCATACGCCTCCCGATAGTTCATCGTGTGATGGAAGGCTGCGACCTTGGCTGTCGCATAGGGGCTGCGGGGATGCAGGGGTGTTGTCTCTGACTGAGGCACGGTCTCCGGCAGTCCGCCGAACATCTCGCTGGTCGACGCCTGATAGAATCGCACCGGCTTCCGCTGGTTGAGCAGCCTGACCGCCTCCAACAAGTTGAGGCAACCGTCCGTATTCGCCGCTTGCGTGTAAGCCGGCTTGTCGAATGACACGCGCACATGGCTTTGGGCGGCGAGGTTATAGATCTCGTCCGGCTCCAACTCCATGATGATCCGAATCAGTCCGGCCGCATCCGTCACGTCGCCGTACTGCATCGTGATCCGATCCGCACACTCGGGCATCTCGTCCTTCAACTGATCGATCCGCCGCCGGGTCATGCTGCTCGTGCGACGCACAATCCCCTGCACGTCATAGCCTTTTTCCAGCAGCAGCCGCGTCAGGTAGTAACCGTCCTGACCCGTGATACCTGTCACAAATGCCCGTTTGCCAGTCATGTCTGCCTCGTTCGATTCCTGGTTGCCATTACTTCACTGTTCGTCGTTCCGCTGACTGCTCTTCACACGACCCGTGTCGGCATTGGCGATTGCGACGTTTTCGGCACAGACAGTCCTGTCAGGATGTCAGTCATCGCATCGACAACTCCGTGGATCTCTTGGTCTTCGATGCTGTAGTAGAACGGCAGTCTCAGAAGGCGGCCGTTCAGTGCATCGGTCTGTGGGAGATGTTGCTGGTCGCTGCCGAATTTGTGCCCCATGGGGGACGTGTGCAAGGGGATGTAATGGAACACCGCAGTGATCCCTTGAGCGCGGAGACCTTCCATCAACGTATCCCGGATCTCTCGCGAAGGCAGCAACACGTAAAACATGTGGTAGTTGCTTTGGCAATCTTCGGGGATATTCGGCAACTCCAGTCGCCCCTCGTCAGCGAGCGGCATTAGCAATCTGGTGTAGGTCTCGTAGATCGCTCGCCGTCGTTGGGCGATCGTGTCCAGCAGTTCGAGTTGACCGTAGAGAAAGGCGGAACAGATCTCGCTGGGGACATAGGATGAACCGATATCGACCCAGGTGTATTTGTCGACTTCCCCGCGGAAGAACCGTTGCCGGTTAGTTCCCTTGTCGCGAATGATCTCTGCGCGCTCGATGAATCGTTCATCGTTGATACAGAGAGCCCCGCCCTCGCCACAGATGTAGTTTTTGGTCTCGTGAAAGCTGAACGCCCCAAAGTGGCCGATCGAGCCAAGTGCCCTTCCCTTGTACGACGCATTCACTCCCTGTGCCGCATCCTCGATCACGAGCAGACCATGTCGGTCCGCGATCTCCATGATACGATCCATTTCACAGCCCACGCCCGCATAGTGCACCGGGACGATCGCTCGTGTGCGGTCGGTAATCGCCGCATCGATGAGCGACTCGTCAATGTTCAATGTGTCCGGACGAATGTCGACAAACACCGGCTTCGCCCCCTCACGCACGAAGGCACTGGCCGTCGAGACGAACGTGTACGATGGCAGGATGACTTCATCGCCCGGTTGAAAGTCGCAGAGGATGGCTGCCATCTCCAAAGCAGCCGTGCAAGAGGGGGTCATGAGCACCTTGGTAATTCCAAACTGATCTTCAAACAGTTTGGCACACGCCTTAGTGAAGTGACCATCCCCGGCGATGTTCCCGTACGTTACCGCTTGAGCAATGTAGTACAGCTCCTTGCCGGCAATAAATGGTTTGTTGAACGGGATCATGATGTCCGGGTTCAATTCATCGTTGGGGCAGCGTGAAGTCCACTCGCTACGTCTTCACCAGGATGACAGCCGACTGCTTCGAGCCGGCTGCCCAACGCGGAATAATCTCCTTGACAGTGAAATACGTCCCCCAGACCCGGCGGATGTAATCGTCGCGATAGAATGTGAACGTTGTGACGGGGTCTCGACCGAAAAGGATCGCCCGCTCTTGTTCGTCAAGGATCTTCTCGTACGGGATCTCATCCGGAATCCAGTAGTCGGGCCCGTTTTCCTTGAAGTACTCGATTGTATGCTCGTCATGAATCGTCAGAACCATGACGCCTCCTGGAGCCAGCACGCGGTCCAGTTCGACGAGCCACATATCGTCGAAGTGCTCGACATGTGTCATGACTGACAGAGCATAGATGAAGTTGAATTTGCCATCAGGAAACGGCAGGTGCGGGAGGCTGCTGCATGTCACAAACTTGATGGGACCCAAATGATCGCGCGCCCACGCGATGGCAGGTGCCTCCAGGTCAGTGCCCCAGCATTCGGTTTTGCCGCTCCGCGCATCTTCGATGAAGTGCCGAAGCACCCGACCGGTGCTGCACCCCCAGTCGAGCACAGCTCCTCCCTCGATGTTTGTCCCATATTTGTCTGCGATCGATCGCAGGTTCTCCGACCAGTCCTGACCTCCATCGATATAGTGTTCCGGACCACTCCGCAGGTAGCCCATCGCCAGATCCTCCGGCGGCAGTGGAAGCCCATCCTTCCCCGTTCCTGACTCGCGAACGGAGTAGTTGCGGGAGAAAATGTCATCGCTCTCATGCACCGGGTATGGGAGGTGCATATTGGCAAGAATGTTGTTGAGCGTGAGTCCTTGCAGGACCGTGCGCCGACGCCTGCGGCGTACTTGCTCTTTCACAAACGATGGCACAAATTTTCGGATCATGGCATTCCTCAAGATGTTTGACTCTGCTCTGACATGCAGTCTGACGACCCTGTGACTAGCTTTGCGTAAAGCTGCACCAGGCGTTCGTCATATTGGGAGGCATCGAGATTCTCGGTCGCCACGCGGCGGCACCGCTCACGGAGTTTGTCGCTCTTGTTGTGGGCGTCTGCAAAGAAGCTCTTCAACAGTGACCGCATCTCATCATCGATGGCATTGTGAGGAATGACGACTCCCACCCTCTGAGTCTTGGTCAATTCAGAGAAGTCGCCGACACCCTCGCCCAGGATGACCGGACAGCCGCTCGCCAGATATTCGCCATACTTGATCGGCGATGAGATGGCATTGACCAAGGACGGCTTTTGCAACAAGCCCCGTCCCAGCAAGCCGATATCTGAGGCGTTGAGGTAAGCGGGAACCTCCGAGTGCGGAACCTGCATGACTGTTGAATGAGTCGCGGCAATGTGGTGTTCGTCGAGCTGTTGTCGCAACTGTGAAGGGCTCGGAGTGAGAGCCAGCAGATGTGCTTGAGGCTCCAGTTCCCGAATGAGTTCAAACAAATGCAGCACGCCGCCGGGCTCCTGCCAACGATGCAGACTGCCCACGAAGGCCACGACAAAACGATCTTCGAGACCCAATTGCTGACGCACCCGCTGACGTTCCGTCTGTGCAGCCGTGAATGTCGCGACATCAACACAACAGGGCACAAGCAACGTCTTCTCGACCGGCACTTGGTAATGTTCCGTCAAGTGTCGTGTCATTGACTCGCCGATCGACACGATTGCATCGACTTCTCGAAAGGACGCCCGATCCATTTCCTCAATCTGATCAGCCTCGGCAGCGATCGCAGGCGGCGCGTGATTATCTTCATGCCCCACATGTCCGTAGAGAAACTCCGCGGATGTCGGCCCCCAGCATTGAAAAACGATTTTGGCGTGGGGCAGATGCTTCCGTGTGTGGAGAGCCACGTTCGCCGCCAGCGTGCCACCCGCATGAATGATGACCGGTTGCTCTGCGCCATGATGACGTTGAATCCAACTCGCCAAAAGCTTGGCTTCATCCCAGGCATTGGGCATTCGACTGGGAGGGACCGGCAGACGTGTCAGACCTCCCGGAACTGCTGCGTTCACGACAGCAAACCGCTCCGTCCACAGTCGTCGCAACCGCGGACGCAGCCAATCTCCAATCGGTGTCATCGCCACAATGTGTGGCTGCACTCCCAGCGCAGGTAGCCGACGTGCAGGGCCAAGATAGGCCGACTCAAAGATCGCACCGAGACCATCACGGTAGACGAGAGTAATGACCGCAGTCCCGACACCTTTTGCCGCTAACCGAGATCCACTGTCCTTGCGGACTGCAGCCGGGTCTTCACCAGAGGAAACCGGTGAGTCTGACGGGTGAGTCATAGTCGGCATGAGGGGTGACACGTTAACGATTGACAACAGAGCGTTTCACTTGCACAAGCCGTTCGGTGAGGATTGGTCCGAACGTTCGTTGCATGAGCCGAGACAGGCCGTCATAAGCGTCAGGAAGCCCACCTGACGAATGCATCTGTCGCGCATCTTCAAAGTTTCTCTGTGCCTCGGCGACCAATCCGATTCGCAGCAACGTGCGCGCGTCGGATGCCATACGACCGGCGAATGCAGCTGCCCGACGATCGGTTAATTTGCCGCTTGCTTCAAGGAGCCGATAGCTATGCCAGTAGACATCCGGCCATTGCCTTAGCACATGCGTGTAGTTGCTGGAGAGGCTGTTCTCGCGGCGGCGATGATCGAACAGAGACATCTCCAGTCGTTTGAATTTCACGCCCTCACATGCAAGCCGCAAATGAAGATCATGATCCTGGCAGCACGACAGCTCGTTCCGAAATCCCCCGATGGTTAAGAGTTGTGTGCGGCCATGCAGTGGTGACGACACCTGAATTTGTGGTCGATTGATGACGAATATGACACTGTCATTCGTATCACCACCGAGCTTCTCCCGCACCGGCAGCGAATGATCGTTTGGGTGCGATCGGTCGTATTCGCAGAAAACCAGCGTCCCTGGAGTCGTGAGAGCCAGAGGCACCTGAATGTCCAGCTTCTCTGGCTTTAAGCAGTCGTCGGCGTCGAGGAATTGAATGAAGGTTCCCTTAGCCAGTTCAATTCCCCGGTTGCGGGCGGCACACGCCCCTCGATTGGAACCAGATTCCCAGCGGATCCGATCGCCGAAGGATTGGAGAACATCGACGCTGCTATCAGTCGACCCGTCATCGACGACGATGACTTCCTTGTGTGCATATGTCTGTTGAAGCGCGCTTTCAATCGCTTCGCCAACGAAATTGGCGGCGTTGTAACAGGGAATGATGATACTGACGAGTGGCTGAGTCATCCCGGTCAATCAAGCGTCGATTCTTGTCATGAGGCGGCGAAAGTCTCTCCGCAATCCGAAGAAGGTGGTCTTGAAATCGAATCGACCTGTGTAGCGAAAGGTTGAAACAGTATCAATCTACGATCGTTCCTTCGGATGACGGCGGGGGCTCGTCACGATGTAACCGAGTGCTTGCAGTGTTTCGATTTCGCGGTCGAAACTTTCGCTCCCTTTGCCCAAGAGGCGATATGTGACTGCACTCATCCCCAGACGACACACTCCGGCGTAGTGCCTCACTTGTTTTCGCAGGGGGAATTGAGACTCGTTTCCCCACATCAACCGTATCGTTGCCCCCAAGCCGTAGGCGCGCCTCCGCAAATAAGGCTTTGTCAGTTTCTCGGGGATGATCAAATGCTCAATCCCACAGCCGGGATGGAAGACCGTCCGATGACCCGCAGCCACGAGGCGAAGTCCGAAATCGAAGTCGCCGCCGGCAAGCAAGCCACTCCCGATCCGATCAAGCGAATTGTCAAAGCCATCGAGCGATTCGGCGACTGCTTTCCGGACACCGAAGTTGCAGCCGGGAAGCTCATGAGCTGTGCGCTCGGGAAGCACTTGAATCTCCTCTCCCTTGCGACTGTAGGAGGATGAAATCATGTCGAGTGCTCGTCCGACTACGAATGGTGGCTTCGGTTGATTGAACATCGGGAACACCGGTCCGGCGACGGCATCCGCGCCATAGTCATTAACGGCTTCGAAGTAACTCACCAGCCAACTTGGTGCGACACGAATGTCGTCGTCGAGGTATCCCAAGTGTTCGTACTTCGCCTCGACAATGCCCCGGTTTCTCCCGAAGCACAGCCCCTGCTCGTATTCGACGATGTGCCGCACATCGCAAGGAAAGGTCTTCGCTGCCTCCGTAGCGATTTCTGCCGTGTGATCGGTGCAGTTATTGTCGATGACCAGCACTTCCCAATCGACTCCCGGCATGCAGTTTAACTCGGCAATACTTTGCAGAGTTTCCTTGAGAAACTCGGCTCGATTGTAGGTCGGAATGATGAGCGAGATGCCGGGCATGCTCAATGGTTCCTCTCAGTTTCGGCGGTTCGCAATGACGTTCCGATAAAAGTCACACAAGACCGGGATCGTGACCTCGGGGACAAACTCTCGCAGGGTCAGCCGTGCCGCCTCACCCATCTTCGCGTGTTCCGACGAAGTGAGCGTCAATGCACGACGGACGGCTGCTGTGAGAGTTGGGATTGATTCGATCGAGCCGAGGAACCCGTTCTCGCCATCGACAATCAACTCATCGAAACTGGCTTCGCGCGTGCCGATGACCACTTGACCCACCTGCATGGCTTCGATGCAGACGTTCGGGAAATTGTCGATCCGCGAAGGCAGGAGGACGGCTTGGGCGTTGCGAATTACCGGAAACAACTGCGAATGGGGAAGGCGTCCAATGTGAATCAGTCGACTTGCAAGTGGACTTAACTCATCGCGATTCTCTGCAACGATCCCATCCGGTTGTTCGCGACCGACGATCACCAGATGGAGAGAATCGTCTTCTTCCAGTAGCGGTCGCATGATGTTTGCCAGCAGGTCGGCACCTTTCACTCGGCAAACTCGACCGAAAAACAAGATATAATTCTTCTGACCGATTTGCTCTTGAAATACTGAATCATCCTCTGGCCTCTCACCGTTTATCACTTGGACCGGTGGTCGGATGATTTCCACCGGCATATTCCATCGCTGACGAACAACATCTGCAATCCGGCGACTGGGTCCGTAACAGTGATCGGATCGCTGCACCGATACCCGTTCAAGACGTTCGGACATGCGGTGATCCGACGTTAATTCTGCACCGGTACATTCCCGCACGAAAGGTCGGAAATACGAGAGTCTCGTTATAAATGCAAAATTGCGGCGTCTTGGAATGCAAAGGCCGGTCGCACCGTAGTCGCTCCCCTGAGCAACATCGAATGGTTGGTCTTGATGCCTTCGCATGAATGCTGCAGCAAGGCTCTGAGCACCAGACTTCATGTGAATTGCCGAATGCAATCGAATTCCCATCGCCTTTTTGACGATCTTGAGAAACAACTCATCTCTGAGAGAAACAACGGACTTAACGCGGTGGACTGTCACGCCGTTGTGTTCCAGCGATTCGTCACGATCACTGCTGACGAACACCTCCGGGTCGTGTCCCTGCCCACTTAGAGCCGATGTGATTCGCGACAGGTAGTTCGCGAGCCCGCCATCAAACTTGGGTTCGGTCACATACTCCGGTGTCAGATATGCGATGCGAAGCGATGGGCCAGCATTTGAAGCCGCCGTCGTGTGAGTAGCAATGGTCGATAAAGCCGTGGCTGTCATGGCCATCGTCTATTGAACTATGAGGTTTGGTGAGGCTTCACTAAGGACGTAAACTGGACCGTCAAATGACATGTGATTGTGAGCCGTCACCGCGTTGCGGTTATTGAACGAACGGCGCCTATCGAGAAGTCGATGCTGGTTTCGCGACTGCGACGAGGTGCATCTCATAGCCACGCTCCAATTTCAGGGAACACTCACGACCATGAGGAAACTCTCTTGGAGAGATCCTTTCGAGCAATCGTGCCTTGTTGGTCTGCATGGCCTTGTAGAGAACTCGGAGGCTGAGATCTTTGACTGACGTGCGATGCTGTGACTGCCACATTTTGAAATCAATCCCTCGACAAAATATCACTTCGAACCCCGCGGCTTCCATCCGTCCGCGAAGATCGTCCGCGGTCCATGACCGCACATGTTGCCGCCAAT
>JAJDEJ010000087.1 GCA_029259815.1 Planctomycetaceae bacterium | reverse complement strand
GGGCTGAACGACATTGGGTGGCGGGGTCTGAAGCGAAGCGCAAGGCCCCGGCGCGTGTGGACGCCGAATGTCAGGGCCATCCGCTTCGCTGCTGACCCTGCCACCCCGACCTGTCAATTCAGCTTGGATCAACCACTAGCCCACCACCATTCCGTGAGTTCATTTGAGCGAACTGAGAAACTCGACCAGGTCGGCCACTTGCTGGGCGGTCAAGTCTCGCAACAAGAGTTCCGGCATGAGTGACTGTCTCTGAGGTACGAGTTGCTCAATCTGATTAGTTGGGAGGCGGATCGACTTCTGCTGGGCATCCTTCAGGACGACTTCCTCTTTGGTCTTGCTCACCAGCAACCCGGTCAACACTTGTCCTGCAGTGGTCTCGGCGAGATAGCTGACGTACTTCGGGTCGACTCGCTTTGATGGCTGTAGGATGCTTTCCAACAGTTGGGCACGATCGAGCTTCTTGCCGATCGCCGTCAGATCGGGGCCGACTTCCTTTCCTTCTTGTCCGATGCGATGACAGGTCTTGCAGGCGACGCCCGCGGTTGTGAAGAACACCTGTTGGCCACGCTCTGGATCACCCGTCAGTGAGAGAATCTGCTGCGGGTGCACGACGGTGCCGAGCCGTTTGATGCGTTGGTCGGGTGGCAGAAAACGCTCGAACAGGTCACGAATGCTGACGTCTTCGTGCACCGTGCCCGATTCGACGGTGATCGCAACCACCTCGGCAGGCACCTGCTCTTTCTCGAATGACCTCAGGAGCCTCATGGCCCCGCTTGTTGAGGAGAGTAATTGATCGACGATCTTCGCCCGCTCAGGGAGACTCTCAACGCTCAGCAGTTGCTTTATCGCTGTGATCTCTTGATCTTCCAATCTGATCGCCGCATCTTGACCGGTGGTCTCCGTTGAGTTCTCCGCTGGAATGTTCCGAATCCACTCCTCGATCAGAGCAACCCCGTCGAGATCGACTTCGCGAGACCCGATGTGCGGCATGCGACCGCCACCCAGTTTGGACATGCGATACAACAGCACCGAATGATACGGGTCGCCGGCTGCGATGACCTGTGCGCCGTGAATCCCGAACGTCCCCTGCGTGGGCCGCACACCGACCATGTTGGTCTTCTCGAGTGGCAGTTCGTGGGGCATATGCGACAGAACCGCACTGCCCGCGTGCAGGCGATGACAGTGGGCACAGTTGACGTGCAAGTATGCTCGGGCGCGAGAGTTCACGTCGGCATGCTCATCGAGAGGGTCAGCCAGCGGCGAGACGACGGTGCTGGAGACTGGCTCTTCAAACAGGCCGATGTGAGCGTAGGTGTCGAGCTGTGAGGCGATCTTTCCTTCGAAGTCGTAGCCTCTGTTCAACTGCGGACCGTTGAATGCCAGGACAGGCCCTGACCAGTTGTTGTGACACCGCTGACACTCACCCCGACCGGAGAATCGCCACGCTTGACGACGGATGCCACCGGGTGCGTCGGGATCGACAACGTCGAAGCTCTCCTCCGTGCCCTGGGCATCGATCAACTCCGCGTCAGACTGCTCGTCATTCCAGCGGTAGGTGTACGGCTGCCACTCGGCTCCGTCGAAATGCAGAAGTTGAGTCTCGATCCGTCGACGATTGGACGGGTTCCTCTGGTCGAGGTCGAGGGACAACGTCTTCACTAGGACGGAGTCCTTCGGGAACGACCACTTCTCTCCTTCGGCATTGATCTGTTCTTCACCCGGAATGGCGAGGAAACGTTCGGCAACCGCATGGTCGGCCCAGGGCTCGGCATTGAGTGAGTACGGAATCACACCTGGTGCCGGCGTCTGCTCAGTGACGGAGGCGAACAGGCCGCTCTCGCTGAGTTTGCGTGGGAACATGTTGTTCTGACTCTGGACCGGGTTGGGCACGAGTCGGTGGATTGTCCCTGCAGTATGATCGAGCAGATAGCATTCGCCGTCGTGGTCTTCGCCGAATCCGACGATCCGATGTGTCGTGTCTGCCAACTCGCGATGATCGACGACCTGCCCATCCTCGTAGCGGAAGCCCCAGATCTTGCCGGTGTCATAGTCACCGTAGAGATGGGTGCCTTGCAGTTCCTGCAGCCGCGACCCGTAGTAGGTCAAGCCGTCGGTGATCGAGGATGACTCCGAGTGCGGATGGTCGATTGTCGGAGGCAGGAGGGGGGTCGGTCCGCGCGGCCATTCCGGGTGGGTGGACTGATTCCCCTCCATCACGGCCCAGCCATAGTTGCCGCCTCGCTCAATGCGATCGAGCATCTCCCATAACTCCCAGCCCACATCACCGACCCACAATTCACCCGTCCGAGAATCGAAACTCATCCGCCAGGGATTGCGGAGACCGTAGGCCCAGATTTCGCCTCGGGCTCCTTCCAGATCGACAAACGGGTTGTCGCTCGGGATGCGATAGTTCCGTTCGTCCTCCGTGTG
This sequence comes from Planctomycetaceae bacterium, assembly GCA_029259815.1. Lineage (GTDB taxonomy): Bacteria > Planctomycetota > Planctomycetia > Planctomycetales > Planctomycetaceae > JAHBXU01. The sequence continues at coordinate 19,385 of JAJDEJ010000087.1, read as the reverse complement.
ATCGACATCGATCCGCAAGATGCATGACAACAGGTTGCTGATGTCCTGTCCGGCTTGCTTGACGTCCGGAGGATTCGCTCCCGCCCCGTCTCCTGTCGAGATGTAGAGAAACCCATCCGGCCCGAACTTCAGGCAACACCCGTTATGACCGCCTGACAGCCAGGTGATGATCGTCTGCTCGGTCGCGACATCGATCGTGGGCGGATCGGTGTCTGCGACTCGAAAACGGGCGACATGCGTGCCGTCTTCGAGATTGGCCTCCTTGATGTAACAAACGTAACAGGACCGGTTCTGCTCAAAGTCCGGATGAAACGTGATGGCGTAAACACTCTGCACTCCCTCGACGTCTTTGGCGAGGTCCACAACGAGATCAGCTTCTTCAACGTCGGGCCGGTTCGGGAAGGAGAAGATTTTGCCTCCCTGCTCGGCCACAAACAGCCTGTCGCTGCCGGGCACCGAGACGATGTCGAGGCAGTTCTTGAACGTGATCGCCGGGAACACCCGCTCCGTCGTATACGGCAGAGGCGGATCGGGTGAGCCAGTGATTCGTGATGTGGTCCATGGAATGCGTGCTTCCAGACCGGGCTCGGGTGCTTCAGCAAACCCAAGCCGTGACTGAACACACACAGCCAACACAAGTGTCAGCCCGATGAAAGCTATTGCCGCGCTCTGGATATTCATATCCTCAGTACAATCAGACTTGAGAGATTTGGCAAGGAGTAGTTGTCGACAGTCTTCAGATTGCTTGATCGTACTGAGCCGCTCCTCGGAGAGAAAGTTCCATGCGGGTGAGTCTTTTCTCTTTCGATTTGGTATCCTTGTGCACGCGGATAGCCCTCTTCGTTCTTGTGGGTATTGCCATGTTGAGCATCCTCGGCCAAAAGACTCAGTTGTGTGACGGGGTAACTCGACGCGAGTCACTGCGTGTCGGCGGCCTGTCACTGTTTGCAGGCATGTCGTTGCCACGATTGCTGGCGGCGGCTGATGCATCTCGAACGAAGCCGGAGGGGACGGCCAAGTCGGTCATTCTGTTCAATCTGCTCGGCGGACCGAGCCACATGGACATGTTTGACATGAAGCCGCTCGCGCCAGTTGAGATCCGGGGCGAGTTCGATCCGATCGCATCGTCGCTGCCCGGTCTGCAGGTCTGCGAGCATTTGCCAAACACGGCAAAGTGGATGCATAAAGCGAGCCTGATCCGCACCGTGACACACGGCTACAACGCCCACAATCCGCTGGCGATGATGACCGGTTATGCTCTTGGCGAGAATGGCCAACTCGCCGCCAAACCGACTGACCCTCCTGATATCGGTGCCATCTGCCAGTATCTCAAGATGGGACCTCGCGAACTGCCCGGTGCGGTCTGCCTCCCGTGCTATCCCGGATGGGGCGAAGCAACGATGTATCCGGGCATTCGTCGACCCGGACCGTATGGCGGATATCTGGGGAGTCAGTACGATCCGCTGTTCAGCGTCTGCAGCCCCCGCTTCGATCGCGAACCGAGCCGGGACTATTACGATCCTGTGCGTCCCTTCGGCGAACCACAGATGCCCTCTGTTGGCGAACTCCCCGCGATGACTGCGAATCGGTTGGATCGACGGCGATCGTTGGTGCAACAGTTGGACGACAGATTTGAAGAGGTCAACGCTTCAGGCGGCGTTGATCGGATGGACGGGTTCCAGCAGCGGGCATTCGATATGCTCTCGTCCAGCAAGACGCGCAATGCGTTCGATCTGTCCGAGGAACCTGACGAGCTCCGAGATCGATATGGTCGGCACCTCATTGGCTCCAGCATGCTCGTGGCTCGCCGGCTGCGTGAACGAGGTGTCCCCTTCATCAGCGTGCATGCAGAGATCTTCGGCCGGATGGGGCACTCCTATGACATGCATCAGAATAACTTCGGCATGCTCAAGAACGAAAACCTCCCCGTGCTCGACATGGTGTATCCAGCCCTCATCAGTGATCTGGAAGAACGCGGACTACTGGAGTCAACACTGGTCGTGGTCATGGGAGAGATGGGACGCTCGCCGCGCGTGAACAGCAACGCTGGACGGGATCATTGGCCCCAATGTGGCTTCAGCCTGCTGACCGGCGGCGGTGTCAAACAGGGGACCGTCTTCGGCTCGACCGACAAGCAGGCGGCCTATCCCGCAACGAACCCGGTCTCCCCCGGCGACGTCGTGGCGACGATCTACCACCTGCTGGGCATTGACCCGCACATGACGGTGCCCGATCTCCAGGGGCGTCCAGTCGCCATCGCACACGGCGGCGACCCGATCCACGACGTCATTGCCTGAACCGAGCGCGCAATCTCAAAGGGTCTTGATGAACGATTCGGTCCTGGAAGCGACGACCCTCAGGAAGGTTGCCTGGAGACTGATCCCCTTTGTGTGCGTGCTGTACGTCTTCAACATCATCGACCGGGCCAACCTCGGCTTCGCCCGGCTGCAGATGCAGGATGATCTCGGGCTCTCAGAAGAGATGTTCAATCTCGGGTACGGCATCTTTTACTTCGGATACCTGCTCTTTGAAGTGCCCAGCAACATGCTGCTGCATCGTGTGGGAGCCCGACGCTGGATCGCACGCATCATGATCAGCTGGGGGCTGATCTCAAGTTGCATGATGTTCGCTTGGGATCAATGGAGTTTCTATACGCTGCGGATCTTGCTCGGAATCGCTGAAGCCGGTTTCTTCCCGGGAATCATCCTCTACCTGAGCTACTGGTTCCCCGATCGGACGCGAGGGAGAATGACGGCCTTCTTCATGATGGCGATTGGTTTGGCCAGTGTGTTCGGCAATCCGGTGTCGGGTTTGATCATGCAGTCACTTGATACGATCGCAGGTCTGCGAGGCTGGCAGTGGTTGTTTCTTCTGGAAGGAATTCCCTCGGTCATGCTGGGTTTCGCCGTCCTCGTCTATCTGACTGACTATCCCAAGGACGCCAATTGGCTGACGACGGAAGAACGCGACTGGCTCGTGACACACATGCAAAACGAAGTGAGTCATCGTCAGCAGGTCCACAATGCGGATCGTTTCATGGCAATGTTGCAATGGCGCGTGTGGTTGCTGATTGCGATCTACTTCACCGTGGCAGTCGGCGCGAACGCAGGGGGGGCCTACTTTCCAAAACTCATCAAAGAGCAGTACGCAGGCCTCACCACATTTCAGATCGGGCTGCTCAGTGCATTGCCCCATGTCTGTGCGGTTGTGGGGATGTCGCTGTTCGGCATCAGTTCCGATCGGATGAACGAACGGCGAGGACATCTGGCGGTTGCAGCCTTGTTGGGGGCAGCGGGTTGGAGTCTGACAGCGTGGAGTCCATCGCCATTGGTCGCATTAATCGGCCTCTGCCTTGCCCAGACGGGAATGATGAGTATGTTGCCTGTCTTCTGGACATTGCCGACTGCATTTCTCACTGGCGCAGCAGCAGCAGGGGGCGTCGCGATGATCAATTCCGTCGCAAACATTGGTGGGCTCGTGGGACCAAACATTCTGGGAGCATTTGGCCTGTGGTCCATGGCCGCCATACTTCTGTTGGGAGCGGTGCTGGTGATGGGCGTGCGCGAGGCACCACCGCAAGAGAACATGTCACAACGGACGAATGACGATGACCAACTCGCTGTTTGATCTTTCCGGCAAAGTCGCTGTCGTCTCTGGCGCCGCTCAGGGACTCGGGCAGGCGACCGCCCTCGCCGTCGCTGAGCATGGCGCGGACGTTGCCTTGGTCGATCGAAACGTCGAAGGTGCCGAAGCGACAGCGCAGACGATCGGGGCACTTGGGCGACAGGTCATGGTCGCGGGCACCGATGTCTCCGATCCGGACGCCATCGCGGATTTGTTTCGGCAAGTCGACGCAAAGTTCGGTCGGGTCGACTTTCTGGGCAACATCGCAGGCGACGGTCACTTGGCGAAACCGGAAGACCTCTTAATTGAGGACCTGCACCGCGTCCTCCAGAATCTGGTGGTCGGTCGTTTTTCGATGTGTCAGCAGGCGGGCCGACGCATGCTGGCTCAGGGTCGTGGCTCGATCATGAACATTGGCTCGCTTGCCAGCACCACGGCTCTCGGTCGCGGACACACGGCTTACAGCATGTCGATGGGAGCAGTGATCCAAATGACACGGGAGCTGAGCACCGAGTGGAGTTCCCGAGGCGTGAGGGTCAACGCCGTCACGCCGGCCCAAGTGACGAACCCGAGCCTCATCGCACGCATGCAGCAAGATCCGGAGCTGGAGGCGAAGTTCATTCGCGGCATCCCCGCTGGTCGGATGGGACAGCCAGCGGACATCAAGGGACTTGCAGTGCTCCTCGCGTCGGACGCTTCGGAGTGGATCACGGGGGCCATCATCCCCATGGACGGCGGCAACCTCGCCATGAATGCCGGCGGCACTCCCGGTCATGAAGGCGGCGAAGTTCAATCGTTTCGAACAGAAAACTCCCTTCAATAATCACCATCAATCCAAGGCATCAAGTCAATAAGGAGATCACGTGGCTAAGATTACTGAATTCAAAGGCTACCAAGGCGACGAACCACCAACGATTCCCAAACCGGATCAACCGCCCGACCCCATGATCGTGAATGTCCAAGATGGTGTGCCGGTGGTGTACCCCGGATGCAACGGCGTCGGTGTCCGCGTCGTGCATCCGGTGAACCCCAGCGCACCGGCCAAGAACATGGGCCTGGTCATGTTCTACATCCCGCCGCACGTCATCCTCGAGCCCGGATCGCATGAAACCGAAGAGACCTACGTCATTCTTGAAGGATCGGGACAGATGACATTCGCCAACTATCAACGTGAAGTCAAGAAGGGGGACTTTGTCTATCTGCCACCGTGGTGTCTGCATGGCATCGAGAATACAGGGACTGAAACGCTCGTTGTCCTGATCGCCACCTCGCCGCCCAACCCGTAGCAGGTGGCGTCGATCATCCTGCCGTTCTGTGCAGACTCCGTCTCATCTGTTTCATGCGATGATCGTCAGGACTGGATGAGTGTCCGGGAAATCGGTAGCCATCACGCTCCGCGTGATGAGCGGATTGAGTGAGTCCTTGAGATGTATGGGGAAGCGTGCGAGCGACACTGTCATCACGGCGGAGCGTGCTGACTACTTTCCCTGCGCCCAATTCCCGGACCCCCTCGGATCTCTTGTGAGGAATGGAATGTTACCTGACGTCCTGCGGTTCTTTCCCGCTGCACTTGTGATCCTGCTCTTCGTCAGCAATTGCTTCGCGGAAGAGCAGCGCACCGATGACGTCTCGTTCAGCGCATCATGTGATGGAACTGAGCAGAAGTACGTGGTCGTCTATCCTCACCACTATGACAGCAGCAAACCCCAGTCGTTGCTCGTGGCGTTGCATGGGCATGGTTCGGATCGCTGGCAGTTTGTGAAGCAACCAAGAGACGAGTGTCGTGCAGTGCGAGATGTTGTAGCTGCTCATGACATGCTGCTCGTCTCGCCGGACTATCGTGCGAAGACGTCATGGATGGGGCCGAGCGCTGAGTCTGACATGGTCCAGATCATTCAGTCACTGAAAGAACAGCATACGACCAATCGTGTCATTCTCTGCGGTGGATCGATGGGTGGCGCAGGGGCACTCACCTTTGCCGCGATGCATCCGGATCTTGTCGATGGCGTGGTGTCACTGAATGGCACCGCGAACCTTGTCGAGTATGAAGGCTTCCCCGAGGCAATCGCTGAGTCATTTGGCGGATCGAGGACAGACGTCCCTGACGAGTATCACAAACGCAGCGCGGAATTCTTCCCAGACCGGTTCCAGACCCCCCTCGCAGCGACGACCGGTGGACGTGACACGATCGTCCCGCCCGAGAGTGTCCTCAGACTGCTTACGGAGATCCGGCGGCACAATCCACATGTCCTCAGCCTGCATCGACCGGACGGAGGACACAGCACAAACTACGAAGATTCCAAAGCCGCACTGGAGTTCGTCATCTCGCACGCGAAGGATGATGAGGCCATTTCAAAACCACAGTAGCTGGATTCGCAAGAATTCAGCCATGTCGTGACTTTCTGGAATTCTGAACTCTTGCGAGTTCAGCTACTCCGGGATAGGAGTCTTGAATCGTCTTCGAGAGTGAAAAGGGATCATGCAGATCCGTGAGATTGAAATCCTTTTTCGACAACACGACCGCCTCGCTGACCTCCATCAGTGATTGAAGTGGAATTCACGGCTGTTGATCAGCGCCCACAAGACGTCTTCCAATCCCTGACGGCGATCGCCAGCACTGGCCAGGATGGTGCGGCAATGATCAAGTTCTTGCTCGATTGGAGGCCGACTCAGCGAGACCAGATAGAGGTCTCGGAAAGCCGTCTCGTCGTCAACGTTGCTTTCCATCAGCTTCGAAAGACGGCCCTGTTCATCGGTCAGCTTTCGCTGCACGAGCTCGCCATTGGCGAGTTGCAGAACTTGGGCCAGATTCGGCTCTGCGGTCCGTTCGCATTCACACGAAACGATCCGCTGCGGTCGGCCAAGTGTGTCGAGGAAGTAGGATTCGAAATTTGGATCGGGCAACTCGATCGCACGTGTCCCGAGCGGCACTCCCGTGAATCGCTCCTGTGTCCCACAGACATCATCAATAGCGTCCAGGAGCACTTCGGCCGGCAGACGTTGGGAGGGGTAATGCGTGTAGAAACGAGAGTCCGCCACATTGTCGTCGGTCGCCGTGGAACTCAACGCAAACGCGCGTGAGACCATGATCGCATGCATGAGCTTTCGCAGGTCATAACCGTTCTCAACAAAGTCGGCTGCCAGAGCGTCGAGCAACTCAGGATTGGAGGGGGGATTGGTCGTACGCAGGTCGTCAATGGGTTCGACGAGGGGGACACCCATCAAATGTCCCCATGTGCGGTTGACGATGTTGCGTGCAAACAACGGGTTTTCGGGTGATGTGAGCCATTCGGCAAGTGGACGACGCAGGTCGCGAGCCTCGATTGATTCGAGAGGTGACTCTCCGAGTGGAGTTGGAGGCACAACAAGCCCCGTGCGAGGGTGTTTGATGTTCCCGGAACTCTTGAGCCTGACAACCGTGTCGTTGCCAAAGCCGCCAAAGGCACTGCTTCGTTTGGTTGTCACCTGCGTAAAGAACGCGGCCAGTCCGTAGTAGTCGGCCTGGCTGATCGATTCAAAGGGATGTTGATGGCACTTCGCACACTCCAGTCGGACTCCGAGAAAGACTTGTGCTGTCGTCTCTGCGAGATCGGTCGGTTTGCTGGAGACTTTGAAGTAGTTGGCCTGACCGTTTTGGTAAATCGACCCGCGCGACAGCAGGATCTCACGGGCGAACTCATCCATCGGTTTGTTCTCGCGAAGAGCGGCCCGAATCCAATTCGCGAAGGCCCACATACCGATCTCACCGACCGTTTCCCGATTGTTCCTGAGCAAATCGCCCCACTTCTGCGTCCAATAGGCACTCCATGCCTCGACATGGACGTCTCGTTTCGGATCGCCGGTGAGGCCGAGCAACTCGTCGACGAGTTCGGTTCGCTTGTTGGGCTCTGCGGAGGCCAGAAACTGTTGGACTCGCTCGGGAGAGGGGAGCGTGCCGATCGACGCCAGGAAGGCCCGTCGAATGAACTGCTCGTCACTGCAGACGGGAGACGGGGTCAGCCCGATCTTCTGCCACTGTGCCTTGACGTGCTCATCGACAAAGTTGCGCGGCTGAAAGTCCGTCAAGTCAACATTCTCGGTGAACGGTCTCGCAACCGAGGACACCTTCGCACGACCTCGATACCGCACCATGATGGCCGTCTGTCCCTGTCCGACCACGGACAGGTATCCATCACCCGTCACTGTGGCGATGCCTGTCCCCAGACTGTCATACCTCGCGAAGTGTGTCACATCACGAAGCGAGCTATCGTCGTATTCGGCAAGGATTCGCAGTTGTCGACCTTCGTCCGCTTGGTATTCACCCTCGCTCGGCGAGACCGTAATGTCGGTCAATCGTGGCTCAGCTGAGACCGGTGCAGGCGCCCCTGATTCAATCCACGACTTCAGGACTCGATACTCGGGCGAATCCACTGCCATTCGCTGTCCACCCCCATGCGGAATCGTCGCGGTCGCCTTCTTGAGCAAAAGGCTGTCCTCAGGGGACACGAATGAAATGCGCCTTTGACTCCAGTCGCGGGCAATCGCCGGGTGATCCACCTCGGGAGCGAAGCCAAGCAACGAGAGTTTCAGGCTCCCCTGACCAAACTGCGCTCCGTGGCAGGCACCCTGATTGCATCCCGCTTTGGTCAGAACGGGAACGACGTCCTCTGTGAAGCTCACGAGGTCATCCGACGTTCGTGACTCGACAATCACAGGCACATCAATCGTTGCTGCACCTGACGAGACCCGGATGACGGTCGTCCCGGCTGCTTGCGGTGACACACGACCACGGGCTGAAACACTCACAACGCCGGGAGACAAGCTCTCGTAGGTTGCTTCATGGGTGACATCTTGCGAGTGATCGGAGGAAGTGCTCGCCGAGACCACGAGTTGGACCCGATCGAGGTCACTCACGAGACGAACTTCGCTGGGGTCAACGTGAATCGTCACCGGCTCACTGGCGCCGCATGTCGCAGCGTATCCGGAGAAAGAATACCAGAGGCATAAGGCGGTCAACCAAGGTCGCATGAGACGATGATCAATTGAAGGCGGGAAGTGGGGGCGAGGCTGACATCTGGCCAGTGCAGTCGTTACGATTCACTCAGTATACAACATGACTGCTCCAGTGTGTCAGTCTCTTCTGGGCTGGGGCATTGAAAGCGGGTAGACTAGAATCTGTCGGAAACCTCCAGGGTGGCGGGGTCAGGAGCGAAGCGCATGGCCCCGACGCTCGACGTTCACCCGCGCAGGGCCATCCACTTCGTTCCTGACCCTGCCACCCAACGCGGAATCAAGTTTTCCGACCGAGCCTCGATCCAGAAGATATCAAGCGAACTTCAACCAACGGAACCGAACCGTGTTGAATCTCTTCCCCCGACGCGACGCGAACTGCCAGCTCGGCTCACGACGGTCCTTCCTGATGCAGGTCGGCTCACTCGCCGGAATCGGGCTCTCATTAGATGGAGCCATGCGAGCGCAGGCGGCATCCAAGACCTCCGCCTCAGAGTTAAACTGCATTCTCATCTGGACCCGGGGCGGCACGAGTCACATCGACTCGATCGATCCCAAGCCCGAGGCCAATGTGGACGTCCGAGGCGAGTTCTCAACGATTCCAACCGTCGTCCCGGGAGTTCAGTTCACTGAGTTGATGCCACGTTTCGCGGAGGGACTGAGTCAGTTCGCTCTCCTGCGGAACCTCAACCCCCGCAACGGCAGTCACAGTATCGCCGATGCGATCATGCACTCCGGCAAGCCGTTCAACCAGACGATCACCTATCCTTGCTTCGGTTCGGTCATCTCCAAAGAGCGAGGCAAGCGAAATTCGTTGCCGCCCTTCATCCAACTCGGCTCCCACGTCGATCGACGCAAACGCGCTGGACTCGCGGGTTATCTGGGCATCGAACACAACCCTTTCGAAGTGCCTGGCGATCCAAACAGCAAGGACTACACCATCCGCGACGTGACGCCGCCTGGTGGTCTCCCACTCTCGGTCTTCGAGCGCCGCCGCCAGGCACTCGCCCTGCTCGACACTCTCCCCCGCAAGACAGAGGAACACGCGGGAGCACTCGAAGCAACGGACAAGTTCTATGAGAACGCGTTTGAGATCATCTCCTCGCCGCAGACAAAGCAGGCCTTCGATCTCTCGGCGGAGAAAGACACGACTCGCGATGCCTATGGCCGTCACTACTTTGGCCAGAGTTGCCTCCTCGCTCGACGCCTGATCGAGTCGGGGGCACGTTTCGTCACTGTGAGCGACGGCGGCTGGGACACACACAGCAACAACTTCAAAACGCTGAGGAAGAAACTTCCTCCGGTCGATCAGGGAATCCCCGCTCTCATCGACGATTTGCAACAGCGCGGCCTGCTGGAGACAACTCTCGTCGTCTGGATGACTGACTTCGGTCGCACGCCTGCGATCAACGCCAACTCTGGCCGTGATCACTCGTCGACGGCGAGTTACATCGTGATGTCCGGCATCGGCACGCCGCAGGGAGCCGTCATCGGCAAGACGGATCAAACCGCCTTGAAGTGCGAAGGCGATGAGTACTATGCCCATGACGTCGCCGCGACCATCTACTCAAAGCTCGGCATCCCTCTCGATACGTGGCATGTCGCTCCCGACGGACGCCCCATCAAGGTGTGCGAGGGTGAGCCAATCCACGAGTTGATGGGTTGATAGAGTGAACGTCGCTGGATTCGCCAGAATTCAGTCGCGATTGGTTTTGGTGGCGTTCTGAACTCTTGCGAGTTCAGCGACGAGAAAGCAGGTCATGCATCGAATCATCTCTGTTACCGTGTTAGTGACGCTCGTAATGAGCGATGCTGCGCTCGCGAAGGTCGGGTTTCGCCAACTCACCACGATTCATCCGGTCGCCGTGCAACGTGGGACAGAACAGCAGGTGCGACTGCGTAGCAACTACACCCTCGACGGAGCGTATGCCACCTTCTTCGACCGGCCCGGCATAACCATGACACTCGTGGAAACCGAGCCGATCGAGGCTCCTCGTAAGAACCGGGCATCGGTCGGCACGCCGTTTCGCTTCAACGTCGATGTCCCTGAAGATCAACCGACCGGCGTGTACGAACTACGAGTCGCGACTCCACAAGCAGTCTCCAGCATTTCGCATCTGCTCGTCACCGATTATCCGGTCGTCGAAGAATCATCAGACGGCAACGACTCACCGGACTCCGCACAGCAGGTCTCGATTCCCGCTGCGGTCTGTGGCGTTTGCGAGAAGAACGAGGACGTTGACTGCTTTCGATTTTCTGGAGTGGCCGGGCAGCGGATCACAGCTCAAGTCTATGCCCAACGGGTGACCGAGTGCATTCACATCATGCTCGTGAAGCACCCGATCTATCACATGAACCCCCTCCTCACGCTGCTCGGCCCCAGTGGCCAGATCGTCGCTGAGAATGACAACTTCTACGGCGGTGACTCGTTTCTGCACTGTGAGTTGCCAGATGACGGCGAATATGTCGTTCAGATTCGCGACGTTCGCTTTGCCGGCAGCGAGAAGTTCTCTTACTGCGTCGAACTGTCTGATCGCCCGTTCCTCAAGGCCATGTTCCCCATGGCTGTCCAGCAGGGCTCAAGCGTCGAGGCCATGCCGGTCGGTTTTGGATTCGAAGAGGTATCACCGGTCGAACTGACGGCTATCGATGATCAGCCGGGCGTCTGGCAACCGACCCGCTATGAATCAGCGAATGGTCCGACCAATGAAGTTCCCGTGCTGACCAGCCCACATCCTCAGTATGTGGTCGGAGCCGGGAGCGATTCGCTCGAGTCGGCGATACCGATCGAGTTGCCGTGTGGCGTGAGCGGACGCGTAGAGACAACGGATGGTGCCCAATACTTCGCGTTCGACGCCGTGAAAGGAAACGTTTATCGATTCGAGGTCGAAGCGGACCGACACGGTCTGCCGCTGGACAGTGTGATTGAGGTCTTCAACAGTGACGGAGCTCTACTGTCCGAAGCAGACGATTCCTCCGGCTCACCGCATGCATGGTCGTACACCTCCAAGGACAGCACACTCCGATTCCAGGCACCGGCTGACGGCCAATACTTCGTTTCTGTGCGTGATCTCAACGGCGGAGCCGGAGACCACTACGTCTACTACCTGCGGGCAGAACCGGGCGGTCCCGACTTCGAATTGTTCGGCGAGTACTACTACGCCATGCTGGCACCCGGCACGCGGATGCTGTGGTTCGCGGGAATTAAACGTCTCAACGGGTTTGACGGCCCCGTCAAGATTGGAATCGAAGGACTTCCTGCCGGAGTCGAGATGACGCCAGCCACCATCCCAGCCGGCATGAACCACTGTGCCCTCATTCTCACGGCTCAAGAAGACGCAGAGATTGACGCCGGTCTGGTCCGAGTTTTTGGGAAAGCAAACGTCACTCCACCCGATGAATCGCCCCGAGAGATCATCCGTGACGGGATCGTGACCTGTGAACTTCAACAGGGGGGCGGGAGCGCTCAGCTTCGTTGGCCATGCAAGACCCAAATCGTCGGTGTCACACAGCCGCTCGATCTCGTGAGTGTCGAAACCAGTCCTACGTCCATCAATCTGCAGCCGGGTGGCCGCGCAGAGATCAAGGTGAAGGTTGTCCGAAAGGAAGGCAACTCCGATCCCGTCTCACTGGCGATGAGCCATCTGTACGTGACCAACAGCAGCGGCGAACAGCTGCCACCGGGCGTTTCTCTCTCCGGCGACAGTCGTACTCAGCTCAAGGGTGACGAGTCGGAGGCGACGATCATTCTCGAAGCCGCGAAGGATGCACTCCCGGTGAGTGACCTGCCGATCGCTGTGATGGCCCGCGTCTACGTCACGTACAACATCAGCACGAACTACGCATCATCACCGATCTCGCTGACAGTGAGTCCGTCGAAGTAGGATGCTTGCCTGATCGGTCAGTCGAGTGAACTCCCGTTTTGTTCCAGGTCTGAATCTTTGAACGGGTAGTCGCTTCCCTCGAAATGCACGACGTCCCCGTCGACCATCTTCCGTCGACGCCTCGTCTCCGGCTCACCATTGACCATCACTTCCCCGCTTTGGATCATCAGTTTGGCCTGCCCACCTGACCCCACCAAACCCTGGAGTTTGAGAAACTGATCGAGTCGCATCGCTGGGCGTTCTGACATTCAACGTAATTCCGGCTTGCACTGGCTGAGGAAACGATCGAAGCGAAATCAATTGCCGAAGCGAGAACGCTGGTCTGGGATTCAACCTCGTTTAACTGATCACCGTTGAAGATGCTGGTCGAAGAAGTTCCACATGGCGTCTAATTCCTGTAGACGGTACTTGCCTCCAAAGCCATGCCCTTGTCCTTCAAACACCATCAACGTATGTGGAGCATTTGCGGACTTCATCCTGTCATTGAGCATGGTGGCCTGGTCAATCGGAACGAGCCGATCTTGATCGCCGTGGAGCGTCAGCACCGGAGGATCGTCCTCACTGACATAGGTGAGAGGACTCGCTGACTGGTAGGTCTCAGCGACTTCGTCCGGCGTGCCTCCCATGACCAGACGGAAGATCCAGCCCACCGAACTCGTCCGATAACACCCGGCCATGTCAGTTGGTCCGAAGACATTCACCACGGCTTGCACGCGGCTGGAGTGTTCATCATTTCCGCCCTCACCCTCCAGGTTGGCTTGAGAGTCCGTGAGTCCCAACAGTAGAGACAAGTGACCTCCAGCCGATCGGCCCGTCACGCCGATTTGATCCGGGTTGATGTGATACTTCTCTGCATTGGCTCGCACCCAGCGAATGGCGGCCTTCACGTCATGAATCTGGGCAGGGAAGATTTTGGTCGCCGTCGTGGTCTCTTTCTGTTCTTCGTCAAACTGCATCAAGCGGTAACTGATGGTGATGCCGACGTACTCGCGCCGGGCGGCTGCCTCAATCTCATCTCGATAACCGTGTCGGTCGCCCAAGTACCAGCCTCCGCCATGAACGAAAACGATCGCTGGAAACGGACCGTCGCCATCAGGCATTGCGAGATCGAGTTTAAGGCCCGTGCCGTCTGCAGCTCCATAGGTGATGTCTTCGTGGACAATGGGCGCGGGTGCCAGATGTCGTTTGAGGAAGTCCATCTGCAGTTTTGGCCGATTCCCTGAGCCCTTGGCAAATCCTGTCTCGACCCGACACTCGAGGCCAAGCTCGTCCATCGCTTCCTTGAGCACCTTCCCGAATCGAGGATGGTGAATCCCGATACTGCGGCTGTTGATCGGAGTGTCGAGATCACTGTCATAGGTCATCAGCACAGGGACGTCGTCCTTCGTCAGATGATTGATCGCTGAGACCTCTTCAAACAGCGCGTACTTCTCAGCGGGAAGCTCATCAAGGTGGTCCAAGTCCACGTCAAATAACTCGGCCAGTGCTGAGGTCTCAAATGTGTCCGTTCCGGGGAATAAGTCGCGGATGAAACGAGGGTCGTATGAGGATTGTCCGTTGTTGACAGCCATACAGGTCAATCGGGTCGATTGTCGCAAGACGGGGTCATCGCTGTCGGGATCAGCCATGTCGTCGTGAAAGCCGAGCCACATCGACATTCCCGCTCCGGCAGAACCACCCGTGGCGGCAACGCGGGTCGGGTCGAGATTCCACTCTTCCGCCATGTGTCGCACAAACTGCACGGCTCTTGCGGCATCCTGATGTTGGGCGGGTGCGATCACTTCCCCGGTGAATCGGTAGGTCATTGCGACGACTGAAATCCCCGCTTTGAGACACTCTCTCAGCACAGCGCGACTCACGCTCTTGTCGCCGTGCCGAAAGGCACCCCCGTGAATCGAAACCAGCACGGGCGTCGGCTTATCCGATTCGGCCAGCCAAACATTCATGAGGTGTCGGTCATGCGGACCGTACTTCACATCAGCATATGTCGCTGTGGTCGCTTGCGGTCGTGGCCCTTCCTGTGCATTCGCCTGCCGCTCATTCACGGATTGCGCCGACGCCAATGAAATGACGGCCAACAAAATCGCGAATCTGAGTTGTAATCGCATGCTGTTTCGCCCCATCCTTAATGTGATTAGTTTCGTTGACCTAGACCTTCACAGCCTCAATGACGCTGACTTCCGTTTCCGTGGGAATGACCCGTGTCACTTCAAACCCCGCCGTTCGGAACAAGGTCCGATACTCTTCTTCAGTCCGTTCCTTGCCGCCGGGAATAAGCAGCATGACCAGATCGAGGAATTTACCACCGAACGGCTCATTCCCTGGCGGGATTACGCTCTCGACCACCAGGAGCTTACTCTCGAGCGACATGGCCGCATGACAGTTCCGCAGGATGGTGAGGGCCTTCTCTTCATGCCAGTCATGAATGATGTGCCGCATCATGTAGATGTCTGCACCACTGGGAACCGACTCAAAAAAGCTCCCTCCCACCAACTCACAGCGATCAGCGAGTTGCTCAGATTCCATCTTCACTTTGGCTCGCTCGATGACATGAGGCAGGTCGAAGAGAATTCCCTGCATTGACGGGTGCTGTCGGAGGAGTTCGGTCATCTGCGAACCGTTTCCTCCGCCAATGTCAGCAACGATGCCAACGCTGGAGAAGTCGTAAGAAGTGAGTACGGCATTTGCTTCGCGGCCATGAATGCCGACCATCGCCGCATCGAAAATGCGGGCCTTGTCCGGGTTCTCCCCGAGGTAGTCGAAAATCGGCTGGCCGAAGACTTTGTCGAAGGCGATGTTTCCTGTGCGGATACTGTACGCGATCTCACTCCACGCACGATACTGTTCATCACCCGACATGAGTGCTAATGCACGCTTCGAGCCGGGGACATCGCTCCGTAGCGGTTCCGCCAAGGGCGTCAGAGAAAACTGACGTGCCTCTCCTTCTGCAAAAATTCCCACACTCGCCAACGCTCGCAACAATCGATAGAGAGCGTCACGGTTCGTTGAGGTCAATTCGGCTAGTTCGTTGACCGACTTCGGGCCGTCCTTCAAGTGGTCTGCGATCCCAAACTTGGCCGCCGCGTAGATGGCCTGTGAGATCCAGTATCCGGTGATCATCCGGTCCAGTTGCTGATGAGGTGCTGCTTCCGTCACTTCTTCCCTTTCTTGACGACTCTGACTTTGGTTTGCTGCTTCTGCATCTTCTTCTGCAAGTTGGCAAACTTGGTCGCCGGCTGGCGTGATGTCTGACGCTGATTCTTGGACATGATTCGCTCCTCGATCAGAATTCTACAGGGGTCACGAACTGAGGGGGAGTAAGAGTGCGAAAAGTCTGCGGGTTCCGTGCATCCGTCAACCGGTGATAGACCCACACCATTGATTCGACGTGTTGGTTCCCGTTCAATAGACTCGTGACGTCACCAGAGATGGTGGTGGAATACGTCGATGAATCAGTAGGGTCTCGAAACGTCCAGGGGAATTCATATGTACATCGCCCGCATCGCTTGCCTCATCGTACTCATGGCTGAGTGCATTGGATCGGTTGCCAATGCGGCAGAACATACGAAGGAGCCGCTCTCAAAAGTCAAACAGAACATCATTGACAAGAAAGCAGTGCTGGTCGACGTGCGTGAAGAGAAAGAATGGGACAGTGGCCACATCGATGGTGCAACGTTCCTCCCGCTGAGCAGTCTTCGCGACGGAGTGACCGATGACGAATTGAAAGTCCTTCCCAAAGATAAAGTCCTCTATCTGCATTGCCGATCGGGACAGCGGTGTCTCGTGGCAGGCAAGATTCTTGGCAAGCACGGGTTTGACGTCCGTCCCCTCAAGCCGGGGTATGAACAATTGATCTCAGCAGGATTCCCCAAGGCCGAGGAATAGGCAACAGGCAAACCTCAGATCCAATTATCTGAGACCATTTTCATGGTTTCTGTGCAGGAGCTTGTTCGCGCAACGTCCTCTGCCTGCTGAATGGCCCTCCTGCCCGACACAGGAACAGTGACTTTGGAATTGCTCGAGATGATGCATTCATCAGTGCTATTCGGCGCTGAGCCGATGAGCACTCTGGCTCAGATGGCGATGGATCCAGTCAGCCGCGAGTTTGCTGGAACCTTGTGGTGTGGTATGTCCGCGCGGTTCCGACAGAATGTGTAGCTCCACATTGCTGGCAATTTCTCGTTCTCTGGCAACAGCACTCAATCGTGTTGCGAGGTCGATCACGTGTTGCGTGCCAACGCGGTCGTCTCGATCGCCAATGACAATCCAGACAGGCCGTCCAGCAAGCCTCTCCGCCTGTCGGGAGAGACTCAACTGGGCCACCAGAGGATGCTCCTGATTTCGGCTGAACTCCCTCAGTGCTGCGAGCTCCGTCACTGGAGCGAATGCTGCAACAGACTTCACTCGTGGGTCGTGGGCTGCAAAGTGGACAGCCAGGAATCCACCGCGCGATGTCCCTCCGACTGCAACTCGGTCCGAATCAGTAAGCCCAGCCGCAATCAGGTGATCCAGGACCGATGAAATACGGTTGTTGAACTTTGCGACGAAATCCTGATTCTCCTCAACCCGATGACTCCATCCACTAAGTCCCGGCGGTTCGCCCTCGACCGATTGATCACCGTGGCAAGGCAGATCAATCGAGACAATAAGATAGCCGAGTTCCGCGAGTTCGTTGCCACATTGCCGAAAGTAGGGGGCTCCAAGTGTGCTTTCAATCGTACTCGCCAGCATGAACAGCGTCGGAGCAGGATTCGTCGGGGGATGTCCCCACATGCCAAATTCGACTCCGTCAGGTGTCTTCTGTCGAACGACGAGCGACTCGTTTGTTTCCGCAGCGATCGCCGACACAGAGCAAAAGATGACAAGAGATGTCACAGCAATCAATTGCATCATGATCGTATTCGCTTCAGAGTGACTCTTGTCAAAATCCGCACGCATGCTTTCCGAAGTCCACCAAACCAATTGCATGCCGGTGAATGATGACCATGAGAATTCGTGGTCCGATCGACGTTGGTTTCGAAAAGACGACGTCAGTCTGATGTCCCTGCCAAATCCACTTTCTCGAAGCGGACAAAGTATGACTCATCAAGGAGGTCGGCTTTCTCCTCCACTTGCCGAAACCCGACGTCGAGGATTTCCTTGGCGAAGACTTCCTGACCGGCTCGGACATGACCCATCGTCCACTCTCGGCTCACACCTTCGATCCGGTGGAAGTCGACGAGAATGACCTGCCCTCCGTCCTTCAGTGCATGATAGATCGACTTCATAGTCTTCGCCGGATACTCAAAGTGATGGTACGTATCGCAGATAAAAGCGACGTCGATCGAGTCCGGTGGCAGGTTGACCGAGTCTGGTTTGCAGACCACCCCGACGACATTTTTGAGACCGGCCTCATGAGCTGATTGCTCAACATGCTTCACAAAGTTCTCCGCAATGTCCACTGCAATCACTTGGCCATTGACTCCGACCTCCGGACTGAACAGACGAGTGAACAACCCTGTGCCAGCACCCACATCGGCGACGACCATGCCCGGCTTGAGTTTGATCGCCTGGATAATTTCATGACGATGGTCAAAGGCGTCTCGCCCCTCCTTCTCGAACCGTTCGACAAATGAATTGACATCCGGGCTTTCGAAAGACTTGTTGATCCCAGGGTTGACACTCGCTACTTGAGCGACAAGTAAGGAAGGTGCGAGGACAACGGATAACAGCAGGCAGAGGAGTTTGAGGTGTCGCACAGGTGTCATCTCCCAACAAGCTTAGCTGGTTCAATGCCGCCGAACGGAGGCACATGCAATGTCGACCAAATGATACCAGCTCATGAGTTTCCAAGGGTACCAAACGAAGACTTCGAGCGAACGGTCCTTATTGATGCACGAGCACAAGCCATCGCTAAGCACATCACAGACTTCCTCAAAAAGACCGACCGGCACTCGAAAACTATCGTCTTCTGTGTGGACCAGGAACACGCAGACCAGATGTGTCGCGCACTCCACAACCTGAACGATGATCTGATTCAAGACCTGCCGACGGGTGTAGAATACGTCGCCCGAGTCACATCAGACGAAGGAACAATGGGAAGAGGGTTTCTGGGAAAATTCCAAGACCCGGAAGAACGATATCCGGTGATTCTCACAACGTCTCAACTCCTGACCACCGGCATCGATGTCCCTACATGTCAGAACGTCGTGCTTGTTCAGACGGTCGACTCGATGTCGGAGTTCAAGCAGATCATTGGTCGCGGAACTCGTGTTCGGGAAGAAAACGGAAAGCTGTTCATCAACATCCTCGATGACACAGGATCAGCCACACAACTGTTCTGGGCGTCCCGATAGATTGAGAAGCGACTATGTTGCATGCGGGCGATTTCACCGCCGCACTTTTTTTCAAGGTGCAGCATGTCCGTGCGGATCTCTCTGATGAAGTGGACTCTTCAGCCTGATTCGAGAGTTGGATGACATTGCTGTCTGTTGACTGATGTGGCAGCAACTTGGCAAGTCGTCTCTGGTGACTAGTGCGACGCCGCTTTAATCGTAGCGGTATCCACAGTGGCTGAGGTAGTTCTGGCACTCGGTTGGTGTGAAGAGATCGAGGACCCGGCCGTACAGGCTCCAGAGTTTGTCTGTCGTTCGTTTGGCACCATCGCGGAGCAGCTTTTTGAACTTGCTGAACGCCAGTTCGATTGGGTTCAGGTCGGGCGAGTACGGCGACAGATCGCGGACACGGGCACCGACTGACGCGATCGCGTCGACGACGCCGGCCACCTTATGGCTCGACAGGTTGTCCATCACCACGATGTCGCCTTCGTGTCATTCACGAACCAGATGCTGCTCGACCCACGCCTTGAAAACCTGGCCGTTGATCGCGCCCTCGACACACAGCGGTGCG
>JAJDEJ010000086.1 GCA_029259815.1 Planctomycetaceae bacterium | reverse complement strand
TCTGTGACATTGGCGGCGACTTTGGCACGCTCAATCCAGACCTGCTGGCCAAGTACGATCTCATCCATCAAGGCGAGTCAGCCGAGCGACTGGCCGACCGCTGGGAGATCACCCGCGATGAGGTCGATGCGTTCGCCACCGTCGTCCTCGCCTGGGCCCGCGAACTCAAACCCGACATGACCAAAGTCAATCCCTGGGGCGGCGCCATCGCCCACGGCCACCCCCTCGGCGCCACCGGCGGCGGCCTCATGGCCAAACTCGTCACCGGCCTCGAAGCCACAAACAAATCAACCGGCCTCCAAGTCATGTGCATCGGCCACGGCATGGCAACTGCGACAATTATTGAACGGATCTAATACTCCCCCCCCTTACATGCTCGTCCTACTTTGCAGTGACAGCATCGCTTTCGATAACTCGATAGGCCGTTGGGATTGCATTCATGGCCGCGCCCATTTTCGAGCATCTTGATCCTGCAGACGGTCCACTCCTTCAGCTTGTTCGTCAACATGTCGATGACTTGATGCTTCGGGAAATTGCTGAAGCTGACTATGGCTTCGATGTTGATGGACACCTGAAGGCACTCAAAGAGATCAAAGCAGGAGCTATTCCTGCCCCGATGCAATGGGAGCCCAGGGAAGTTCTCGAACTCATCCGATGGTCAGAACCGGAAGATCCAAATTGGAGTCCCGGATCGACCGGAGAGCGCGGGCATTGGATGCGGCTCTTTGTATGCGCGATTCTGCTTCGTGCTGCAGCTGAACCGGAGAACGACGGATATTTTGATGGCGATGACTCAACAATCATTCAACTCGTTGATAGTGCCATGAAGCTGGGTAACGAGATATCGATCGCTGCGTTGCAATTTCTCTGCTGGCGAATGGACCATCGCACTCTGACGGAATGGGATCGTCCCTATTTCGCCATCGCAATCCTGATGCTTGCCGTATCGCTCGACAAATCCACTCAACCAATGGAAGACGACTTGATAGTCGTAGCGATCAATGACGAAACCGCCCTATCAAGGTTGTTTCGTATGAGTATGATGTCAAAGTCTTGGAAAGCCCTTGCACGCTCCCTGCTCACGAAGCCCAGCCAACCAAGCAGCAACGTCACGGATTTCCTGAAAGGACTTCTTGGCGATGGGTGGATGGCGTCATAGCATAGCGAAGGCTCCAGCGTGATTGACTGTGGGCTCCCGTTGGTCGACCACAGCCACCCGTCGCTCTGAGCTGTCATCGTGCCGAGTGCCAGGCTTAGATCGTGAAGGAGGATGAGCATGTTTTGGGAAATCGATCCATGTGCATCGACGTGCTTGCCCTGCAGTCGCGATGCAAACATGGCACCCGTCTTGTCGAGATCTTCGGAGATTTACCAAGGGGCTGGGTGCGTCGATTGATTGTTGTCAGTGTGCCACGGCTGTGTCAGCCGTGCTGATGAACGGTGGATGTCGAACGAGTTGGGGACGTCGTTTGATTGTCGGAAGTCTGTCGCATGGTCGCACTGCCGAGACGGCAGTGGCACACGAATCGGAGTGACAACATTGGAGTTAACCGCAGAGGACGCGGAGAGCGCAGAGGGTGACAACCAATATACTCTCTGCGACCTCAGCGTCCTCTGCGGTGAATCCACCGTGATCCATGACGGCGAGTGAACGTGAGGTCCGGTCTGCCGACGAGACCTACTCGACGCCACTCCCCAACACTTCAAACGATCTCATACATTGCATGTGCCAAATCACACGACGAGAATCGGAACATGGACGAGACCGCGCGCATCACCGGGAACTTTCTGCTGTATGTGCTTTTGCCGTTGTGGCTCATTCCGGGGTTGGCGGATTATTTGTGTCATCGTCGCTCAGAGATCGAGCGGCATGAGGGGTTGCCGGAGGCGGTCGTGCATTTGATGGCGGTTGTGGTGATGGGCGTGCCCATTATGATCGGCCTGCTGTTTGAGGTGAACGGGTTGACGCTGCTGCTGATGGGACTGGCCGTCATTGTGCATGAGGTGACGTCGTACTGGGACGTGCACTATGCGACCGCACATCGAGAAGTGACGCCATTGGAGCAGCACATTCACAGTTATCTCGAAGTACTCCCGATCATGGCGGTTTCATTTGTTGTGTGCCTGCACTGGCCAGTTGTCCTGGCGCTGTTGGGATGGGAGGGCACGACGGAGTTTCGGTTCGTTCGTCGCGAGGCATCAATCGCAACAACGCAGCTGTACTCGATACTCTTGGGAGCTGGCGGGCTGTTGACGTTCGTTTACGCCGAGGAAATCTGGCGATGCTGGCGAGCACCTGACTCGACGGATGACTGAGGTCGAAGCGAAGTATCACCCCAGCGTGATCGGCTGTGAGCTCCCGTTGGTCGACCACAGCCACTTGTCGGTGATATTATCAGTCCAACCTGATAGTTCATCCGATAGGACGCGAACGGGTATCCATTCCTTAATCATTTGGCTCAGTGACATTCAGGAGCTGACACATGTCCCGATCAGATGACCTGCGTTCGCCTGAAGTGTCTGAGGACCGCCCAGCGATGGAAGTCCTGGACGGTGCGGTGGGAGCTTCGTCGCAGCGTTCGGTGAAGGGACGGCTGTTTCGTGGCTCAATCTATGCGCTGCTCATGATCGTGGCCGCGGTTCTCATGACAGTGAGCATCGTTCCGGAGTTGGCGAGCGATTTCTTTCCTGACAAGAATTCTCGCCGTACTCAACAGATGGCGGAGGCGGGTGAAAAGTGGGCAGAGCAACGCGCTCGACAACGGCAACACGCCAACGACGAGATCAAAGCTGGGATCAGGGAGTTGGGCGGACGATGGAACAGTACCACAGAGCGTGTTAGTTTCTCCGGCACTGATATTTCGGATGCAGACCTGGAAACCCTCAAGTGGCCAGACGCCGTCACAAGACTCAGTCTCTCGGGGACACAAGTCACTGATGACGGGCTGAAACATCTGCCCTGGATCGTCCCACTCGATAAATTGAGAGTCACCAACTCGCAAGTCACAGGTGCTCGCTTGGGAAGAATGGGGTATGCCTTCAGCCCACGGACACTCAACCTGAACGGCACACAGGTAACGGATGCAGCAATCTCGACACTCAAGCAGATGCCTGCACTGCAGGTACTCGACATTGCCAACACGCAGGTGACCGCTGCGGGCCTCACGCAGCTTCAGGAGTTCAAGAACCTGAGATCGCTGTCTGTTTCCACAAACCTGATGACGGAAGCGGCAATTGAACAACTGGAGGCGGCGTTGCCGGAGTGTCGCATCATGCGCATCGACTGAGCCACGCTTTCTCCTGAGTGCGAGGGGATGTCACTCCTGTTTGATCGGTTGGACTCGATGATGTCACATACAGATTTCGATCAGCGACCGTCCGTGTCAGTCTCTCACACAATGGTGACTCGTCGATCGTTTGTTGGTCACTGCCTTGCGTTGGCGGGAATCGGACCAAACGTGTTACTGGGAGCCGATCCGGCAGCATCCCTCGTGAACGACGACATCGCGAGGTCAATGGCTGATGCGGAACTGTCAATGCTGTTCGATGGTCAGACGGTCGAGGAGTGCAGGAAATGGCAGGCCGCTTTTCGTCGCCAGTTGAACGAGTTGCTGTGTGACTCGTCACCGCCGAGTCAGTGGAGTATCCATGAAGATGAGCGAGCTGAGTTCGACGATCACACTCGCCTGTCGCTGCTTCTGCAGGCGGAGGGTGTGCCGTCGTGATCTCGAAGGTGTGACCGAGAGCATCGAGAAACACAACTACGGTTACGGACTGCAGTTTGTGCGGCGAACGGATTGGCGTGCTCGTTCCGGCTCGCAGGCTTCATCGAACGCGCCGATGGTGTGCGTGTTCAGGTTGTCGCAGACCAGCGTGATGCGAGCACAGTTCGCGTCTCTTCCGTCAAGCAGAGCGGCGACTTCCTGAGCCCCGTCGAATTTTGTGCGGTGTTCCCGGGCGGTCGCCTGTCGCCAACCGGCAAGCGGTTCGCAAAACATGAAGATCGAAGCCGTGCCGTGGCGTTCGTATTCATCGTCGACACGCCGGGGATGGTCTTGGGCCGCCGGAATCGGCTGTCGTGTTTCTTTGATCAACTGCACCGGGTTCAGCGACCGCGTCGTTCAGCGACCGCGTCCGGGCCTCTCTCCTCCCGGATCGGTCGGCGGCAGGACTTGCTTCCCTGCAAACGACCGGCTGTGATGGGTCGTACGGTCTTTCGTAGGTTTCCAGCACGTTTTCCATGTGTGCCGCGAACTCAGCATCGCAGTCCGGCGGCCCTTTTCAAGTTGACACGGCCCCGTCCTCGCCATGTTGCTTGTTCAGGCGACTTTTTTTAGCGTTTGGCGGACAGTTTCGTGGCTGATCGTTTCGACGATCTCCAGTTCAACCACCCACCAACGCAACGTCCATTTGCCGTAACCGTCCGGTGGAGAGCCCAGTCGCATCGCAATGATTTTCGCTTCTTCCTGGCCATCGAGAAGTTTCCTTGCTCCGGACGTTTGTGACTTTTTGCGATTCAGAGTCGGCTCGAAACCAAGTTCGACAAATCGCTGCCGGACATTCTCGACGGTCTTTGTGCGACATGGTGCGACATGAAAACGCATCTGCATTTGAGCATCCGTCCACGCCGGGCCATCCGCATCGGCTTTGAGCAACACCTGCGCTCGACGAACTCTTTGGCTGGTCCCTTTGAGCTTGCGAATCACCTGTTGGCACACTTCACGTTCTGAATCCGTCAAACGAACGATCTACTTCTTCTGCATCGTGGAACCCTCCCTGGTTCGAGTCATGGTCCACAAAGCAGCGCCGATTTCACAAATCCACGCAACCCTAATCTTTATCACTGACAAACCGCTAGCAACCGCATGGTGATTGAGCTGTTATTGTTGGCTCAGGAGGCCGGCATCGACGTTGTGAAGACTGAGAACTTATCTCAGTTCGACGGTCAAGTCGCCTATTCGCTCGGCCAAGGAGAGTAAGCGGGTGCTCAAAGTGACGCAGCACTCCCCATCTCGATTTCTCATCCCCACTACTTGGGAAGTTTAGGTGGCTTACTCCCCTTATCCTCTGGCTGGTTCACATCAACCACAGGCGGGAAGCCATTGAGTTGTCGCCAGACTTCAAACCACAGCGGGACCTGATTGAGCAGGACCCAGCCGTTGGCTCTGACGCCCTGACGCAGAAATCGCTCTGCCGGCCAGGCACGATCTTGGGGGTCCGGACGGACCAACACGCGGAACTTGCCTTTGCCGTTGTCTCTGGAATCGACCGAAACGACCTCGCCGCCGAATGTTCCCACCGCGACAGATGGCCAGCCGGAGAATTGCACAGCGGGCCAACCTTCAAACTGTAAACGCACATGACGTCCCGGCTCGACGAGTGGGGCATCGTTCCCGTCCAGTAGGATTTGCACAGAGCGATCAGTCGTCTTGGGCACGATTGTGCAGATGGGGTCACCTCCCTTGAGAATCGCGGTCCCGATGTTGGGCGTGATCTGCACGAGATACCCATCAAACGGTGCATAAATCCTCTGCGTATCCTGACGTGAAACGCTGGTCTCCATGTCGAGGCGTTCCTTCTCCTTCACATTGAGCATCTGCCTTGCCTTCTCGATGCTGCTTTCGGCCTTGGCAACATCTCCCTCAGCCTTTTCCACGGTGGCCTGAGCGTAGTCGATATCGACCTGCGCCTTTTGGATTTTTGCGAGGCGATCCTGGATTTTCCCCTTGAGTTCGGATTTTGCCGCCGCGACATAGTCCTGCGATTGATCGACTTTTCTTCTCGCTTCATTCAGCTTACGCTCGACTTCCTGCACTTTCTGGAGCGAGATATTGCCTTCCACTTGAAGCTTCCTCATCCGCTCAACTTCTGCTTCGAGCTGGGGGATCGCGGCTTGATGCTCTGCGAGTTTTCCCTTGACCGCACTCACTTTCGATTCGGCCTGAGAGACGTAGGCATCCTGAGCCTCGGTGACCGCCTCTTTGACACTCTGATAGGCCGCGACCTGAGGTTGGAACGCTTTGACTGTCGCCTTTGCCGCCGCCAAACTGCGGATGTCCGCCTCCAACTGTGATTGCGCGGCTTCGACCGCCTGATTGCTGTTGAGGAGTTTCAAGTCCAGCCGGGCGGAGTATCCTTCATCCAGGTCGCGGATCTCGGCGATCAGCTGGCCTTGTTTGACCTCAGCGTTCTCGACAATATTTTCGCCCCATTCTTTGATCTTGCCCTTGATCGTCGCCTGGATGACTTGCGGACGTTGTTCCGGTGAGTAAGCCAAAACGTTGCCCGTGCCACTGATTGACTGCTGCCAAGGGGCGAAGGCGAGCAAGACAAAAGTGACTAGCAGTCCGGCGAACAGCCATTTGGCGATCTGACGGGCGATGCGTGATGAGCGTGCCAGTCGCAGAGCCGGCATCACCGACTCACTGTAGGCCACCGGAACCAGCATCGTCTGACGACGTGGGCTGCCATTGACCGGAGGTTGTTCCAACAGGCGGTTAGTGGGCATGGACGGCCTCCTCAGCCTGACGGGGAGAATCGCAACCACGATGGGCGACGCGTGTAGCTTGATCGATGATCGTGCTTCGCCCGGTCACCATCACCAGTGTCCACGGCTGTTTGAGATCAAAGAGTAGTGCAGACAGTAATCCCACCTCCTCATCCGGCAGGGCATCCAGAAGCCCGTCGATCAGCAACAATCGGGGGCGTCCGACAATGGCCCGAGCGAGCATCAGCTTACGAGCCTGATTCGTTGTGAGGGGGAACCCTCCATCGACGAGAGGCGTGTCGAGTCCGTCAGGGAGTTGCAAGACCGGATCGAGCAGGCCGACGTGCTCCAGAACGTCGCGGACGTTACCTGTCGAGACGTCAGGTCTCTCCAAATGCACGTTCTCTGCGACGGTGCCGGCGAAAACTTCCAGGTCACGGGCCAGTGAGACGTGCTTGCGGAGCGCATCGGGACGCATGTCACGCGGATCGATGCCATTGATCGCGATGTGTCCGGATGAAGGCATCCGTGAGCCGAACATGAGATCGAGCAACTGACTCTTCCCACTCCCACTCGGCCCCGTCAGGACGAGTCGCTCACCACTGTCGATCACCATGTGGACGTCGTTTAACACGCGATGGCCGAATCGGTTTGTGTAACTGACACCACTGAACAACACATCGGCTGGCTGACTGCCGGGGAGCGTGAGCAGTCCGTCCTGCCGCTCCATCGGAAGGTCGAACAAAACCCCCAATTTGTCGACCGCAGCCATCACGTCGTAGTAGCTCTCCATATGCTTGCCGAGTTTCGCGAAGGAGCCAACGATGACCGTGACGATCAGTTCCGCGGCCACCAGTTGGCCCAGCGTCAACTGTCCAGAGATGACGAGCCAACCGCCCAAACCCAGCAAGACAGTGCTGGCGACCGCTTGCAGTCCCAACGCAAAAATGATCTGTCGCATCAACACTCGGAAGTGTGACTTTCGAGCGCTGAGGTACTCGTAAGTGAGTCTGTCAGCCCGATCGAGAGCAAACTCCGCTGCACCGCTATGCCGAAACGCTGTTGGACAGCCGACGAGGTCTTCCAGCCAGGCGGCCATGCGGTACTTCATCTTCGATTCTTTGACACTCGTCGACACGGCTCCGCGTCCCAGCACGAAAATGACAAATGCGATCAACGCCAACAGAACGACGTCGAAACCCAAAAGCCAGGGATGGTAAAACGCCAACACGGCCATGCCGATGAGGGCTCCCAAAACCAGAGAGATGCCGTCGAGGAGCAATTGAGCGGATACCTTTTGAACGGTAATCACGTCGAAGAATCGGTTCACCAGCTCGCGACCATTCTGCCCATCGAGATGGTCGATCTCTGCTCGCGGAAGCCGATACGACAGGTCAGCCGACACACGTGCGAACAGACGTTGCTGAATGATTTCGACGACATAAGTCTGCAGAGCCCGGAGTGCTGCGGAGAACGACAGGACGGCGAGCAGCATCAACGCGAGGATCACGACCGGTTGCAGCAGACGACCGAACGCAACTGTGTTAACGAGCTTCTCGACGGCCAAGGGTGTTGCAAGGGCCAAGAGTCCAGTCACCAACGCAAAGATCAGGATAATCCAAATGTCGCCGGCTTCCGGCTTGAGCAGCGCCCACAGTCGTCCGAAAGGCGTCAGCTCCTCCGCATCGATCGTGGGGTGCGGCTGCCCAGTGAGACTCGGCTCGACGACCAGACAGCGAGTCAGGTCGTCGCGATCTCGGACTTCGAGCAAGCTCTTGAGTCGACGTGAGTTGACCCAGATTTGATTTTGATTTCGTAGTGGGCGGAGCACGCGAAACTTCCGACCACTCGTGGCTGAGATCGCTTTCCAACGTCGGTCATCACCAACACGCGTGATGATCCGTCCCTCCTCACGAGCAACCTCTGCCAGTTGCTCGAACGTGCAGTCGACGATCTTGCATTTCAGCCCCAGACTGCGAGCCGCTTCAACCAACCATTTCCACCATCGGTCGGCTGGTCCAGCCGGCCAAGCCGCGGCTGCCTCTTCCAAAGCACGCCGAATGCGTGATCGATCGGCAGGTTGGCCAGCCTGCACAGCGAGTTGTTCAAACAACCACGCAGCCGCTTCGAGGTCGTCCTTCACCGACTTGTCGGTGGGGATCAGGGGGGAGTTTTCTGGCTCTGTCGTCATCACGGATTCCGGGGGCTGAGGGCAGATCAGAGAGCCTACCAGCCTTGAGCCAGTTCACCATGCTGATCCACCGACTCCCTGAGTTTATCGCAAATCCGGACCAAACGCTGCCGCATTGATTCACCCGAGACTCCACGGGCTTCACCCAACTCTGCCAACGTCTGCCGGCGATCTTGTTTTCCCAACCCAAATCTCTGTTCAAGCAGTTCCCGCTCCTCAGGGGGAAGGGAGTGCAAGAGTTTGGCGATGAGCTGAGCGACCATGGTTCGATCCACACCGCTGGTTTCTACTGGCAGCGATGCTTCGATGATTTCTGGTTCAACGCAGCTTTCGGACGTCCGCTGACGCTGAACTCGCTCTGTCAATCGTGCCAATCGCCTGATGATGGAGTGCGTTGCGTAGGTGCTGAACCGAAAGCCTCGATGACAATCGAACGCATTGACCGCAGCAGACAAGGTGATGTTCGCCTCTGCGATCAAATCTTCCAAAGGAAGTGCCCCTCGATGGAACTTCCGCGCAATCGATACAACCAGACGCTGATTGGCAAGCATGATCTCATTGCGGACCTCGATCGCGCCTTCGAGCAGACGCGATGCCACTCGGCGGCGATCCTCCAAATCTGCTTGCTCATCGAGCAGCCGCTTCTGAGCCAGGGACCGCAGGCAATTCATGCGTTCAAACAGTGAGCATTCCTCCTCCACCGTCAGCAACGGTCGTTCGACAACGTCATAGTCATGTCCAGGATGATGCAACGGAGCACATTCCCGATCGATCGTGCCATGTGGGATCGATTCGAGAATCTGGCGGACTCGTTGGGGATCATCGTACGAATCGTGAGGCACGAAACGGACAGCTCCCGAATCGATGCGGGTAGCACCGGACCGAGCAACTGGAGATGATGCAGTCAATTGAGTCGTCATCCTGGTCGCTCCTTGTTCGAAAAAGGACTCACCTATCAGTCGTCGGTTATTTATACGAGGCATCTCAATTATCGTCTAATAGAAAGTATCGATGCGTCACATCGCTATTGACGATTCGACGGTGGTTGAAATCCCGTACCATAAGCTCAGTTCCCAAAGGAGTTTCACACGGATCGATTCTGACGGCTGAGACAGGAATTGTGTCGCTGAACGAGTTTGAGTGCCGATGCGGACACTGACGCGTGACTGACGCATGGAAGGCCCTGAGGAGAGGTGACAGGATGGACCGGTTTCAATTCGTCGCGGGATGGGCATTGCTGCTCGCAGGATGTCACGCCATGAGCGACCCTTCCTGTGCGGTACATCAGGAGATCGGTGACACTCACTGTCGAGATTGCCTCTACGCTCCCGATCTCGACTTGGCACATGTGACTCGCACACCTTGGCATCGGTGTGCTCCTTCGTGGAGACCCGCCTGCGGACCACTGTTCAACTGTCCGAGTCCCCCGCGTCATCTGCCGACAGCTGATGCGATCTTCGTTCTCCCTCAGTCCGGAGATGTCTCAACAGATTGAGGCATCATCACCCAGCGTTACGAATCAACCAACACGTTCGTGATTTAGGTTGTGAACTGTTTATTACTGCCTAAAACCACTGCGAGAGCAATTCGAAAGTTGTTCTTCAGGTGTCATGCAGGAGGGCCTTTCAGCAGGCAGAGGTCATTCCTCGAGCAAGCTCCTGCACAGAAACCATGAAAATGGTCCAGCGTTCGCTGTGTTCGACGTCAACACGCGTGAGCATCGATCACCAATGCAGAGGAAGTCCGGCAATTCGAATGAGCAATGACCAGCCCCTCATCGGAGTCATCATGGGTAGCCGCTCCGACTGGGAGACGATGCAGGCTGCTGCGGATGTGCTCAACGAGTTCGGCGTGCCTCATGAGACCCGCGTCGTGTCCGCACATCGAACTCCCGAGTGGATGAGTGAGTATGCCAAGTCTGCGGTCGACCGAGGCTTAAAGGTCATCATCGCCGGAGCAGGGGGCGCTGCCCATCTCCCGGGCATGGTCGCGGCTCAGACGACACTGCCTGTCTTCGGAGTGCCAGTCCAGTCTCGTACATTGAACGGTCTGGACTCACTGCTCTCAATCGCTCAGATGCCGGGCGGCGTGCCAGTCGGCACTTTGGCGATCGGCAGTGCGGGGGCCAAGAACGCAGCGCTGCTGGCGATTCGAGTGCTCGCAACATCCCATCCATTGCTCCAAGAGCAACTCGAAGCGTACCACCACGAACAAACTCGCAAGGTGATGGAAGACTCCTCCCTATGACTTCCCCGATTCTCCCCGGCTCCGTGATCGGCGTCCTCGGCAGTGGTCAACTGGGTCGCATGATGACCATCGCCGCACGTCGACTCGGCTACCAGATCGAAGTCTTCTCCCCCGAGCGTAATACCCCCGCCGGGCAAGTGGCGGATGTGGAATGGGTGACCGAGTACGACGACAACGAAGCGCTCACTGAGTTTGCAAAGGGCGTGGACGTTGTGACACTCGAATTCGAGAATGTCCCGTCTGAGGCAATCTCAATCATCGAGCATTGGGCACCAGTCCGTCCGGGGGCCGAGACGATCTTCACCGCGCAGAATCGGTTTCACGAGAAGAGTCGACTCCAAAAAATGGGGCTGCCGACCGCGCCTTTCCGTCTCGTGCGGACAGCAGCGGAGCTCTCGCTCGGCGTCTCTGACTACGGTGGTGAAGGCATACTGAAAACGACGACCTGCGGTTACGACGGCAAGGGGCAGTTCCGACTCACATCGTGCGAACAAGCGCACGAGGTGTGGGAAGAATTTGCACAGACCGAAGGCATCCTGGAGGGCATTGTCGACTTCGCCAGTGAGTTCTCGGTCATCGGAGTGCGTGGAATCGACGGTGAGTTCCGGGCCTACGACCCGATTTTGAATCAGCATGTCAATCACATTCTCGATGTGTCGGTGTCACCTGCTCAAGAGATTTCTCCCCCAGAGCGAGCCGAAGCGATTGCGATGACACAGACTGTGATGGAGGAACTCGACACGATCGGCGTGCTCTGCGTCGAGTTTTTCCAAACACAAGATGGCTCGCCGATCATCAACGAGATCGCACCACGGCCGCACAATTCGGGACATTTGACGATTGATGCACACATGACCTGTCAGTTTGAACAACAGGTCCGCGCCGTCTGCGGACTCCCACTCGGCTCAACGGCTCAACGCCAACCCGCTGCGATGGCAAACCTCCTCGGCGATATCTGGGAGGACAATACGTCACCAGACTGGTCACGCCTGCTGACCTGCCCCACGGCTAAGCTTCACCTCTATGGAAAAGCCTGCCCCAAATCAGGACGAAAGATGGGTCATATCACGACCCTGGCTTCGCAAGCCGCAACCGCTGAAACAATCGCTCGGGAAGCACGACAGAGTTTGGAATCTCATTCTGTCCAGAGAACTGAAGTGAACACAAACTCGGAAACAATCCAGAAGACATAACAATCATGGGTTGCACAACACCGAGTGCTATAGTCTTCTCCAATTCGAACTGCATGTCCCGACGACGTCAACATGCGCCTCTGGCACCGGCTTCACAGGACTCGACTCATTTGCTCAGGTCTCCCTCATTGAAGGTCTTGGACCGATTCCAGCCCAACCAGTGCCGAAGCGGGGATGAGCTCCTCTGCTTCCGCCCAGCGAAACATGCGACGATTACGTCCGATGTGAGCATTGACGGTAGTCTGAGGTGCTTCAGGTTCCGGGGACAGGTAGTACCTTGCTCAGAGTTCGTGATTAGCCACTGTGAGATCACATCGGCATAGCGGTCACGGCTCTCGGGCGAGCCGTAGTTCCCAAGGTAGATCACTCTGCCGTTGAAACGGACACGAGTCTGCCCGCTGCTGTGGCGAGCGTATTTTCGGGGGAGTTGAACGTCGTGACATCGCAGCACATCTCGTCAAAATTGGACAGTTGACGGACTGTTGCGCTGCGATTGGCGACAGGTAGCCACAAGTTGTGCCCCAGCGATCACTTAAAGTGCACCCGGCTGGATTCGAACCAGCGACCTCATGCATGTCAAGCATGCACTCTAACCAACTGAGCTACGGGTGCTGAGCCAACAAGGTTGTCGGCGAGAATGGCGAGTCTTGTCCACAAGGAAACACTCCCCATTCGTTCAGAGAGTAGGTTTTGTCTGCCGAAGCGTCAAGCATGTCCGTACGTTGTTCCCGGCGAGGACACGACTTGCGTCACTCTTCGCAGCCGAACATGTCTTTCGGCAGATCCTGCCGTCGAGCCCCCCTGCGGAGGTGGTCCGTCTGGCAATCCTCGCCGGTTTCTGGATATAACGTTTCGCATGATCGAGCCCGCTCGATCCCCTCCTCTCATGTCGACCCCACGTCCAACCCATTCCCGCCGCTGAGGTCCCTTCGGATCGAAGCTGCCCCATCCTTGAACTTCTCAAGGGATCAATGATCGTCCGTTCTGGACGAGCATTGCCGGAGGCCTTGCATGACCCTGCACATCAATCGACTTCCTCTCGTCGCCATGCTTTCGTTGCTCGCTGTCGCCACGACCGGCTGCAACGCGGTGCCGTTGTACCAGTATCGGCAAAGTCAGTTTCAGACCTTGTCGATGTACCGGCAACAACAGGCGATGGCTGGTCAACTGGCCAACGCCAGTCAAACCGCTGCCCAACTCGCGATGGAGAAGCAGCAGTTCGAGCAGATGGCCGCTCAGACTCAACAGGAGCTGCAGATCGCGAATGAGCGATTGGCCAATCTCGGAGCCGAACGACAGGAGTTGCACGCTCGCTACTCCAACCTGCTCACCGGTCTCAGCAGTGGCGAAAACCCGCTCTCCAGTGGAGCGACGAAACGGTTCGAAGAACTGGCTCGGAAGTATCCTGAGTTCGAATTCGATCCCTACACGGGTGTCAGCAAGTTCACGGGAGACCTGTTGTTCTCAACCGGTAGCTCCGAGGTGCGGACAGACGCTCACCCGGTGTTGCAGGAATTCGCCCGCATCATGAACGATCCGGAAGCCCAACAATTCAACATTCTGGTCGTCGGTCATACGGATGACCAACCTGTGAAGAAGGCGACGACTCGCTCCAAGCATGCGAACAACTGGGAACTCTCCGCTCACCGGGCGACTTCGGTCGTTGGTGCCCTGGGCAAGCAGGGACTGGCAGAGCATCGCATGGGGATCGCCGGTTACAGCAAGTATCAGCCGATCGCGGCCAACTCTGACGACTCATCGCGTCAACGGAACCGTCGCGTCGAGATTTACATCCTCGCCCCGGATGCCAAGATCGCAAGCAATGTGGGTGCAGCGCCCTACTTTTGATTGATGACTCAGGCGGACAAGCGTGTCATCGATTCTTCGACGACTGGTTCCTTGTGCATCGATATGGCTTTGCGGCCATCAGACGTAACGCGGTAGACCACACCTTCATCGCGTCCCGGCAGTTGAAAATGTAGAAGGCCCAAGGCAATTAGGCGGCCATGAATCACAGTCAGTTGGTCGCTTGGCACCCCCTCGATCTCTTTGAGACGCGTCACCCAGGTTTTAGGTTGAGGCACAGCCTCATCTCCTTCCGATCGTTGTGGACGCGCCGCTGACAACTCCTGCTCAGCAACCGCGTAGGCTCTGAGGACGTCGGATTCGGTGTCGGTCAAGCTGGCGGCGTCAAAGTCAAGATCGAGCATGCGAGGTCTCGGATAGCGTGGCAGAGGATGATGACGGTGATTGGACTGAGTCGCCCATCGCGTGACTCCCCAGACATATCGGCAACAGAAATCGAAGGGTCCAAAATCGGCAACACGAAGTGCACGACCCGCACAGCCGAACGGGTTCCCGTCTCCGCACCCCGCATGTCACCCGTGATCAGCAGACTCACCGGGACCGATCCAACCGCTATCGCTTCACACAATTGTGCCTCCGCAATCCTATTCGACCTGATCCTTCAGTGTGATCAGTCTTCCAGGTGAGCCTCGATGCTCTGCTTCATTGCGGCGATGCCTTCGTCATACACCGACAGCACAGTCTGTCGCTCGACGTCGTCGGCGAATGTCCCCTGTTGGCCAATCAGGGTCTGACTCTCCTGCATCTCCTTCACCAATGATGACGCGACATCCGCATCAAACACACGACGACCGGCAACATCGATGAATGTTGCTGAGGTGTGACTGAAGACTTCCCGTCCATATTCGTTCAGAGGCGTTTTGGTCGACAATTTCGGGTCGACGGGTGCAAACGGCGGCGGTGTCCGCAACGCAACCCAGCACGGACCCTCGATGGTCAAATTCGTCTCCAAAACGGCCGCGAAGTGCTCTCCCTCGGGTCGCGAAGAGACAGTCTCAATCACCTCTCCGTTTTTTACCAGCTCGAGACGTTCAAAATCCACGCGGCCAATCGCACCTCCGGAAATCGACACCTTGCCCGGTTCTTCAATCTGGATCGCCTCACCCAACCCGTGGCCATTGACTGTGAACTCCAACAGCGGACCGTTAGTAATGTACGAGCGGCCTGTGGCAAGTTGGTCGAGCCACTGTTCAGGTGTGATTTGGTTAGCGGCAGGGACGTACACGCGCGAGAAGTCGTAGATGAACCAGTCGGTCCCTGTGGAGACAGGGACTTGAATCCCCACATTCCAGTAGCGATAGAAGCTGTGGGCATAGCTGCCGCGCGAACCACCGTCGAAAATGTTGTTGGCGTGCAGCTGACCGGACAGCCAGTTGGGAATGTCTTCGAGACCCCAGGCATTGTGACACCAGATGACGGTGCCACCGATCTCCTGAGTCCGCTCGATCCCACGTTTCAAGGGGATGCCATCCGTCCCGGTCTTTGAGATGCCGGGCCCGATGCTGACCGGGTAAACCAGTTCCGGAATACTCAACAGCATCACATGTCCATATCCCTCAGCATGTGCCGTGAAGTTGTGGCGGTGCTCCTCACCGTTGTCGAAGTGCACATGATCTGTGTTCAGCGCATGCAACTCGTCACGTGTGTACTCGTTCGAGATGTAATCGGCATCGTCATCAGCCCGCTCAAGATACGAGACGAACACAAGGTCAAGACCGTCAGCGGTGGCTGACTCAATTAAATACTGATCTGTCTCGGGACGCGTCATGCGACGGACATGCACATGCGTGTTGGCATTCTGATATCCGGCTCTTCGGGCATTGTAGAACCGTCGCAGCTTGAGAGTGACATCCGCATCCGACTTGTCTCGCAGGTCGATTGTTTGTGATGCGATCTCTGTTTCGAGTCCCGAGAACGCAGACACCTCCAGAACAGCTTGCGGAAAGTCAATCGTTGTCGGCTCAATCAGGGCGGACCATTGATGAATGGCTTGCTCATCACGCAGGCCCTGCCCACGCGGAAGCAGGCCCGGCAATGAGACCGTTTGTCCGTCGGCATTTCGAACGCGGACCAATCCCGGGATTGGCTTCCCCGTTTCATCATCAATGAGCGACAGCCGCACCGAGCAGGTTTTCGTGTCCGAACCTGGCTCAACACCCAAGAGCGTACCCATCATCAGTAGCAGAACGACGGCAGAAACGACCACAGCGAATCGCATGTGAGACCTCTCTCATAGAGTTTCAAGACCGTTAGATTAGATCAACACGGAAAGAGTTGGCTGCCTCCATCCACGCGCAACACCTGCCCACTGATAAACTGAGCCGCCGGTGTACACAGGAAAGCGACCAACGCCGCCACTTCATGCGGACGACCATAACGGTCGAGCGTATCTTCCGTCACCATCCGCGACTCATTCACTTCATGGATGCGGAGGAATCGTTCAGTGACTGTCGAACCGGGCGCGACACAATTGACAGGCACATTGAAGGGACGCAGCTGAGCTGCTAGGCACCGCGTGTACTCATGCACGGCTGCTTTGGCAACCGAGTAGATGGCTCCGCTTTCCCGACCGGAGCAACCGGCGATGCTGCCGATCGTGATGATCCGACCAGCACGCCGTTCCTGCATCTCGCCTGCCACTTCCCGGCAGAACAGAATCGTTCCCAGAAGATTGCGATCCATCACACTTTGCACATCATCAAGTGAGATCGACAGACAATCATCATTCTCAGGACGGCCTCCACGACCGACCGAAGTCCCCGCAGAGCCGATGTCTCCTCCAGCGCAACACACCAGAATATCCATCTGATCCCAGCGATTGCGCACCTCACTCACAATCCGCTGCACGTCCGACTCAACCGTGACATCACCCCACACGGCCATCGTCTCTCCATTTCCTGCCTCGGCGATGTCATCGGCCACTTGCTGCATCGACTCGCCTTCGCCGAATGTCTTGGGGCTATTCTCACCTGTGCCATGCACTGCAACTCGTGCCCCCTGTTTACAAAGCTCCTCGGCCATGACCCGTCCGAGGCCTCGTGAAGAGCCGGTAATCAGAGCTGAGTGGCCGCCGAGGGGTTTGGAGTTCATCTGCAGTTGTCGCTCCGGTTCGTGTTCTTAATCTGAGGGTCGAAAGCATAAAAGACCATTGCCGACTCGGTGACCTGTCACGCAGGTAGATCTTGAGGTGGGCGTTGTTTCCGAAGAGAGCACGGTGGTCGGTCGTCGACCGAGGTGAATTGTAACACAGTCTCGACCTAGAATACGCTCGCAGCCGGTTGACGGATGAAGGCGAAAAGACGTCCGCCGATGCAGTCAGTGTCTTGAATGAAAGTTGAGGTTCGAGTGAAGATCATTGCAGTTGATGTCTGTCCGCTCTCAGGAGCGACGGTGGATGGTGGCTGGCCGCAGGGTCATGAGCCGCAAGAGGATCTGCACACGCTCGTCATCGTGAGAACGGATGCCGACCATGTGGGCTATGGCAGTTGCTTCACTTCGGGAGGTCTCGTCGCCGGGGCAGTGCAGTTGTTATGGCCGCTGCTCAAAGGAGAGTCAGCCATTGAGCCGGAGCGGTTGACCGAGACACTGCGGCAGTCCTCCTTCTGGCAGGGACGCGGCGGGGCAGTCGAGCATGCGATCAGCGGAATCGACATCGCCCTCTGGGATCTGCTGGGCAAAGCGTGTGGACAACCGGTCTCCCGGTTGATGGGCGGCATCTACCGGGACCGCATCAAGCCCTACGGCTCAGTCCTGTTTGACGAGCCGGAACCGCTCCGTCAGAAGTTGACTGATGTTGTCGAACGCGGCTTCCGTGCCATCAAACTGGGTTGGCGACCATTTGGCCGACGTGACCGAAAATTCGACGAACTCCTTGTCAGTACGGCCCGCGAGACGGTCGGCGATCACGTCGAACTCATGGTTGACGCGGGCGGCAGCGAACAGTTCTGGCCGCACGGACTCAATTGGGCCCGCAACACGGCTGGGATGCTGGCAGACTATGGCATTGTCTGGTTCGAGGAACCACTGGCTCCCGATGACCTTGATGGTTTCGTCGAATTGACTCGCGTTTCCCCGGTGCCAATCTCATCAGGAGAAGTGCTCACTCGTCGGCAAGCCTTCCAACCCTGGCTCGAACACAAAGCCGTCGACATCATTCAGCCGGACTGCACCAAGTGCGGCGGACTCAGTGAGGCTCGCCGTATCGCCTGGCTGGCCGCCGACCATCACGTGCAATGGGTGCCTCATGGCTGGAACACAGCAGTCGGACTCGCCGCTGATCTCCAACAATCAGCCGCCATGCCTGTTGCTCGTTACGTCGAATACCTGACACCGTGTGCGTACATCGACGAACTGACGACCGAGCCATTCCAACTTGATGATGCAGGAATGCTGACGATCCCCAACCGACCAGGTCTCGGTATCGCCATCGCCCCGGACATGTTGAAACGATTCTGCCCGCAGCCAATTTCGTTTTCCTGAAAGTAGCCATCACGCTCCGCGTGATGAGCGGAGTCAGGGCTGACAAACCGGCAAGCGATTACGCTCTCACTCAACCGTGACATCACGCATCGGCCAGATGACGACCTGCGAGACTCCCGCCGCCCGGCAGGAGTTCACCACCGCGAATCGTTGCTGCTGCCCGCAAAAGCGTGTCTGCCGTGCGATGTTGACCAAGACTGTCGGTCAATCGAAAGCGTCCCTCGCATGGTTCGAGGAGTGTGATGTCCGCAATCGTTCCCTCACGGAGTGTGCCGAGTTCTTCCTGTTGGTCAAGTATTTCCGCAGGTCGAATTGTTGTGAGTTCGATGACTTTTTCGAGGGGCATCCCCAGTTGGAGAAACTTGCTCATCGTCGTGGGCATGTCGTAAACCGGCCCGTTGATACACCATTGGTGCAGGTCGGTGCTGATGGTTGTTGGTTCGAAGCCTTGTTCGAGTGCCGACTCAGCGATCTCCCAGCAAAAACTGCCCATGCCGTGGCCGACGTCGAAGTGGATGCCTCGCTCCTGTGCCTCGCGGACGGCTTCATAGACTCGTCCGTCGGCGCCAACGATTGGCGTACTGTCGCCACGAAAGCAGTGCGTGATGCAGTCACCCGGAGCCAGTTCGCTGACCAGTTCGGGGATCGACATGGGGCAGAATCCAATGTGCACCATCAGCCAAGTCTCCGACTCTCGGGCGGCTCGGATCGCGTCACGGAGATTGGCCCAGCCGTCCTCGCCGGTGCCGATGATGTAGTCACTAGCCCGGATCTTGACCCCGATGGCCACATCGGGATGCTTGCGAATGACACGTTTGACACCCTCGACGTCCGCGTAACGACGATCTCGCAGCTCGCCGAGATTTCCGGTCAGGAGACCTGTACAGGAGAGATTGACGAGGGCAAACACGCGGGAGCGGGAACCGTCAATCGTTTCCCTGCGAAACTCGTCGAAGCTGTACGACCCCGCCGAGCCCGTATCGAGGAACGTGGTGACTCCGTTCGCAGCGGCGATCGAATCCGGATCCAGCCCCCACGTCGAGTGCGGGTACACATGGACATGGAGATCGATCAAGCCCGGGACGACGAACAGCCCGCGAGCATCAATCATGCACTTCGCCTCAACGGTCTCCATCAAATCCGGCGCGTGAGCGATGCGACCATCGATCACAGCGATATCCCGAACGCCTCGCAGACCTTGTGATGAGTCGACGACCTCACCGCCACAAATGAGCAGGTCACACTTCATGATCTGGTTTCAATACCTTTTGAGATCGGAGGACGGGTTCAAAATCGCCTCATGCCGTCACTGTGCTGCCTTCAAGAATGTGACCAGGTCCGCCAGTTGCTGGGGCGTGAGCTGCTTGTCGAGGCCGGCGGGCATAATCGAGACCTTGCTGTCCAGTCTCTCTTCGATGTCGTTCAGCGAAATGTGAATCAACTTCTGCGCGTCCAGTTGCAGTGTAATTTCTGACGAAGTCTCGTCTTTGATGACCCCATTCAGCACGCGCCCATCGGTGAGTAACACGGTCGTGGGTTCGTAGCTCCTGACGAAGCTCGCACTCGGGAACAGGATCGCTTCGAGGAGATCACGCTCGCTGCGAATGCGACCAATCCGTGTGAGGTCCGGCCCTACGCGACCTCCGAGATAGCCCATCGTGTGACAGCCAATACAAGCTGTCTTGGTGCCGTGGAACACACGCTGGCCACTGCGGATGTCACCGTCCGCCAACAGCTCAAGCACGGCTTCCAGTTGCTGATACTTGTCACGGTTCTCCTGTTCGATACGAGCGAACAACGGCTCCGCCTGTTGCAGCGTTGCCTCACCGTATCCTGCGAGCACCTCCTTCAGCTTATCAACAGGCAGTGATGTCGCCGCAACACTTTGGCCGAGTGCGTCGAGCAACCGAATGCCGACCGACTCATCCGTCGACTGGCCGAACAGTTCAATGAGATGTTGCAACTCCATTGGTCCCGTTGACGGGATCGCGTTCGCGAGCCGCTCTAACAACCCGTCGTCAAGAGGTGTCGTCTTCAGCACGTCCACAGCGAGTGTGCGAACTTCGAGCGGCTGTTCGACGGAGATCGCATCGCAGAGAAACTGTTGCACAGCTTCGGTCTCAGACTCCCGTGTCGATGGTGGGATGGCCAATAGAGCCCGTAGCCTGATGTTCGCTACCACGCCTTCGTCGAGGGCGAGTGATTGCAGCTTCGAGATGAGTTGCTCCCCAAGTGTTGTCTCAGACGCAGCAGCGATCACTCTCACTGTCAGATCGCGCGTATCTGCATCACTTGCATCGAGCGATGTCGCCAACGCTGGTTGCCACGACACGGGAAGTTGTTTCAATCCGCTGTCCGCCATAGCCCGAAGCACGACCGTCC
The DNA here is from genome assembly GCA_029259815.1 of Planctomycetaceae bacterium. Lineage (GTDB taxonomy): Bacteria > Planctomycetota > Planctomycetia > Planctomycetales > Planctomycetaceae > JAHBXU01. The sequence goes on along the minus strand of JAJDEJ010000086.1, from coordinate 46,391 downwards.
GCGTATCACTCGATGTCGAAGGCTGAGCAAGCACCTCGCCCAACATATCCTGAATCGTCGTGTTGCCTGCAAACCGTGAGAGACGCTGCGACAATTCTGCCTTCTGTGCATCAGAGAGATCTTCACGACTCAGAGATGTACGGAAGTGTCCGACAAGGTCATCGGCCCACTCCGGGTGATGATCAATGATCCACCAGACTGCACCATGAAGAGCGCGGGTCTCATCCCGTGTCTCAATCGCCTGTGTGGAAGTCAGGAGTTCAAGAACCTCGCTTGCAGACAGATTGCCCACACCGATCTGGTCACGTGCGATCAGAGCAATCCGCTGTGAAGTCGGATGACAAATCGAGTCCTGCAACTGCTCCAATTTATCCCCATCACCGATCTCAATGAGGGCATAAGTCAGCGAGTGCTCCAACACCCGGTCGTTTCCCTCGGCAACTGAGTCGTGAAGCAGTGGTCTGATGTCGGATGAGTTTCCGATGCGTCCCAATGCCTCAACAGCGACGCGACGGTTGTGAGTCGATTTGGATTGCAACAACCGGACGACCTCTGCCTTCGCGTCCGCATCGCGCCAGACGCTGACGACATGCAGTGCGGCTTGGCAGACGGTCTCATCGTCATCTGCGAGTGCGATACGGACAGCTTCGCGAGCCGATGGCAGGTCGATCCATGACAATGTCCAGACCGCGTGCCGACGCTGATCTGGTGAGGGGGATGTCCGAAGCACGCCAGCCAGTGCATTGACGGCTGCTTCGCCCTGCTTCGCAAGAGTCTGCTTTGCCCGCTGGCGGACGGCAAGGCGGGTCGCGTCCAGAAAACCGACCAGCTCATTGATTGAAAGTGACTTCCAATCGAGATTCAAGCCACGCGCATCGGACACGTGATGCGAGCCGGTGCGTTTGATGCGGTAGATCGCTCCCAGGATGTCCGGTTTGTGGAGGTTGGATGTCGGGCAGCACAATTTGTACCAGCCACCCGTGTCAACAACGAGCAGGCTTCCATCGGCGTCTTCCAACACGTCGGTCGGATGAAAGTCGATGTTGTCACTGACGAGGAAATCTTCATGTTTCGACTCAAAAGTCGCCCCGGTGGGCGTGAGCACGTGCCGCGTCAGCCGGTGCATGTTGAACAGACAACACAAAACGTTGCCGCGATAGTCGTCGCCGAGTTGGTCGGACTCGAGATGGAGCAAACCGCAAGGAGCAGCGGGGCCGAGGTGTGAGAGAGCTGGCATCAACTCGCCCGTGCGCGGGTGCCCCTCCAAGACGCCATGCTCTTTGCCGTAGACGCCGCCGTAGATGGCATGGATCAATCCATCACGCAGTCCGCCACCGGGGTGCACCAGAAACGTGGTCGAGAAGATGCGTTCGCCCCCTGGAGTAAAAACGACCTCGACCGGGTTGTCCATTCCACCTGTCATCACCGGCTCGACCGGTCCGCCCTCTGGACGACGACGGAAAATGTGAGACGCGCGGGTGACGAACGGCTCGCGACCTGGTTGTTCATACGTCTGTTCGGCGAATGCTCCCTTGCACCAGTAGATCCAGCCATCGGGACCGAGATACGGACCGTGCAGATCGTTTGCACAACCGGTGAGCGTCTTGGCGTCGAACCATTCCTCGTGTTTGTCTGCCTCGCCGTCGCCATCCGTGTCGGTCAACTTCCAGATGACCGGTGGTGCGGAGACGTACAATGAGCCATCGAACCACATGGCCCCCTCGGGGAACATCATCGAGCCAGCGAAGACCATGCTTTTGTCGAATATCCCGTCGCCGTCGGTGTCTTCCAATCGCACGATGCGATGCGGCTTCTGTTCGAGTTGCGTCTGCACTTTGTCATTCGACCCACTGGAGTCGGCGACGTACAAACGTCCCTGCTCGTCAAAGTCTGCACAGATCGGCCGGTTCACCAGCGGTGGACCCGCGACCTGTTCGATCTCGAAGCCCTCGGGGAGAGTGAACTTGTGGCCACCCAGCGTGACCTCGGCTGCACGCCCGGAGGACGCCGCATAGCAGCAACTGAGAATGATGATGGCAGAAGTGATTCTCATCAAGGGGATGTCCTTGCGTACGGTCGACTTTGTGGCGTTCCACAATTAACGTTAACTGATAAATGTAGGAACACTCATCGTCACTAATTCTCACTAATTGCCGTACAGCGTCCGATTGACGAGAAGTAATTAGTGTCGATTAGTGGTGATTAGCGTTCCTTTCCTTCTGGCACACAGCCTGTTTCCAGATTGATGTTTGGACTCGGCCGCGCATGCACCCTGGCTGTTGGGAACAGCCGGGGTGCTGAGTGTGGGTTGTCAGAACTTCCCGGTTGGGTCGAGTTTCTTCTCCGACTCGACGTGCTGCAGCAGTTCGTCTTTTGACCACCACGTTGGTTTCATGATGCCTTTTGAGTAGAGTTTTTCGCCTTGGTCCATGAAGTGGGGCGAGTTGGGGTCAGCGCTTTGGCCCCAAGGGATGCAGGTGTAACACTCAATGCCGTCCGGGTGGAAGAACATCAACTGCATGGCCATCGAGCCGTTGTTGGCGATGTGGGTGCCGGGGTTCTTGGGGTCTTCATCGCAGCGAACGTCGAGGAGAGTCTCTGAGAAGTTCGCTTCGCGGTCGCCCGATTTGAACTCACAACCGCCGACGGGGAAGTAAACGCCTCCGCGACCGACTTTGTGAATGTCTCCCCACGCGATGTCCCAGCGACCGTACTTGTCAGTCAGCTCGACAATCGTTTCGACCAACAGGTCGAGCATCTTGCCTCGTGTCTCAGCGTCGAGAGCTTCGCCGTTACCCAACGCAGAGAGATCGAGTTCCTTGCCGCACTTGAGACGCCAGAACTTATACACGGATGTGGCGGTCGCCTCGGGGACCATTTGTTGATCCCAATCTAGAATTGCCTGTGCGGCATTGCTGAAAGCTGCGTCACGGGAAGGTCCTGCGTCGTCGGCGTCAAGAGCTGCCTTAAGTTCGTTTTGCCATTGAGAGGCGATGCGGTCGTGCACGTCCATCGCGTAGGCGAGTGCCTCTTCTTTCGTCACTGATTCGTCATGCTCAAGCAGGTCGACCGTGCGACGACCTCGCGGATTATTGGTGTCCCAGGAAACGTTGTAGATGTACTCCGGGTACTTGTCGGGCGTGAGCGGGGAGTCGACGAGCATGTTCGCGGGAGAGATGTTGCAGTTTTGCATGTAGCCTCGCTCGGGGTTGAAGAGGTGCACCAGGTCTTTCGCCTCATGAATTCCTTTCCACGCGGTCTCCGAGGTATGTCCGGGCACAGGAGCGTCCCAGTCGTAGCCGTCCGGGCGGATGGGAGTCGCGCCGCTGCGAAGATATCCGGTCGTGCCATGCACGTCGGCGAACATCAGGTTCTGCTCGTTGAGTTGGTTCATCCCCAACGCATCAAACAACTCTTCGGCCGACTTCGCTTTGACCATCTTATACGACTGTTCGAATAGTCCTGTCTGGTCGAAGTAGGGGGACGCGCCGACATAGGCGATGCCCTTCTTGAGATCCGGCTCCGCCATGACCGGACCAAGATGCGTGTAAAACGCGGGCCGAATGACCGGCTTGGAGTCTTTCACCGGAATGCTGAGCATGGCGATTTCCGCATTGCGCCACTCGCCGTCGTATTCGTATTGAGGAGCGGGAGCGAGGCGGATCTTCATTTCGTAAACATCCGATGTGTCCGGTCCGCCGGTGGTCATCGCCCAGCCGACGTCTTTGTTGTGACCAATGCCGACAAGCGGTGACCCGATCAGGAAGAATCCGCTCTGGTGAAGGTCGCCCGCATGAACGCGTGCTTCGTACAGCACCGCGAGTCCTTCCCACGTGAGGTGAGGATCCGTCAGCAGGATCGGCACCTTGTCAGCGGACCGAGAGGGACCGACAACCCACTGATTCGATCGCATGGGCGGCCCCTGCGGCGGGCCGTTTCGTCGTTGCCCTTCCTTGAGGTCATCTAGAATCGTGCCGACCGGCCAACGGAGGATCATGGCGCGGCCGATGGTCAGCAGCATCCACGGCTCCAACTCCAACGCATGCTTCGGAACCTTGTCGGGATGTTCCGCTTCATAAGCTTTGATGCCAGCAGCGAAGCCTTCCATAATGTCTTTGAGGTGATCGGGAGCCGTCTTCCAATACTCTTTGGCGAGTTGCTCGTTCCGCCAGAGGCGCATGATGTAGTCTTGGTCGACATGTTTCTTGCCGAAGGCTTCCGACATGAGCCCCATGCCTGTTCGGACGGCCTCGTAGATGTCGCCCAAGCGGTCTTCTGACTGTGCGTAACCGAGCCCATAGGCACCGCCGGCTTCGGTGTCGGCGTAAACGTGCGGGACGCCCCACGTGTCGCGGTACAGGGTGACTGTGCCATGTGACGCGTCGGCTGCGTCGGCAGAGAGCATGAGTGAGCAGAATGCGATTAACCGAACGAGCGTCGTGCAGTTCATTGGAATAGTCATGACAAGGACAAGAGTGAATGAGTGCCGCGACCAATCGGAGTGCGACGCAAGAATGTGATCTTACGGCGTGCCGGGGTCCCAGATCGTCGCGTTGATACGGCGGTAGGGGCTGTCGTTGGGATAATAGTAGTACAGGGTGACGATCTTGCCATCGGGGCGTTGCAGCATGCGGGGATAGCCGATATCACGCCCACCCGTATCCGTGAGGAAGACAAACGGATCACTCCACGATTTACCTTCGTCGCTACTGAATTTTGCAGCCATCTCGAAGGGTGCCTTTCGATCGCCATAGGTCAAACACAGACGGCCATCCTGGAGCACGATCATCGATGGCGGATTGCCTTCGCCCACGTCGTCAACGGCATTGCCGAGTGGCTCCCAACTCTGTCCGTTGTCGTGCGACTCCCACGTGTCGATCCAGCGGAGCTTTTCTTCAGTCGTCCCTGCGCGTCGCCGCGTCGTCATCACGAGATGCTCGGGAGACAGTCTCGCAGTGGAAGGCATGATTGCAAAGCCGTTTGGCTCGGGGCCGACATAGGACAGAAACTCCCAGTTGAGGCCGCCGTCGGTCGTGCGTCCACAGAAGACGCGACCTTCCTCTCCGTTGGACTTGGAGGCGGTGAGGAACACATGGCAGTCGTGCTTGTCGTTGACGATGTAGTCCGGCCGAGCCATCACGCCCAACTGTCCAAACGAAGGCACCTTGAAGGGGCCCTTCCAGTTGTGCCCCCGGTCGTAGGAGTAGTACAGCCGTGATTCGCCACCGTCCACATTCTGAAATCGCATGGTCATGCAGAAGCCGGGATGAGTAAAGTCGATCGGTTCGGTGATGGAGACCGGATCAGATTCACTGTGCTTGGGGTCGGTCGTGCCATGACGCATGCCGCCGGCGTTGACGAGCATGCCCTTGTCATTGGGGGACTCCATCTTCCAGGTGACGCCACCGTCGAGACTCCGCGAAAGCACATGGTACTCGGGCTTGTCACGATCGATGTTGTGCCGCTCTTCGCCAAGGTTTTTGTGAAAGCCAGTGCTGAAGCCAACGAGGATTTCGTTACCCCACATCCACATGCCATGATTCGCGGGCCAACCGCCGAACCGGCCCTCTTCACCGTATACCTTGACATGTCGTTCCACCGAGGGCTCTGACGCCATCGTGACAGAAACCATGATTGTCAGGAGGAAACAGACGAGAGTGCAACGACGTCCAATTTGCATGGAGAGCCTCGGAATGATCAGAAGTGATGCTGCGGTGTGTCGTGACGAAATTCCGTTGACTGATTCTGTCCGGCGTGTGGTTCCCGGTCAACTCGCTGACGTGATTGGAGTCGGGTGTCGGCGCTTCTGACAGAAAAGCGACAAGCTGTGAGCACCTACGAAGACCCATTGGAGGCAAGGGAAAAACGGATCGGGTGGATGAAGCGGATGCCCGCCAATTGGTCCCATCGATCCGGGGATTGCTGTCATGAAGCCCGTCGCGAAAGTTAAGAGATACGGTCGAAGATTAATCCGTGTCATCCATGAAATCCGTGGTCAATGTCTTCACGCCTCGTCGGAAAAGAGTTGTCCCAGAGTCTCGTGTCGTGTCGCTCAAGTGATGAGACATCCCAAGCATTTGGGAGCACTCATAGGTCTTTGAGAGCAAGGAAGTGGTCAGGCACCATTTCCAACGCTCATGAATCGACTCCCAAACCGTAGTGGTCATCCAAACTCAATCGAAGGGAAATGGTGCCTGACCACTTTGCCACAGAAATCCGCTCCCGCACCTGCCAACAATCCTACTGACCGGTCGGTTGAGTTTGGTGGCCGCCAAAGGTACGCTGAGACTGAACGATAACGTAATCTCATGCCTCGACAGGAGCGGTGATGTATCGACTGACTTGTCTACTGATTGGCTGTGTGGTGTGGGCGACAGCCGGCCATGCGAGGGCGGAAGATTCCTACACTCAGCATCAGAATATCGTCTATACAGAATCATTCGGTGTTGGTCTTGTGATGGACGTCTTCGTGCCGACCGGCGAGAAGAACGGGTTGGCCATCGTCGACATCGTGAGTGGTGCCTGGCACTCGGACCGGGGGAAGATCGAACAGCACAAGATGGCGCAGATGTATGAGATCTTTTGTAAAAGAGGATACACCGTCTTTGGAGTCCGTCCCGGTTCGATCACCAAGTTTACGGGTCTGGAGATGCTCAAGCATATTCAGGAAGGGGTGCGATGGGTCAAAGAGCATGCAGACGAGTATGACATCGATCCCGAGCGGCTGGGCATGACGGGCGCTTCAGCGGGGGGCCATCTGGGGTGTCTCGCGGGTGTCGCCAGTGTTGACACCGACGCAGCCGTGAAAGCGATTGCTGTGTTCTTTCCTCCGACCGATCTGATTGAATATGCAGGCGGTGATGTTAACCTCCAGTCTGACGCCCGAATCAACACCATCCTCTCTGCGCTGGGATTCAACGGTCGCATCGAGGGTGTGACAGAGGAACAAGCGACCAAGAGGCTGACGTTGCTTTCTCCAGCGCGTCGCGTTTCCGGGAAAGAACCCCCCTTCCTGCTGATTCACGGAGACGCTGACAATGTTGTGCCACTCAAGCAATCAGAGCTGATGGTCGACGCGTTGAAGGAAAAAGGAGTGCCTGTGAAACTCATTGTGAAGCCAGGGGGAGGCCACCCGTGGCCGACGATCAATGAGGAAGTCGCTGTCATCGCCGACTGGATGGATCAAGAGCTGAAAGCCGAGGGAGTCGCCCCAAACTCGGTTGGCAATTGAAACTTCCCTGCTGCGAGACAGGTACGCTCAAACATGAAACGTGTCCGGTCATGGCTACTCCCCTTTGATTCACTGCAGAAGAGACCGATTCTCATGAGACAAGCCCATGTCTTCCTGACTGCGTCGCTCGTGGTCATTGCCAGTGGCATTCCGTCCATCTCGTTGGGTGAAGTGACGGATGGCTTGCAGGCCGAGTTGGTCTTCCCCCTGCACAAACAGCACAATCATGCTCCGGGCATTGTGGAATGTGCGAACGGCGATTTGTTGGTCTCGTGGTATCGCGGGTCGGGGGAACGCAAGGCTGACGACGTCGCCGTGTTTGGAGCTCGACGCAGAAACGGAGAGTCCCAGTGGAGCGAAGCGTTTCTGATGGCGGACCACCCGGATTTCCCCGACTGCAACACCTGTATGATGATCGACAGTCAGGAACGCTTGTGGCTGTTCTGGCCCATCATCCTTGCCAACACGTGGGAGTCCTGCATCACGCGACTCAAGGTCTCCAGCGATTACATGGGGGACGGACCGCCGATCTGGGAGCGTGAGGACGCGATTTTTCTCAAGCCTGACGACTTCAGCGAAGAGGCCATTGGCCTTCTTGATGAGTTCGTGGAGTCAAAAGAGGGCGAACTCTCGCCACAGCACGAGAAGTATTTTGGTGCCCTGAAGGAACGTCTGCAGAACAAGCTCCTGCAACGTTTGGGGTGGCAGCCTCGCTGTAAGCCAACCGTACTCCCGTCCGGTCGCATTCTCCTTCCCCTCTACACCGATACATACTCATTTTCGCTCATGGCAATCAGCGACGACGACGGGGCAACGTGGTACGCCAGCAAGCCACTCATGGGCTTCGGCAGTATTCAACCCGCAGTGTTGCGAAAGGATGACGGAACACTTGTCGCTTACATGCGTGAGAACGGTCCGGTCAACAAGATCCGTGTCTGTGAATCCTCCGATGATGGCGTCTCCTGGGGACCTGTGGGAGCAATCGACCTGCCGAACCCCGGCTCGGGTCTCGATGCGGTGCGGCTCGAAAACGGACACTGGGCGATGATCTACAACGACTCGGATCGCGGACGCAACAGCCTCGCCATTTCGATCTCTGACGACGAAGGCGAGACCTGGAAGTGGACGCGGCATCTGGAGAAGCAGGAGTCGGGCTCCTATCATTACCCGGCCATCATCCAGGGCAAAGACGGCACGATTCACGCCATCTACAGTTACTTCGTCAAGGGTGGCAAGAGCATGAAACACGCCGAGTTCAGTGAAGACTGGGTCCACGGCGAGTGACCCGTCGACAACTCACCCTCACTGTCTCTCTATCGAGGTGCATCCGTGATCCATCGAACGCCACTCACACTGCTCACAACTCTCTTACTGGCATCGCTCTTCATGGCCGGATCAACGAATGCCGCCGAACTGGGCGAAGACGGGTTTGCTGACTCCAATGGTGTCAAAATCCACTTCGTCACTGCGGGTGAGGGACCGCTGTTAGTGTTGATCCACGGCTTTCCAGACTACTGGTACACATGGCGCGAACAGATCCCAGCTCTCACCGAGCACTTCAAAGTCGTCGCGATTGATCAACGCGGCTACAACAAAAGTGATCAGCCCGAGGGGGTCGACAACTATAAGATAAGCAAGCTCGTCGGTGATGTCGCGGCAGTCGTCAAACACTTTGGCGAAGAGCAAGCGGTCATCGTTGGCCACGATTGGGGCGGGATGGTTGCCTGGTCATGTGCGATGAGTATGCCCCAGATGGTCGACCGATTGATCATCCTCAACCTGCCACATCCAACCGGGCTGCAACGAGAGCTTGCCAACAATCCCGATCAGCAAAAAGCCAGTGAGTATGCTCGCAACTTCCAAAAGGAAGCAGCCGCCGCCGCACTGACGGCGGAGGGCCTGACCTTCTGGGTCAAAGACAAGCAGGCCCGTCCCCAATATGTCGAGGCCTTCCAGCGGTCATCATTCGAAGGCATGCTGAATTACTACAAGGCCAACTATCCTCGTGAACCGTACGAGGTACCGACAGGCTCGCTTCCCAAAGTGAAGTGTCCGGTCCTGATGATCCACGGGCTCGACGACACAGCTCTCCTGCCCGGAGCTCTCAACGACACCTGGCAATGGGTCGAGAAAGACCTCACACTTGTGACCGTGCCGGGAGCAGGTCACTTCGTCCAGCAGGACGCTCCCGAACTTGTCACCAAGACCATGGTCAACTGGTTGACTCGCTGATGTCAAATCCTGTTCAAACCTGAAAACACGAGTCAGTCCGCTCCTGATCCACTGTTTGAGTCAGAGCCTTTCCTTTTTGCAACCGCTGTCAGATTCTCGGAGATCCCAACATGCAACGACGATTCCTTCCCCTCATGGCCGTACTCGCGTTCGGTCTGACTGCCTCCGTTCAAGCCGCAGACGAAGTGAAAGACCCCACCGGTACCTGGATGTGGGAATACGATTACGGCCAGGGCCCGATCGACAGCACCCTGGTTCTGAAAAACAAAGACGGCAAGCTCACCGGCTACTACGACAATGGCGATGCCAAAGTCGACATCACGAAGGGCGAGTTCAAGGATGACAAATTTACAGCTGAAATGATCCTCGATATGGATGGTCAAGAGTTGACGGTCGAGTTGAAAGGGGAAGTCTCGGATGACGAATTGGAAGGGCTCATCACTGTTGATATCGGTGGTGAGATTCTCGAATTTGACTGGGAGGCCGAGCGAGGCCTGCTTCCTGCAGACGTCGTGGGAACCTGGGAACTCGAGATCAACAGCCCGGACGGTCAAGTCTTCACCCCCAAGGTGACAATCGAAGAGAAAGAGGGCAAATTGACGGGGACATACGATTCCACTGAGGCGGGTCAATTTGATCTGACTGAAGTCGAAATCGAGGATGGACAACTCAAGTTTGAGGTCACCGTCGAGATTGACGGCAACGAACTTGCCCTCGACTTCGAAGGCCATGCCCGCGGCGAGAATCTCGCTGGCGAACTGGAATATGAAGTGGCTGGTCAAACAGGCGAAGCGGAGTTCACCGGCAAACGCGTGAAGACCAAGGAGTAAGGCTTCCGAGGCTTTGTCTCACCACGATGAACGATCATGGCCCGGTCCCTCACAAGGGACCGGGCTTTGCTATGTTGGGAGAATGAACATCAGCCCAATGCCTCAGCGATACGACCGAGACCAGTCCTACCGGTGGAACTACGATCACGCCCCCGACTCTCCCCCACAGATCGACGTGCCGGACGTCTCTGGTGAATGGGAGTTCTGCGGATTGCCGGTCGCTTCTCCGCTCGGCATCCCTGCCGGACCACTGCTGAATGGCCGCTGGGTTCTGCATTACGCGGCCCTTGGCTTCGATGTGTTGACCTACAAAACGGTTCGCAGCAGTGCACGAGAGTGCTATCCACAGCCGAATCTGGTCCCTGTCGCCATTGACGAAATCGATGGTCATGAGCGTTCGATTGCGGCATCAGTCGACATGAAGGGGAGCTGGGCGGTCTCCTTTGGTATGCCATCGACGATGCCGGACGTCTGGCGACGCGACGTCGAGTGGACTCGCGAACAACTCCCTTCCGGCAAGCTGTTATCTGTCTCCGTCGTCGGCACCGTCCAACCCGGTTGGACCATCGAACAACTCGCTGACGATTACGCATTGTGTGCCCGTTGGGCGATCCAGAGCGGTGCGGACTGCGTCGAGACGAACTTCTCCTGCCCCAATGTGTCAACGTGCGACGGGCAGCTCTACCAGCAGCCGGAAGCCGCTGCGGTCGTGACCGAGCGTGTCCGCTCAGTGATCGGGACCACGCCCTACACCATCAAAGTCGGTCATGTCGTCACCGAGGAGCAGGCCCGCGAGTTGCTCGACCATGTTGCTCCGTTCATCGACGCTGTCGCCATGACGAATAGCGTCGCAGCCCAAGTCACCACCACCGACGGCACGCTTCTGTTCGATGGGGAATTGCGAGGCATTTGTGGTCAAGCGACACTGAAAGCCTCGCTCGCTCAAGTCACTCTCTTCAACCGGGTCATTGACTCGATCGAGAAGGACATTTCCATTGTCGGCGTCGGTGGAGCATCAACGGCTGAGGACGTGCAACGTTACCTCTCAGCCGGAGCATCAGCCGTACATCTGGCGACAGCACCCATGCTCGATCCACTCGTGGGCCTGAAGATTCGCACACATCTGTGAGAGTAACGAAGGGCCTCGGGAATCGGGCACAGAGAAAGTAGCCATCACGCTCGTGACGTGGGGTATATTACTCCCCGGTTTCTCAAGATAACAACATGTCATTCCCGCGCAGGCGGGAATCCAGTCGGCGTTGAACTTGGTGCCCAACTTGGACAACACCCCCGGGTCCTCTGGATTCCCGCCTGCGCGGGAATGACGCGACCAAATAACCAGAGAATCCGACAGTAATATCTCCCATGTCCCGCTCGTTGTGATCGGACATCGAAGCTCGCGGCAAGCTCACATGCCGATGAGCGTCACTGTCATCACGGCGGAGTGTGATGGCGACACTTCTTGTCCGACTGACCACTGTCAGGGACGTCCTCAAGAACGCTCTCCCGGCCTGCGTCTTACACGAGTGGCGAGAGGTTCCACAACGCGGCCGCGTTCAGGCCGAGAATCTTCGCAGTGTCGTCATTGCTGAAGAACGGCATCTTGTCGCGGATCAGCGAAATCTCTTCTCCGAGTGTGGGGCGGTTGTATGCTTCGCGGGCTGAGCCGGGATATCCGGTGCCGAACAGCAAACGGTCCGGCCCGAATGCTTCGTACACCCGCTTGACGTACGGATAGGCATCCTCGAACGGATAGGTCTTGGACTTCGACACTGAACTCAACTCGGTGATCTTGACCCACACGTTCGGATACTTCGCCATGTGCAGGAGTCGACGAAAGTCCGGCTCGGGATCGGCGACCGCAAAGTCCATCTGTGAGTAGTGGTCGATGATAATTCGCACATCGGGGTGTGCCTTGACCATCGTCTCCAGCTTCGGCAACTGCGGAGGCGAAATGAAGAAGTTGAACACGGCCTCCAACTCTTCCGCCGTCTTCCCGAGTGTGTGCGTCGCGTCCGCATTGAGCCAGGCAGCGCCACCGTGAGTCCCGTTCTGGTAATAGATGGGACTAAACCGCATCCCATGCAGACCGTGCTCCTTCATCCAGTACTCGAGCTTGTCAGCGACATTCGGGTCAGTCGGATCGATAAGCCCGTGGGCGCGAAGACGATCGGGGTATCGCTTCACACAATCTGCGATGTAGGTGTTGTCCCATCCATGAAAGATCACCTGCACCAACACCGCATGCGTGCAGCCGTATTCGTCCATGTCATCGATGAGCATCTCCACCGTCCCCGGATGCTCCGGTTCCTTGAACTCTGAGGAGTAAGGATGTGGAAACGGATACCGCTGTGGTTCGTTTGCCCAGACGTGCATGTGCGTGTCGACGATCATGGGTGTCTTCGCCTCGTTCGCGTCAGTGTGCTGAGGGAAAACCGTTGGGACAGCGATTGCTGCGGCGTAACAGGAAGTCGCTTTGAGAAATTGACGGCGATCGCATTGAGGGTTGGCTTGCATGGGTGAAGTCCACGGGGGAGGCAGTTGAAAAGTCGGTGTTACTCAACAATCATCCGTCGTTCTCGACGAGGGATTGCGTCAATTCCGCATGTGCTGTTCGAGGTAACGGAACGCTGCTTCATAGGCTTCGTCGATCAGTTGCGGGTCGGCTCCTCCCAGACCATGCTCCCCGCCGGGGAGCGAGATCAATTGATGCTCAACACCGTGTTGCTCAAATTGCTCGGCCATGAGGACAGACTGCTCGTGAGGAACATCCGTGTCGTCCTCGCCGTGGATGAGCAACGTGGGGGGATATTCAGCGGTCACATTCTTGACCGGCAGATACGGAGTGAACGACTCGACTTCTGAATGGGGATCCCAACCAGAGACTCGCAGCGGCCATTGGCCTTGTTGCCGACAATAGTTGTAGAACAATCCGCCCTTGCCAGTGCGCTCGCGTGCATCAGCAATCGCCAGTCCGTTGACTTGAGCCTCGGCTTCAGCTTCCGAAATCCGCACGCGATTGTGTCGCGGGTGCGGACTCGGCTGAGCGTACCAATCACCGACGAGATCGCCATAACCGTAAAAGGAGATGAGTACAGTCGGTCGCGGCTTCACACGATAGCCGGACATCAGCGTCAGATAGCCTCCCGCCGATCCGCCCATCACGGCGAGCTTTTCTGTGTCGACGTGAAACAATGCCGGACCCTTGTGACGAATCCAGGCGAACGCATCTTCGAGGTCTTCAATGATCGCCGGCAGCTTGGTTTCAGGGGCAAGACGATAATCGATGGAGACGATCGCGTATCCCTCCTTGAGCAATCGTTCACGTATCCGTCGATCGATTTGCTCTCGGTGTCCCATGATGAGCGCGCCCCCATGAATCCACACGACCACCGGCCTGACGACGTCGTCAGAGGGCCGAAGGACGTCCGCTTTGATCTCCAATGATCCGACACGCTTGTAAGTGTAGGTTGTCATTTCATGCTCTGGAGCTTGTGCAGCAAGCATTTTCGTGAGGCTGCAACACACGACCGTGAGGATGAGCGTGTGTCGCGTGACTCGATACCTGAACAAGAACTCTCGCATGATGGCGGCCTGTGAAGGGACAGAGTCTGAGCAGAACCTGAGGAGGCAGTCCTCCCGTGAGGGAGAACTCATGATGTCTCATCGAGGCCGCAGGAAGCAACTCACTGACAAATTTCGCACAGGCGAAGGTCGTGGGTCAGTTTGATCGAAGTGGGTGGCACGCCCAGACCAACGGGATGGGCGTGGCGCGCGTGGGACCAAGGAATGAAGGCTCCAGAGCGGTTCGCCACGCCCTTCCTGAGGTCAGGGCGTGCCACCCACAAAAAATGATGACTAAACTGACCCACCACCCAAGCGAATGCCGTCTGGCATTTCCCATTCGGAGTATTGTAAACTGGAGTCCCACCTTCGCCACGCTCAGGACCAGTCCAATGTGCTCCTGACACACCCACCCTGGCAAGATCGACTCACTTGTAAATCAAAGACTGCACACCATGAAATCGATTGGCTCCTTCCCGTTCGTGTGTCTCTCGGTGGTACTCACATCCGTGTGTATCGCTGCCGAGCCGACGGATGATCAAGTCACATTCTTCGAGGCTAAGGTCCGGCCCATCCTGGTCAATCGCTGCTACGACTGTCACAGCGAAGACTCAGTTGAGAGTGAGTTGCGGGTTGACTCGCTCAGCGAGCTACTGAATGGCGGAACTCGTGGACCGGCGATTGTGCCAGGTGAACCACAGCAAAGCCTGTTGATCAGTGCGGTCAAACACTCGGGCCAACTCTACATGCCTCCGAAGGACAAGCTCCCGCGTGAGGAAATTGTGGTGCTCACGAAATGGGTTGCGGACGGTGCCGTCTGGCCGGGAGCGGTGTCGGTCCGGCCCCGCGAGGCGAGTGATCCTGCGGGTCCGTTGTTCACGGAAGAAGATCGCAACTTCTGGGCGTTTCAGACTCCAAACAAACACGAGATTCCGCACGTCAGCCGACCGGAGTGGGTGAGGAGGCCGATTGATGCCTTTGTCCTCAACAAACTCGACGAGGCAGAGTTGTCCCCTGCACCATCCGCCGACAAACGCACACTGATCCGCCGCGCGACGTTCGATCTCATTGGACTCCCACCGACTCCCGAGGAGGTCGCCGCATTCGTCGCCGACGAGTCGGAAGAGGCGTTTGCTCGTGTGGTCGAACGCCTGTTGGCCTCGCCGCAGTACGGAGTCCGCTGGGGTCGGCACTGGCTCGATGTCGCCCGCTATGCCGACTCGAACGGGCTGGACGAGAACCTCGCCTATGCGAACGCCTATCGTTTCCGCGACTACGTCGTGTCGGCCTTCAACAGTGACAAGCCGTATGATCGATTCGTGCAGGAGCAGATCGCAGGTGACTTGCTCTCAATCGAGGACGATGCGGCAAGGATTGATGCCATCGCCGCGACTGGGTTCCTTTGCATTGGTGCCAAAATGCTCGCGGAGGACGACCCGGTCAAGATGCAGATGGACATTATCGACGAGCAGGTCGACACGATCGGCCGCGCCTTCATGGGTCTCACGTTCGGCTGCGCCCGCTGTCACGATCACAAGTTCGACCCGATCCCGATGGCCGACTACTACTCTCTTGCCGGTATCTTCAAAAGCACGAAGACGATGGAGAACTTCAAGGTTGTCGCCCGCTGGCAAGAGCGACCTCTGGCATCGGCTGAGGAAGAGAGTCATTTTCAGGCGGTCGAGGCGTCAATTGCATCGCAAGAAACATTGCTCGACGAGATGGTCAGCAAGGCGAACGAGGAACTGCTCGCTGAGGCACGACAGTACACCGGCGTGTACCTTCTGGCAGCCGAACGTCAACGACGGCTCGAACAACTGGTCGCCGATGCCGCAACACTCGAAGACACAGCCGGTGATGAGACGCAGAGCGGCGCGATCGTTCGTGAGGCCGAGGATTTCACCAGCGGCAACGTGAAGGTCGACCGAGCAAGCTATGGCAAAGAGATCGGCATCATCTTGAATAACGGAGAGTTGCCGAATTTCACAACGTACGATTTCGAGATCCCACAGGCAGCAGATTACCAGGTGGGACTCCGCTATGCCGCCGCACAGGCGCGGCCATGCCGACTCAGCATCAACGGCGAAGTCGTCAAAGAGGACGCCGCCTCAGAGGCGACTGGAAGTTGGAATCCAGACACACAACGTTGGCACTCCGAAGGCGTCTTGCGATTACAGTCCGGCAAGAACACCCTTCGTCTGCACTGCGACGGTCCGTTCCCCCACTTCGACAAACTGCTGCTGGTCCCGATCGATGACGCCGAGCTTCCCGCTCAATTGACCGATGCAGACGGAGCAGAACTCGACTATCAACCCCGCCCCACATTCGTGCAGCAGTGGGTCAAGTTCCTGGCAGAGCAAACCGAAGAGACAGCGTCACCTTTCACTGCATGGCAGTCGATGGTGACGACGGGCCAACTCCCCGAAGCCAGTGATGAAGGACATCCGCTCCTCGCGCAGCTCACCAGCGAACCGCAGCCGACGACACTCACCGAACTCGCGGAGCGGTATCAACAGATGGCTCGCGAGGTTGAAGAGGCTTGGGCAGAGTATCGACAAACCGATGAGGGCAAGGGGTTGGCGACACTTCCCGATAGCGAGGCGGAGATACTGCGTCACATCCTGCACGACCCCGAAGGACCGTTCGCCATCCCCAAGAAGGCGGATGCCCTGTATCCTGAAGACGTCCGAGAACAGGTGACTGCCGAACGCCAACAGCTCAAGACTCTGCAAGACTCACTACCATTGCTGCCGACCGCGATGGCCGTCTCCGACAACACGCCGGAGGACGTCCCCATTCACATCCGGGGAAGTCATGAGACACTGGGCGAGGTCGTCCCTCGTCAGTTCCCACAGATCATCGCGGGCGAGGAGCAGTCGCCGCTGGGTGACACAAGCAGTGGTCGGCTCGAACTGGCACACTGGTTGGCCACGCCCGATCATCCACTCACCAGCCGCGTGATGGTCAACCGCATCTGGCAGTGGCACTTCGGCGATGGACTCGTCCGTACGCCGGACAACTTCGGCAAACTGGGTGAGCGTCCAACACATCCCGAGTTGTTGGACTGGCTGGCCGTACAGTTCGTCGAAGAGGGCTGGTCGATCAAGGCCATGCACCGGCTGATCATGCTCTCCTCGACCTATCAGATGAGCACAACCTACAACGCCGCCGCAGCCGAGCAAGACCCGGAGAACCGGCTGCTCTGGCGACGCAGCCGTCAGCGACTCGACGCCGAGTCCATGCGTGACGCGATCCTGTCAGTCGCTGGTAATCTCGATCTGACAATGGGCGGCACGCTTCTGCCAACCGAAAATCGCAAGTACGTCACCAGCACGGCCAACGTCAATCCCGTGGTCTACAACAACAACCGCCGCTCGATGTACCTCCCGATCATCCGCAGTGCTCTGTACGAAGTCTTCCAAGCCTTCGACTTTGCCGACCCCGCCGTCTCCGCCGGCAAACGCATGAGCACCACCGTCGCCCCCCAAGCCCTGTTCATGATGAACAGCGAGTTAGTCTCCGAACAAACCCACGCCCTCGCAGAACAGCTTCTCGCCAAAGAAGCGACAGACACCGAACGCATCACCAACCTCTACCTCCGCACCCTCAGCCGTCCGTCGACCGCTGAGGAGACCGAGAGTGCTCTCGCATACGTCAGCGAGATCGTGGAAACGGTGAAGTCAAAGGACATGGATGAACAGGCCGCCAGGTTGTCTGCGTGGCAGAGCCTGTGTCGAGCCATGTTGGCGTCAAATGAGTTTCTCTACATTGAGTAGTTTGTATATGGACAGAGTAGAAGACCTCGTCATCGACGCATGTAAATGGCATGTTGACAGCGAGGGCACCCAGTACAAAGATCGTGCACTTGGACATTTTTGCGACCAATACATTGTGCTTCTCGATTTTTTGCGATCAGAGGGGCTCCTGAGAGATCCGACATTTGGTCAAGGAGTGTCTGACTGGATGAACTTCGAGTTCCGTAAGTCCCACCTCACAGACGAAGGGTTCGCATTGGTCAAGTTGTGCCACGGCAGTTGGAATCCTTCTTTCGGACAGGGCCACACAAAGCGACATCTCGTCCAATGGCGTCGTAAATTGGAGGCACTTCGTAGTAACGGTGAATGAGTGACATCGCCTTCCACCGACCCCGAAGGGGTCACATCTCGAAGCCCAGGGTCGCGAGCAACGCGAGCGCACCCTGGGAAACCGGTCACCCCATCATCATCGAACCCCAACGGGGTTCTCTCCTTCAACCGCCCGATTCGTATAGAACCCCTTCAGGGTTCGACTTGGTATTGATCGATCCATCACCCAGGGTGCGCTGGCGCGACCCTGGGCTTTGTGAGGTCGACCCCTTCGGGGTGTACCGATCTGAATCTCACTCGGTCTTAAGTACGGACATGGACGTTCATCACGGGCTTGCATGGGCGGCGACGGCGTGTGAACATGATCCGCGCCGCTCTTGTCTTTCAATGTGGGTCGCGTCATGCCGCAATCGCTGGCTCAAGTTTATCTGCATCTCGTGTTCTCGACGAAGGGCCAGCGACCCTTTCTGCAGGACTTGTGCGACGAACTCCATCTTTACCTCGGTGGCATTTGCCGCAATCTGGATTCTCCATCACTCATCATCGGTGGCGTGGAAGATTACGTGCATCTGCTCTGCCGATTTGGACGCACTCTCAGGGTCGCAGACCTCATCCGTGACCTGAAGCGCGATTGGTCGAAATGGATCAAGACGAAAGATGCAGATGTCGCGACGTTTGACTGGCAGAGCGGCTATGATGCTTTCTCCGTCAGTCCCTCTCATGTCGAATCACTCAAGACATACATCGCCGATCAAGTAGAACACCACCGCAGCGTGACGTTTCAGGCTGAGTTTCGCCGTCTCTGTCAGAAGTCTGACGTACCTCTCGACGAACGCTACGTCTGGGACTGACCCACAATGATCCTGCCACACGGGCGCGGCCATGCCAGATCGTGGAATTCCGTTCTCCGGCGAGAGCTGCGACCCGAAAAACATCGACTCATTGACCACTCGACCATTTTTATGGTTTCTGTGCAGGAGCTTGTTCGAGGAATGACCTCTGCCTGCTAAGAGGCCCTCCTGCATGAGACCTGAAGAACAACTTTCGAATTGCTCGAGAATGGCGCTCGCGTCTGCGAATCTGATCCTGCCCCTCCTCAATTGACACAAGTGACCATGAATGATTCATCCACCGATCGACCACAAGAATCCTGGAAGCAGATCGAGGCCGCCGTTAAGACGGGAGATGCTGAGACAGCCGCAGAGTGTCTGGAGTCATTTCCCGCTGGCGAGTCGGCCCGGGCACTGAGCCACTTGGATCAGAGCGATCAGGAACAATTGTTAGCTATGCTGCCCGATCAGTCGGCGGCCGCGCTGATGGAGGAACTTCCGGACGCACAAGCTGCGCAATTGATCGCCCGTATTCCCGTGGAACAGGCAGCAGCGATTGTCGGGCAAATGGAGAGTGACGAGCAGGTTGACCTGCTACACCAGATTCGAGATCACACGTCGGAGGCGATCCTCAACCAGATGGCCCCCAGTGAGGCGGAGAACATCCGCTTCTTGTCCAAGTACGATTCCAACTCGGCCGGCGGGTTGATGGTGACCGAGTACCTGGTGTTTGATGAGTACAAGTCCGTCGGAGACGTGCTGAGCGAGCTACGTCAGGGGGCCGACACTTATGGCCGCTATCAAGTGCAATATGTCTATGTCACGACCGGTGAGGGTCGTCTCGTTGGCGTGCTCCGACTTCGTGATCTCGTGCTGTCTTCTGCGGAGACTTTGCTGAAAACCATCATGATCCGTAATCCGAGTACGGTTCGTGACATCACCTCTCTGGAAGACTTGCAGCACCTGTTTCATCAGCGGCCGTTGTTTGGGATTCCTGTTGTCGATGATGAGGACCGACTCCTGGGGATCGTGCGACAAGCGGACATTGAACAAGCGGGTGAAGAGCAGGCGGGACGGACCATGCTGCGGTTCGCCGGCATTCTGGGCGGCGAGGAGTTGAGGAGCATGCCGCTGCTGTCTCGTTGCCGACGACGTTTGTCCTGGCTGAGTATCAACATCGTCCTCAACGTGGCAGCGGCCAGCGTGATCGCCCTTTATGAGGACACGCTCACGGCCGTTATTGCACTGGCGGTGTTTCTGCCCATCGTGTCTGACATGAGTGGTTGCTCGGGCAATCAAGCCGTCGCAGTCAGTATGCGGGAATTGGTGCAGGGCGTCATTCGTCCACGTGACCTCTGGCAAGTTGTGAGCAACGAAGCGTCCCTTGGAATAGTGAATGGTTTAGCACTGGGTCTCCTGCTGGGACTGGTCGGGTTTGTCTGGAAAGGCAATGTGGCCCTGGGACTGGTGGTCGGTGCCGCCCTGGCAGCCAACACTCTCGTAGCGGTTTGTCTGGGTTCCCTGATTCCGCTGCTGTTGCGGGGACTGAAACTCGACCCGGCGATTGCGTCCGGCCCCCTGCTAACAACCGTGACTGACATGTGCGGATTCTTTTTTCTCCTGTCGTTTGCACAGATGATGCTGCCCTATCTCACCGTGTGAAACACCACCGAAGATAAGATCGCTCCTTGACGCAGATGACATCCGGGGATGGCTCCGGCCAATCCTGTCGTGTGAAAATGAAGGCTCGTGCCACGAGCACTTTGGTGTAGCGGCGTTTGGACGTTGAAGGGTCGATGCTTCCAGTCTTGTCCGCCGCCATGGACGCTACACTTATTCGATTGCCGCAGTAACACATGCATCATCTGCCCGACCGCTCTGCCGTGTTCAGCAACTCGCTACCCGTTCGTCGACAGATCACTTATCTGATCGGCAATCTCGCAGTTCCCAATACTCGACGAATCCTTGTCTCTCATGAGAAACGCCCCACGCCTCAGAGAGGCGTGGGGCGTTGTGGTTTCTTGGTGATGCGACTTTGCTCAGCTGGCGATGGCAAGCGAGCTTGCCGCGACAGCCAATGAGCTGGCACGGGCGATGGTGCATTCCTCAGCGGGGACGTGCAGACAAGCACCGCTCGTCCAGGCAACGAAGATGTCGTGTACGCTGCCATCGAACGTCAGGTCCAATGTCTGTGAGCAACGGTCGCTGGGGCCGATGCCGTAGCGGGTCTGAATCGACCGGACATACGGTCCGACGTTCTTCTGAGTTACCTCGACACCCTTGCCAACTTCCGTGCTGCCGACGGTGTAGAGAACGTAGGCTACATCCTCGACCGTGGCCGTGTGACGTGCCACGAAGGGAACCGGTCCCTGCAATGCGACGGTCCGATAGTCGGTGGATTCGATCGTTCCGTCTGTGTCCAGCAGGACGACGGTCACCGCTGTCTCCAACAATGGGAGAACCGCCTCGAGAGCACTGAGCGACTCGGAAGAAACGAACAACAACTCGCAGCCGGAGAGTGTCAGCATCTTCGCTGTGTGCTCAGCTGACAGGGTGGCGTGCAATGGCAGATAGGTCCGACCGGCCAGAACGACGCCCGCGACTGCTGCATACTTCGCGGCACTGCGGTATCCCAGCACGCCGACGGTCTGGGCTTGAGGCCCGTGTTCATCGATGGATGCGACGACCCGTTCGGCCGCTTCCCGCAGTTCGTGATAACTCCAGCGAACGTCGCCGCATTCCAACGCATCCTGGTGTCCGTGTGATGCCATCGACTGCTGCAGCCAGGCCTGCAGCGTCGGCATCGATTGACCGTCTTCCATCGTTTCGTACTTTCGCGTGTCTCGTGTTGTAGAAGTTGGGATTCTGATCCGCCGTCCTGCTTCATCAGCCAGAGGCTGCGATCAGGACTTGAATCGGTTGCGTACGTTGCAAAGTGCGTACGCTCTCCGCAGAACCACGCCTGCGGCGATTTGAAGCGGAGCAGGCTAAGGGAAGAATCGACCCTGGTAAAGGCCGATGTCTCGATATTCAGCCAAGAATCACAGAAACGGCTCGAAAACGCCGTTCCTGCAGAAAGACTGGCCATCAGGTTAGAGAGCCGCGGTCAGGCTGATTGCAAACGTTCTTTGATGAATTCAGGCAACTTGATGCAATCGTCGGTCGTTCCTTGATCAGTCGCAGACCTCAATTTAAGCGGATTCTGCCGAGCCCAACCATCTCAGGACTCGCGGGCAGAGAATCCCTTCACTCCCCTTCGACATGTGCAGTAAGACTCGCCAAGAATTGGACGGTGACGTGGGTTGAACCGTGGATCTTATTCTCCTGAACCTGCTCGATCGGGAAATCTCATGTCGCACCGAACCGCGTCTGCTCGTCTCGCTCTTTCCATGTTGCTGGTGATGGCCTCCGTGGGCTGTCACACGCTGCATTCGTCGGTCTCCGATGGCGAGCTTCACTGTGACACAAACTCGTCGATGCAGTTCGAGCGCGGACGACCGAATGTGGTCATCGATGGCGTTGGCTGGGTCTTCGGTATCCCGTCCCGCGTCGCCCTTTGGAATTGGGAGGTTGAGAACCACGACATCTCAGTCGAGACCGAAACACAACTTCAACATTACGTCGCTGCAAACAACCTCCAGGATGTGAAGGTCCGCCTCAATCAGTACGACCCGGGCGGCGAATGGCGACGACTCACCGAGAACCATCGCGTCTCGCCTGGTTGGCGATACACAGTCGGTGCACTGAGTACGGTTGGGTATACGCTCCTGCCGGGACGTATCTTCGGCGGTGATTCCTACAATCCATTCACCAACACACTCAACGTCTACTCCAATGTCCCCTCACTCGGCATGTTGGAAGCCGGGTATGCCAAGGACGTGCATCACCGAACTTACCCAGGCACCTACGCAGTCAGTCAATTCATTCCCGGCCTCAACCTCGTCCACGAAACACTCGCAACCCGTGACGTGCTCGACTACGTCGCTGAGCGAGGCGAGATCGATCAGCAGCGAGAGGCTCTCCACGTCCTTTACCCACGCTACGGTGGTGCCGTCGGTGGAGCGGTCGAAGACTTCATTCCCGTGGGGGGAGTGATCGAAATCGGCGGCCTCCTTGCGGGACACGCCACTGGACGCATCAAGTCGAGCAGCCTACCTCACACGATCGCTGAATCAGCCCCGGCAGAAACCTCGGCATCGTCACCGATCCAAACCGTCGGCTACGAAGAAGTTGCCACAGACGCCCCGTAACCACCATCGGGAATCGGCAGCATGTCAATTGGAATTGGCAAGTTGGGACATCCGACGGAATTCCGCGGAACTTGTGAAATTGGCCGGTGTTGAAAGGTTGAAAGCTGTGTTCGGCCATTGCTTCCCTGTCAGAGGCTGGTTGAGACCTCTCAATGCTGGAGATCGCGATGCAGTCCAATTGGCGGATCTGGGTGTTTATGGGAATTGTCTGTGGGTTGAGCGTGGCCTCAACCGACGTCGCGAATGGGCAGCGCCGTCGAGAACGTCCCGGACGAAAACCGGGCGAAGTCATTACGCCTCCAGACCGTGGAGAACGCTGGACTGATCAGCTGCATGTGGGGGGGCAAGCACCAAGCTTCACGCTTCCGCTGTTAAAAAAGGAAGACAGCTCGTCCAGCGGCTCAGCTGTCGCGACAAACGAACGTGCTGACCGAACGGTCACACTACAAAGTCTGCATCGCGAGCGTCCGGTTGTTCTCATCTTCGGCAGTTTCACATGTCCACCCTTCCGCGGACAGTTGGAGGGAATCAACGAGGTGTACAAGGAGTACCAGGATCGGGCCGAGTTCCTCTTCGTCTACATCCGCGAGGCTCATCCCGATTCGATCCTGTCCGTCACCGATCCGCGTGGCCGAGACACGTTGCTCAAGATTCCGCAGCCAACAAACATTTCGTCACGCACTCAGACAGCTGTCGTCTGCCGACGGACACTTGACCTCGACTTCCCGATCGCCGTCGACACTATCGAGAACGAAGTTGGACAGGCCTACGCCGGTTGGCCGAATCGCATGGTCGTGGTCGGCACGGATGGCCGCGTACTCTTCGCGACCGCTCCCTCCCCGCGCGGCACCGACGCCCGTCGCCTCGGTGCCTGGCTCGCAGAGAATCTGATTGACGACTCCAACGAGTGACAACGTGCCATAGCAATCGGCGGCACCGGACGACCTGCGATTCACCGAATGTCGTGCCTCACCACATTCAGCCTCGCGTCACCGGCAGAGATGAACTCGCAGAACAATGAGTCGCTCGTCGGCATGGCTGATAGAGTCCGTGGCACACGAGACCGTTGCGAACAGGGGCACCCGGCGCTCGACTAGATAGCTGCCGCGTGAGAGTCAACATCGGATCGCTGCGGCCAATCCTCCGTGTTGCTGAACATCCTTCAGCAAGGAAACGGATTCTCGATGTTGGGCGAACTGTTGCCTATCTCACGGAAATACCTCAGGGCGACGGTAATCTAATAAGCTGAATGCTGTTGCATCGCGCGCTGACAACTCATCGAGGAGAGCGGGGATATGTGGAAACCCAAGGGACTCGCGATTGAATCGGTCCAGGCAGGAAAGACATCTTCTCACGTTGTCGGGCAAGAGGGAGAGCGACTCGAAACACACCCGCATGGTTCGCGCCGTCGACTGTTGACTGGCGTTGGTCTGCTGGCTGTGCTCGTGGCAGTCTTCGCTCTGCGACTCGAGAACTCGCGGGAATACTGGGAGTTGGCACAAGATCGCGGGACTTTCTTTCCCAGCGGATGGCCTGGGGATTGGCTGTTCGTAAGCAATGAGCCAAGCTTTCCCAATTTCGATTATTCTCAGTTGGCTGTGCCGCGGAAGGAAATCCTTCACGGGGGAGTCAACAAAGACGGCATCGCCGCGCTGACGGATCCTCGACTGATTTCTTCCAATGAGGCGAGCTACCTGGAACCTGACGACCGCGTGATTGGGGTGGTCATCGACAATGAGGCACGGGCATACCCGCTCAGAATCCTGGCTTATCACGAGATCGTGAACGAGACCATCGGCACGCTCCCAGTCGCTGTGACCTACTGTCCACTCTGCGACTCAGCGGCCGTGTTTGACCGAAGGACTCCACTGGGGACACGCGACTTCGGGGTCTCGGGGCGTTTGTACAACAGTAATGTGCTGATGTACGATCGGGGTGGCGAGCCGGAAAGTCTGTGGTCGCAACTGAAGGCTGAAGGCGTGACAGGTCCGGCGGTCAAGAAACCATTGAAGCCTCTGCCCCTGGAACTCACCACTTGGAGCGACTGGCGGGTGCGATATCCGATGACGAAGGTTCTGTGGGCCGAACCGGGCAGATATTCTCGCAATCGCTACGCTTCCTACTTCGCGAGACCAGATGTGACATTTCCGTTGACCGCGAGAAGCGACGCGCTCTTGTTGAAAGAGCCTGTCCTCGGCTTGTGGACATCATCCACCGCTCGCGCTTATCCGGAATCCGCGTTCAGCCTGGAGCAGACCCGCATCACGGACCAGTTGGATGGAAAAAGCGTTGTGATCGAATACAACCCCGAAGCACACAGCTTCCGCGTTGTCGAGGCCGATGAGGGTGTCCACTGGATGTATTCTTTCTGGTTTGCCTGGTACGCCTTTCACCCGGAGAGCGACGTGTATGGTCAGGAAAGTGAATAGTGACTTCAGGCGGCTGATTGCAGTCGCTCCAGTGATATGTGCAACCTCGTCTTGAACCCTCTCGACCCGGGGGGGGGCAAGCAATCGCCCGATATCGCTTGGCAAATTATCGGAAAGTATCGTGTAAGGTTCTGCCTGGACCGTGCGTACTGGGAGTGACAGAACGACTGACCACGATTAGCAGAGACAGCCGGGCATGCTCGCCTGTCTCCCCCCGTTGACTTGTGGCCGCTCCGTCTGCCGACACGGCGACAGGCGAAGTCACGTTTGCAAACACCGGCAAGTCAACGGGTCCTGGCCGCGCCGCCTGATGATCGTCAGTCGTTCGTCACCCGGACCGGCCGGTCCACTTTCTTAAACCCGATACTGGCTATTGATTCACGAGGGAATTGAAAGGGAGGAGAACTAAGGCTTGTTGTAAGTCCTCTGAAGAGCTTTGTGACTTTGGTGCTGAATCGAGTAACATGAGATGACCTCACCTGCCTGAGACATCATCATGTTGAATGTCGGTCAGATCCTTAGCAACCACGTTTCTGCGCAACCGCTGTCGCGGCGGTCGTTGTTGCAGGCGGGATCACTGGGGGCGGTCGGGCTGACGTTGGGGGATCTGCTGCGACTGGAGGCGTCTGCTGAGGTGTCATCGTCGCCGGCGAAGTCGGTCATCCTGTTGTGGCTGTGGGGCGGGCCGAGTCATCTGGAGACGTTCGATCTCAAACCGGAGGCCCCGGTCGAGTACCGAGGTCCGTATCAGCCAATCCCGACGAATGTGCCGGGCATCGACATCTGTGAGTTGCTGCCTCAACTGGCACGCCGGGCAGATCGGTATGCGATCTTGCGTTCGTTGCATTGTGAGTCGAACGATCATGGCATGGCGGGGACCATCGGATTGACCGGCTCGATTGACGGGGCGATCAGTCTTGGCGGTCAGACGCAGCCAGGAAGTCTGCAGCCCACACATGGTTCAATTGTTTCACGCTTGTTGCCCTCTGGATTGAATCTGCCGGACTTCATGGCGGTCGGCGGACATTTGCATCAAGGCAAAAAGCCAATCAAAGGAGAAGGGGCGTCCGTCCTCGGTGCGAGTCATGAGCCGTTTCGTCTCGACTATGTGCCGGGCGAGGGACTTCGCTTTCCGGGTCTTGAACTCAACGACGGACTTACGCCCAGTGGTCTGGATGCCCGCCGTGAACTGCTGTCCCAGCTGGACAACGTCAGACGTCAGATCGATCGCTCAGTTGAGACTTCCCAACTCGACGAGTATTACCAACAGGCGTTCTCACTCCTCACCTCCCAAGCGTCGAAGGAGGTCTTCGATCTCGATCGGGAGCCGGAGGAGGTGCGTCGCCGCTATGGGCGATACCGCTTTGGGCAGTGTTGTCTACTCGCCCGCAGGCTGGTGGAGACGGGTGTGCGATTCGTGCAGGTCAACTGGAGTTCGCATGTCGAGCCGGTTGAGGACAGAGGCGATGGCGGATGGGACATGCACGACCGCAACTTCCAGCAGTTTCAAGATCGTCACTCCTGGATGCTCGATCAGGCGGTCTCGGCCCTCTTCGATGACTTGGAAGATCGCGGACTTCTTGACGAAACGATCGTGGTCGCGCTTGGCGAGTTCGGTCGTACCCCGAAGATTAATGGCAAGGCGGGACGCGATCATTGGCACCATTGCTACTCCGGACTGGTTGCTGGTGGTGGACTGCGCGTCGGTCAGGTGATTGGCAGCAGCGATCGGCATGCCGAGTATCCGATCCACCGTCCGATCACGCCTGCAGACCTGTTCGCGACTGTGTTCGGGCAGTTGGGCATCGGCACACCTGAGCTCACCGACATTGGGCTACTCCCCGCTGGAGAGGTGATCGAGGAACTGACATGAGTGAGGAGCTTCTCATCGCTTCTGGCCGTACGAAGCGACGATTTTTCACGGCCTTGATCAGCTGTTTGGTTTTGACAGGGGCCTCACATGCGACAGCTGCAGACGATCCGGCTGTCGAGCAACTCACTCACGATGGTCACTTCAAACAACGACCGGTTTGGTCTCCGGACGGAAAGCAGGTCGTGTTCGCGCGGCACGAGGGGAGCACCATCTATCTCTGGTTATTTGATCGATCGACAGGTGAGGAACGACGGCTGACGGAGCGGACCGATCCGGAGTATGATGCGGTCTTCTCGCCGTCTGGCGAAGAACTCCTCTTGGCAGTCGACAAGACGTCCCCGGGTCAGGGAGACATCGAAATCTATTTGCTCAATCTGGCAGACGGCTCCATGCAGCCGGTCGCAGTCACTGACGGCAAACTCTCGCACGAAGAATGGCCCACGTGGGCGCCGGACGGCGCCCGGTTCGCCTTCACGTCGACTCGCCATGATAATCAAGAGATCTACATCGCTGACCGTGATGGGAAGAATGTGGAGCGAGTCACAGGTGATCCGGCACTTGACGTTCACCCCTGCTGGTCTCCCGGTGGACGAACCATCGCATTCGCGACCAACCGCTGGGGCGACCTGGAGATCGCCCTGTATGACGTAGTGACTCACAACTTGAGACAGTTCACTGAAAGCCACGGACTTGACGACTATCCCAGCTTCTCACCCGATGGTCGCCACATCGCATTCACCAGCAATCGTCACGGGCACTTCGACATCATGATCGCTGACGTCTCCTCAGGACGCACTGTCGCTGTCACCAACGACGCGTCACTTGACAACTTCCCGACGTGGACGCCAGACGGGCGTGTGGGCTACGTCTCAAATCGCGATGGTGGCTTCGATTTGTATGTGCAAGATGTCCAAACGTTGCCATGAGTCCCGCTGACGCATGAGGCCGTGTGCGTTTGCCTCACGTCACAGTCGCGTTTTTTTGCGTGGACAACTGTTTGTTCCAGACAGCTTCAAACCCGATGATTGTCTGCTCCCAGCTGAATGCCTCGCGAACACGAGCCTGTCCCGCGGCTGCAATCTTCGTAGCGAGAGTAGACTCAATGAGCAGCCTCTCGATCGCACCGGAAAGTGAACCGTTGCTTTCAGGATTAACACAGAGTCCGGTCCTCTCGTGCGTGACCAGTTCGGCGACGCCTTCCACGTTTGTCGCCACGCAAGGCAGACCGGCTGCCATCGCCTCAAGCAGCACGTTGGGCATCCCCTCCCAGCGCGAGGAGAGCACAAACAGGTCGGCTGCTCGCAGCAGTGGTGCCGTGTCAGGTTGTCGTCCGATGAGGTGAACGTAGTCGTCGAGACCGAAACGCTCAATCTGCGACTCAAGTCGTTGTCGCTGTGGACCTTCACCGACAATCAAGAGATGAACGGGCTCATCGACATCCGAGGCCATGAGGATACCCAATAACGCGTCGATCAACTTGTCGAATCCCTTTTGCGGGTGCAGCCGTCCGACAGAGATGATCGTTCGAGCTCCTTTGGGGATTCCAAATCTCGTGAGGTCCGCTGCTTCTGCATTGGCGAAACGATCGAAGTCAACGCCGTTGGGGACGACAGTGAGTTGATCTTCGCGGTAGCCGAGTTCACGGTACACATCGGCGACGGCGCTGCTGACGCAGACAGTGTGATCAACAAGGCGATTTGACCAACGGTCCAGTCGCATGCGCCATCGCATGTCCGGCTCGATCACTCTCACACCCGCGACGACGATCGGCACGCCCGCTATCCACGCCGCCAAGCGTCCCACGATATTCCCATGGAACATGAACGTCTGCAGGATCACTGGATGAAAATCCTTCATTGCCTTCGCCAGCCGTCCGACGCCGCCGACATCACGTCCTGAACGCACATTAAGGCAGGTGAGAGACACGCCCGCTGCAACGAGGTCCTCCCCCAATGGACCACGCTCGGCCAGGCAGTAGACATGAGGCGTCCACCGGGCACGGTCGAGTCCCTTCACGATTCGAACGAGCGCCCGCTCCGCCCCGCCGGGGTCGAGTTCGGTGATACAGAAGGCGATGCGAATGGGTGCGTCTGGCACGGAGGTCTGATCAATGAGTTTGGCAGGAGGGATGTCAGACTATACGATCACGCGCCCCAAATCTGCGAGACAAACCGACGATCAATGTCTGATCCTGACCGACTTTCCAGTTACGACTACGAACTCCCCCCGGAATTGATTGCGGATCGCCCGCTGCCGCAGCGTGATGCTTCGCGTCTGCTGGTGCTCGATCGTGTCTCAGGCGGCATTCGGCATCAGACATTTCGGGACTTTCCTTCGTACCTTCGTCCGCATGACCTGCTGGTGCTCAACGAGACACGTGTGATCCCGGCCAAGCTGACAGGCTATCGGACAGTGACTGGAGGACGCTGGGAGGGGTTGTTTCTCGGCCTGACAACTGACGGACACTGGCGACTCATCGGACAGACTCGTGGCAAGTTGCAGCCAGGTGAGACAATCACACTCACTCCCGCTGCTCACTCCCAAGAGTCCGACGCATCACTACCGATCACTCTCCTCTCTCGCAGTGAGGGTGGAGAGTGGACGGCGAGTATCAATCGTGCTGGCGATCATCTGACGCTGTTGGCAGAGTTCGGCACGGTGCCCCTGCCACCGTACATTGAACGGGAAACACCATCTGACGAAGATCGAGAACGCTACCAGACAACCTATGCTCTCACTCCCGGAGCAGTCGCAGCCCCGACTGCTGGACTGCACTTCACACCCGAGATTCTCGATCAATGCCGGAGTCAGGGTGCTGTCATCGCGAAGGTCACGTTACATGTGGGCCTCGGCACATTCCGCCCCGTCGCCGTCGACAACCTTAGCGAACACCACATGCATTACGAGTGGTGCGAACTCCCGCAAGTGACGGTTGATGCCATCGACAAGTGTCGCAACGCCGGGGGACGCGTGGTCGCCGTTGGCACGACAACGGTCCGCACGCTGGAGTCGGCTGCCGCGATGGGGCCGCTCGCCCCGTACACAGGCGAGACGAACCTGTTCATTCGTCCGCCGTACGAGTTCCAAATCGTCGATGCCCTCCTGACGAACTTTCACCTTCCAAAGTCAACGCTGTTGGTCCTGCTGGCAGCCTTCGCCGGTCGAGACCGAGTGCTGGCAGCGTATCAAGCAGCGATTGAGAAGCGATATCGGTTCTACAGCTATGGCGATGCGATGTTCGTCAGTAATGAGGGAATAGCGAATAGGGAATAGTTGACATTCTGGATGCCTACTCCCTACTCCCACGGCAATCGCATGTTCAAGGTGCTTGGACGGCCTGGGAAATGGTGGCTGACTCGCCGTAGCTGAACTCGCCAGAGTTCAGACAAGGGATGACACCCGAAGCATCGTCTGAATTCTGGCGAATTCAGCTACTACGAACGTGCGATTGCCGTGTCCCTATTCCCTATTCGCTATTCCCTCCTCCAATGACCTCACCCGGTACTGCACCGTCAACGTACCGCCAGTTCTTCAGGTACGAAATCAGATCCGCCATTTGTTGTTGGTCGATGTTCTTCTCCAGACCGACCGGCATCAGCGACTTGCCAGTCGAGACGAGTTCGTCGATGTCGCGACGAAGGAGGGTGACGTTCTTGCCTTCCGGTTGACGCAGCGTGACAGACGAACTGGTCTCATTGGTGATGATACCCGTATGGACGCGGCCTTCGGTGTCGATGATCGTGTAGCCGAAGTAGTTGCCATCGACCGCCTTGTTGGGGTCGAGGATGTTCGTGAGCAATTGTTCCGGAGTTTTGACACGCGTGTCGGAGATGTCAGCCCCCACGTTCACGCCCACATCGCCCACGCGGTGACACGTCGCACACGTCTTGGCAAACACGGCTCGTCCTCGTTGGAGGTCATGATCGAGAGTGAGAGCCGGCTGATAGCGGGCGATGACCTCCTGCCGATCAGCATCAGTTGTTGACGCCAGCAACTTGTTCGCCCTTGCTTTCAGGTCTGCGTCGGTGAGCCGGTCGACTCGTTGTCGAAACGTGGGGTCGATGTCGCTGGCCGCGATTTGCCCGGCGTCAATCTCATCCAACAGACTGGTGATCCGGTTGGGAGTAGAAATTGCCGCAAGGATCGCGTTCCGCAGGCGTGGAGTCCGTCCGCGAAACCCAGTGAGCAGAACTTCAGTCGTCCTTGAGTCATGATGCTTGGCGATGGCGTCGATCGCGGCAAGAAGGATGTTCTGCTCCTTTGTCTGAGTGACGAGTTCGGACAGCACTGGCAGCGCGACGTCGGTCGGTGCTTCGCCTAAGACGTTGATCGCCTCCATGCGAGCTTCGGGAGCGACCGCCTCATTCACCGCCATGCCCAATGCCATGCTGATGAGATCATCGATGGCCGGTTGACGATGTTGTTCCAGTCGATCTCCCGTCCGCCGAAGTCCACTGGCGAGTCCGTTGAGCACAGCGAACCCCAACCGGTGCCGTGACAACGAAGCACTGGTATCGCCCGCGAACAATTGCGGAGTGACATCGAGCAGCATGGCAACGTCCGCATCCTGCTTGCGAGAACCAATCATCTGAGCGTATTGCTCAATCAATTCCACTTTGTCAGCGACAGTGAGCGACTTCGTTGAAGGCGATTCCTGGTCGTTGCTCCAATGTTTGAGGACTGTAACGAGTAGTTCGGGCATCGTGTCGACAGCGCTGGTGGCGACCGCTGTGCGTAACCAGTGATCATCGGCATGCCGTGCGACGACGTTCGCGAGCGCCGGAGCTACGACGTCACTTGCGGGAAACGCCCCAATGCTCAACGCCGCTTGGAACAGCAACCGTTCGTCACTCTCAGCATCTTGAAGCATCGCCACACAACGATCACGAAACGCTTGATCATCAGGAAACCGGAGCTCCGCGAGCTTAAGGGCCTGCTCCCGCACACGTGGATGCTCGTCGTTTAGACCAGCTGCGACATCATCACGCGAGAGTTGGCTGCCCCCATCCAGCAAGGCGAGTGACTGCACACGCGTCGGAGCAGACGTGGCTGACCGTGCCGATTCTGTCAGCAGTGGGGCGACTGACTCGTCCTGACGCTCCAACAACAGACGAGCAGCCGTGTCTCGCTCCCAGGGATTCTGTGAATTCAACAACTCGACCAACTGCGGGCCGCTGGCCGATGCTAGAGTCGTCGAAGCCGCTTTTCGTTTCGATGCAAGGTCTCGCGGAACGATGCGGTAGATGCGACCGCGATCACGGCCGTCGGTGAGATCGGACCGCTCCTTGAGTTCGACCGGCATGAACTGGGGATGCTCAATCACGGAGCGGTACATGTCCGCGATGTACAAGGCGCCATCGGGGCCGTGCGTGAGATTGACCGGACGGAACCATTCGTCCTTGGTGGCGAGAAACTCGACACCGTCTCGTCCAGGACGTGAGGTGAATGTCGCTCCCTTGGGGGTCAGCACATCGCGATGCACGAGATTTGACGTCGGTTCGCAGGTGAAACTGTTGGCGTGGTATTTGGACGGGAGAATGCCGCCTCGATAGATCAGCAGGCCGCAGGCGGCAGTGAATTGGTTCGCGTGGAGGTTAGACGTCGTCCAGATGCGGCTGATTGGGTACAGCCGCGATTTCTCTGCTGCAGGCGAGACGTCCTCGTGCACCCTGGGCACTGCGAGCGAGGGATTGCGGGCGAGGTAGCGGTCTTCCAAGACGATGTGATTGCACGGGTTGCGATTGCTGCACACGAAGCGATTACCGAAGTCATCGAAGCACAGACCGAACTGTCCGACGCCAGAGACCGATTCGTACGTCCCGGACAGGGGGTCAAAGCGAAAGTCGCGTCCGCTGAGCGAGACAGGCTTGGCGTCTTGCTTCCAGTCCTCACGAGCGGCGATAACGTCACCACCCCGCAGGCCGCTGGCGATGTAAATGTGATTGTCCAAGCCGAGTGTGGGGTGATTGGCTCGCAGCTGCGGGTTGTCTTTCTTGAATCCTTCGAACCAAACCTGCCGTTCGTCTGCCTGTCCGTCGCCATCGGTATCGCGGAGGAACAGCACTTGTCCATCGGTGGTGACGAGTACGCCGTCTTTCCAAAGGAGCAGTCCGTTGGCAAACAGCAGCTTGTCTGCAAAGGTGATCGGATCGCCGTAACGTCCGTCACCGTCCGCATCGCTGAGCACCCGGACTCGTGAGTGGGGCGGACCGTTCTCAGGCGGGCCATTTGGATAGTCGGACATCTCAACGACCCACAGCTTGCCGTCCGGAGCGAAGGCCATCGCCACTGGATCAATCACATCCGGCTCTGCGGCAACCAGTTCGATTTGCAGATCGTCAGGGAGCACAAACTGCTTGACCGCCGTCTCGGCGTCGATGGGCAACGGCCGTACTGCTGTCGCTCCGTCTGCTGCATCGGCGGTGGAAACATGGTCTGACGCCAGCCAGACACTCACAGTCAAGAGGGCAACCAAAATCTGTGAATCGAATGGGCGAATGGACTCGTGCTGACGATGGGGCATCAGTAGACTTTCACTTTCAATGGTGATTCCTCGACCGATCTGACCCGCTGAGCGCGGGTTGGGACTCCTCCAACGTAGCTTCCCACGGCCCATGAACCAACTGTCACGACAACTGGGCATGATGCTCGCCCGTTTTGCACTCTCTGCCTGGGTGGGAGCCGCGACGCTGTTTGTTATCAACGGCGTCCGTATGGTGACGTCAGACGCATTCGATTCCACGGGCCGGGATCACGTCTCTCTCATTCGCTTCCCAGCTTATTACCTGACGGGGGCCATCCTGATGGCTCTCACGTTCGCCGGACTCCTCGCAGCACGACGGCTGACGGGTCTGACAACGCGTCGCTGGGTGACGCTGATCACGCTGACATTTGTCGTTTCCGCGTTGATGCTGGGGGACTACCTGTGGGTCTATTTACCATTGGCGGAGATGATCACCCCCCCGGGCAGCGCGCGGCCACAGGGCTTTCGCACTCTGCACCAGGCCTCTGAGACCGTCAACTCAATCCAGGTTGGCCTCTGTCTTGTCGCGGCCCTGATTGCCAACTGGCCGCCCCGCAGTCGTGACAGCGATTCGTGAAAGTTGACTTGGCAAGCACGTCAGACCTGACTCAGTCTCCAACCCTTTCACGGCTCCAAGACGCGGATCTCGTACAACCGTGGCCAGTTCTTGCCTGTCACGAACAGGCGTCCTGACGTGTTGTCGTAAGCAATGCCGTTGAGGACATGCTCTTTGGTGGGACGCGTGCGTGCGGGCCAGAGGGGGCGAAGATCGAGCCAACCGAGCAGACGACCGTCCTCGGAAGAGATGCGGGCGATCATATCGGAGTACCAAACGTTGGCGTAGATTTCGCCGTTGACGTACTCCAGTTCGTTCAGCTTGCCAATGAGGCGGCGACCGTCACGGACAGAAATGCGGCGGACTTCTTTGAATGTCGTCGGGTCGATGAAACGCAGGGTCGCAGAGCCGTCACTCATGATGAGGTGAGTACCATCATGCGTAAGACCCCAACCCTCTCCCTGATAACGGAAGGTTTTCTGGTAGGTGAACGTGTCCAAGTCGTACATGTAGGCACGGCGCTGCTTCCAGGTCAGTTGGACGATTGAGTTGTCCCACAGCGTGATTCCCTCACCGAATATCTTGTCCTGCAGGTTGACGTGGCGCAGAACGCGACCCGTTTCGAGATCGACCTCGCGCAGGCTCGACTTCCCGTACTGGCCTGTGCCCTCAAACAGACGACCATCTGCATAAACGAGGCCCTGACAGAAGGCATTCGGATCGTGTGGGAAGGTGTTGACAATTTCGACAAGATGGACCGGAACGCTCGTCGAACGGCCAACGGCCATGAGGCCCGCGACGCAGCACAGCGACACGAGCAGGAGAACGATGATGAGCGCCATTCGGCGACCGCGTGGGCGGGCAAGAGTGGGCGAGTCGTGTTGGGTGAGTGGATTGGTCACGGGGATGGTTTGTGGAGGTGACCTGAATTGATGACTGGAGTTTCGCGGGTTTGGACGATGGCGCGAAGAGGAATTCGGCCATCACCATAGCGATCGGACTTTTTCTGGTCTCCCTCACCCGCAAGCGAGGATCGTCGGTGAACACAAGAAGCGGCCGAACTTGAGTCAGTGAGTGACGACGAGATTGTCGCGGTGGATGACTTCGGAATAGGGGAGGTCGCCGAGCAGGGATTCAATTTGGTCGCTGCGTTTGCCAGCAATGGCGGCGGCGTCTCGGGAGCCGAAGTTAGTGAGGCCGCGGGCAAGTTCAATGCCGTCGGGGGCGATGAGGGTGACAATGGCACCTTTCTCGAAGTCGCCTTCGACGGACGTCATGCCGATGGCGAGCAGTGACGTGCCGCGCTCACAGACCGCACGGCGGGCACCCTCATCGATGTGCAGTCGTCCGCTCGATGGCATCGAATACCCAATCCAACGTTTCCACGCCGGGAGCGTGCGTTCGCCTGCGAGAAACAATGTGCCGACCTCCTGACCTGCGAGGATGTCGTCCAACACGGTGGGGTTGGTGCCGTTGGCCAGGATGACGCATTCACCCACGGCTGTCGCTGTCTTGATGGCTTCGAGTTTCGACTGCATGCCGCCTGAGCCGCGCTTACTGCGAACGTCGGCAGCGACTTGAAACAGGTCGTCACTCCACTCGTCCACTTGCGAGATGACCCGACTGTCTGGATCGTCGGGGTCGCCGTCATAGAGGCCGTCCACAACGGAAAGGATGATGAGCAGCGGGTCGTTGAGTAGTGTGGTCACAAGAGCGGCGAGACGGTCGTTATCGCCAAAGCGGATCTCGCTGACACTGACCGTGTCATTCTCGTTCACGACGGGAACGGCATCGTATTCGAACAGTGTGTTGAGCGTGTTACGGATGTTGAGGTATCGAGAACGCTGTTTGAAGTCATTGCCCGTGCAGAGGATTTGAGCCGCATGATAGCCGTGGCCGCGGAGAGCCTCGTCATAGAGCCGGATGAGGTGTGCCTGACCGGCCGCGGCGGCCGCCTGTAGATGGGGGAGATCGGTCGGTCGCCCCGGGAGTTTGAGCAGTCCAATCCCCGCACCAACGGCACCACTGGAGACGACAACGACTCGTCGACCCGTCTGGCGCACCCGATGAATCTGCTCACAAAGCGTAGCAATACGGTCACGGTTCAAGGAGTCATCATCCCGCGACAGCACATTCGTCCCGATCTTGATGACCAAGGTCCGGGCCGCTGCAATCACTTCTTGCCGCACGAGGTTTTGCATTGTTCTATCGATCTCTCCTGTCAGAGGATCGACATCGTACTGTATCCGCAAGTTCGCGCGAACGACGATGCGTTCAGTGAATGGATAGTGATCGGCCTTGTCGCTCTCAACGGATGACGGGTATATTTCCGTCGCATGGTAGTGCTATTGTCGTCACTCTCTGTAGCCCACCCGGATGTGATCGTATGTCTCAGAGTCCCGAATCCTCGTCCAGCTCGGAAGATGCGGATCTTTCCACGGCTGATGAGGATACGATCCTGAGTCTGTCTGCCGATGACATCGAAGCGGCGTACGAGCGTGCCTTGCAAGCGGTCACGACTGCTGAACAAGTGATGAACGCCGATGGTGAGGATGACTTAGGGGAGGGAGCTCTCGATGGGGAGCCGTCTGAACCGAAGGACTCGTCAACAGAGTCTTCCGTCACCCCCTCAACCAGCGCCCCTGAACCTGTGGAAGTCGATGAATTTGAACTGCCCCGTGACGGAGGCGAGAGCCGCATTCAACCGCGACAGGTGATCGAGGCGGCCTTGTTTGTCGGAGGGGGATCGCTGACGAGCAAGCGATTGGGGTCGATGCTGGGCGAAGACTCATCAGCCGATGACATCGAAGAACTGGTCGCCGGGCTGAACGCTCAGTATGCCGACGAGCATCGGCCCTACGAGATTCGGCTGGGTGAAGGCGGATATCAGCTGCTGTTGCGCGAGGAATTTCAGCCGGTGCAAGATCGTGTCTTTGGCACGAGCCCCAAGGACGTCAAGCTGTCTCAGGAGGCATTGGAAGTCCTGGCGTTCGTCGCTTATCGACAGCCCGTCCCTCAGGATGGTTTGGAGGAGACCGGCAAACCGAACGCCGCATCGCTCGTTCGCCAACTCTTGCGGCGACAACTGGTTTGCCTGGAGCGCGGCGACGATTCCACAGATGATGTGACCTATCGCACGACGCCTCGCTTTCTCGAACTCTTCGGATTGCGCAGCCTCAACGACCTGCCGCTGCCTGAAGACTTGATGTTGAAATGAGCAATCCCTGGAGGCTCTCCAAGGCTCGATGCATTTCGTGAAGCTGTCCGTTACGATGCTCCTCACGGGTCGCAAGAGTATGGTCGCCTTGCGCCGGACAAGGCGCAACTCACGATGATTGCCGTCTGATTCGAGGACAATGGGGTGGATAAGAGTTGGTGGGTATCAGCAGCCTTCGGAGGCGCACTCGTCATCGGCGGTGTGCTCATGCTGCGATCACACATGCGTGCCTGGAAACAACAGCAGGACGATCCCGATCTGGATGATGCTGACCGACACTTCCTGCATCGGCGGTTTCGTCGTCGAATGAAGGCATCCGGATTGCTGACTCTGATCGGAGTGATGCTCCCCGTGGGTGATGTGGTCCGTGTGTTCGCGGGATCACCGTGGTGGTTTGCGTTGTACTGGATCGTGGTCCTGCTGCTGGTCATGTGGCTGTTCCTGCTGGCCATGGGTGACATGGCCTCGACGAAGGTCCACACTACAGTGGCTCTTAATCGCATCTGGGCCGAGCAACGCAAGCTCGAACAGGAGGCAGCTGCGCTGCGTGCTCAGATATCCAATGGTCACGATCAGTCCAACGGTGCAGCACCGCTGGCAGACCCGGAACTGTAGCCATCCGGTCGAATGCGGTCAGCTGGCGAGGGCACTCAACACGAGATCGCCCATCGCCACCGTGCCAATCGCCGTCTCTCCCGATTGGGCGATGTCAGCCGTCCGATGGCCGTCATTCAACACTTGTGAGACAGCCGTTTCGATCGCTACGGCTTCTGCTTCGAGGTGCAACGAATGTCGGAGCAGCATGGCGGTGGCAAGGATTGTCGCGAGCGGATTCGCCACGCCCTTGCCGGCAATGTCCGGGGCAGAGCCGTGGATCGGTTCGTACAACCCGGGTCCAGACTCTCCCACAGACGCCGAGGGCAGCAGCCCCAGCGAGCCGGGCAGCATCGATGCTTCGTCGGTCAGGATGTCACCGAACATGTTGCCTGTCACCACGACGTCAAAGTCCGTCGGTCGCGAGATGAGGTGCATCGCCATCGCATCGACCAGTACAACTTCGTATTCGAGTGTCGGAAACTCTGATTTCACGATCTGTTCGGCCGTGTGACGCCAGAGTCGTGAGACTTCGAGCACGTTCGCCTTGTCAACAGAAGTGAGCTTGCCGCGACGTTTGAGGGCCGCCGTCGCTGCCACGCGCACGACCCGTTTCACCTCTTCCTGTGAGTAGGTCATCGTGTTGAAGGCGGATTTCCCGTCACCGTTCTCATGGACCCCTGAGTCTCCAAAGTAAATGCCGCCGGTCAACTCTCTGACGAACAGAATGTCCGTCCCTTCGATGATGTGTCGTTTCAGGGGTGACGAATCGAGCAGGGCCGGGTGCGGGTTGATGGGCCGCAGATTGGCGAACAGGCCAAGTTCCTTGCGGATCTTCAACAGACCGACTTCCGGACGAGTCTTGGCATGCGGATCATCCCACTTGGGTCCACCGACGGCTCCCAGCAGGATCGCAGCCGACTCGCGACAGGCGTCCAGCGTCGACTCGGGCAACGGATCGCCAAACTCATCGATCGCACAGCCGCCGATCGGATGACTCGATAATTGGAAGTGATGGCCGTGGCGTTCTGCAATGACCTGCAGCACGCGCTCCGCCTGCGCCACGATTTCCGGTCCGATGCCGTCTCCCGGAAGAAGTACAATTCTCGCGTCCACGTTGGTGCCTTTCAGTCTGTCGATCCGCCGTCACCGGCCATGTGATCGCCAATGTAGCGGAGCCATGATGGTGATTCCAGCAGATCGAATGTTAAGAATCATCATGGGTGCAGGCGCTGATTGGTGGTGGTGCGGATGTTCAGTCATGATGTTTCGGTGGACGAGGAGTCGGGCGAATGCTCGCGAATTGGAGGAGCGACCCCACAGGGGTCTCATCATACAGCCCAGGGTCGAGAGCGCAGCGAGCGCACCCTGGGGCCGGGACGTCTCCCGGACACCACAACCCCAACGGGGTTGCATCCTTGGCAGTCGCCGATAGAACCCTTTCAGGGTTCGTCGGCACGGCGTGATCTCAACCCAGGGTGCGCTCACGCTGTGAGCGACCCTGGGCTGTGATGTTCGACCCCGTTGGGGTCAGGCGATGTCGATGGCTGATCGTTCCAGAGAGCTGCCCCGTTAAGACCGACTTCCAGCCAACAACTGAACAATTGCACCACCACCAATTGGGGACCACACCCAATCGTCACCATCGGTGTGACCGGATCATTCCTGCGAAGCGATTCTTCTCTCGCAGGAGCCGCCGAATGCGTGATCACCCCCAACGATCGTTCATGGCGAATCTCCTGCCGTCCGATACTCGAAGAGCACGGATGCCTCCATCAACCTCTCTGACGTTGCGCCGGCATCCTTCCCATGCGTGCTCTCATCATCCGACTCGTCCGTCCCTGTGTGATTGGACTCGGCTTCGCCCTGATGATGACCGGAAGCACACTCCTCTTTGTGGACCGCGTGACGCTGCGAGATGCCGCCGAGATGCAGCAATCACGCATGCCACAGATCTTCGTGCGGGTCTCCCCCGCAACGAAGCACGAGTTCTCCCCCCCCCAATGGATGCCCATCACCCTGCTCGCCGCCGGCGGACTCACCGTGCTCTACTCGATCGCCCTGCCGCGAAAGTTCCTGGAAGACTGACGGAGTTCGGGAAATGACAGAGGGTCGCACGGGTTGTCTCAACCCGTAGTACCCGATTCTTACCACAGGTTGGGTCGCATTTCCCTCCGGAGGACCAAACCAGCCAACGTCATTAAGTGGCATGCTTGCATCGCGAAGCAGGGCAAGCATGCTGAGAAGTTCATCAGCTTGATTAATTACCGCCAACGCGTGTCCAGACCACATGTGAGCAAGAGTCCGAAATTTGTGCGATCACACATGCATGCTCACTCTGCTTCGCGATGTAAGCATGACACCCGGCATTTTGCGGGAAGTCGATCCAGTGGCATAACGACCAAGATCACAGGGCGACCGCGATCGACTTTCCATTCAAGACCGATGACGACGGCCGCTGCCGTGCATCGCTTTGTTCGCCACTATTGTGTGTCAACCGTGGATTCCGTTTTGGCCCTACCGCCGTACGATACTTTGACCGGCTGGCACCCATTGAACTTGATGATCCACGGATGATTGCCTTTGCCTTGTTTGCGGGTGGCGAATTCAAACTCCGCGAGATTCTTGGGTTGCGGTGTGCTGTCTGGCCAGTTGCCTATCGCGTCAGCGATTACGGTAAAAGGAATATCGGTTAGCTCGAAAACGGAGAACGAATCTCCGTGAGAGGTAAGAACTTTGCTCGGTGCTTCGGTGGGTTCAGGAGAGTCGTTGTCAACTTCGTTGGTCGCAATTGCGGCGTCTGGTGATTCTGTTGTGAAGTATTCAACTGCCTTCTCACCTGCTGACGGCACCGCCTCAGCTTCGACGCCGCCAGCGGCAAGTTTTGTTATCCGATAACCATTGATGACATAAAGTAGGAGTCCGCTCGCAGCGACAAAGACAACTGTAAATGGCGTGGCCATTTCTGCGGGAGATTCCGACTGTTTTATAACGCTGCCCGCCGCGTCTTTGTCAGCGTGGACGCGGATCGGAGGGTTGCATACAACGACGATCGAACCCAGTGCGAGCGCAAGTGCGAGTGTACCGCATAAGAAACGCAGCCAGCCGTTAATCATAGGTGGTGTCGGTTTCGATTTGTCGGACATGTATCTGAGTGGCGAACTTTGAATTCGTCATCGATGACTTGGAAGATTCCTGTGTCTGGCAGGGTAACTGCGTGTCAGCGCTCGGTCAAACATTTCGCTGTTGATGATGCGGACTAACGCGGCCTCAACGTGCGGCGAATGTGTCAGGGATGGTGTTGCCTTCGAGCGAGACGCAGGCCAGTCACGGTCCACCATTGTGGACCCATCCCGGCGGGTGCCGTCGATTGCTCGTGGTGGTGTGGTTGTTCGGTGCATTGCCTGGCACGAAGTCGACTCTGGGAACCTGGTTATCAGGGGGAGGCGGGATTCCGTGTGACCCCAACGGGGTCACATCACAAAGCCCAGGGTCGCTCACGCAGTGAGCGCACCCTGGGGAGCGTCCGTGCCATTGAGCCGAACCCTGAAGGGGTTCCACAGACTCGCGACACAATCGACGCATGTTCCAGAGACGTGTTCAACCCCGTTGGGGTAGACGAGATGTTGGGGCCGCGCACCCAAGGTGCGCTCGCTCCGCTCGCGACCTTGGGCTGTGTTGTGTGACCCTTTCAGGGTCGATTCTCATCAGGGATAGACGAGTCTCCCAGCCACTTTTCTCTTTGAGCCGTTCGAACCACCACGAACGATCGACGACACCCGATTCCGCATTCCAGCCTGGACATCGAGTTTCCGTGGTCAAATGTGGGGGACATGTTGTACACTTGTGGGACACGGTTCCCGCCCCAACGTCCCACCTTTGTTGACCGCCGTGATGACTCGACTCACAAGTCTATCGCTGTTCCTCCTTGCGTCTGTCTGCGCCGCTGCGGACGATCCGTCTGTGTCTTTCGAGCGTGACGTGCGGCCACTCATGAAGGCGGCTTGTTTTCAATGTCACGGCGAGGATGGCCAGTTGGAGAGTGGTCTCGACGTGCGGCTGGCCAGGCTGATGACCACCGGCGGCGAGTCGGGTCCTGCGATCGTGCCGGGTGACAGTGAGGGCAGTCTGCTCTTTCAGCGTGTCCGTGATGGAGAGATGCCTCCCGAAGAGGCACACCGTCTGACCGACGAGCAGATCGACACCATCCGTCGCTGGATTGACGCCGGTGCCCCAACACTGCGACCAGAACCAGAAGCGATCGACGGTTTCTACATCACAGAGGAGGAGCGGTCCCATTGGTCGTTTCAGCCGATCGAACGGCCAAGTGTGTCGTCAGTCAGGAACGTCGACCGCGTGCGGACACCCATCGATACGTTTCTGCTGGCGAAACTCGAAGCCCAGGACTTCACCTTCGCCGATGATGCCGCGCCGGCGTCACTGTTGCGGCGAGTCATGTTCGATCTCGTGGGACTGCCGCCGACACCTGAGGAGGTCGAGCGGTTCATCGCGGACGAATCATCCGATGCCTATGACCGGTTAATTGACGAACTGTTGGCATCGCCCCATTACGGTGAACGGTGGGGACGTCACTGGCTGGACGTTGCCGGGTATGCGGATTCAGAAGGCTACAATCTCACGGACGCACAGCGACCGCATGCGTGGCGGTATCGGGACTATGTCATTCGGTCCTTCAATGACGACAAGCCGTTCGACCGCTTTGTACGGGAACAACTCGCGGGGGATGAACTGATCACCACGCCGCTGGACAATCTCTCAGACGAAGACGCAGAGTTGCTGACCGCGACCGGCTTCCTGCGGATGGCCCCTGATGGCACGGGCGGTGCCGTCGACGATGCGAACGTGGCCCGCAACGACGTCGTCGCGGAGACGGTCAAGATCGTCACGTCATCGCTGATAGGGCTGACGGTGGGATGTGCCCAATGTCATGACCATCGTTACGATCCCATCCCACAGGCTGACTACTATCGGCTGCGAGCCGTCTTCGACCCGGCGATGGACTGGAAAACATGGAAGGCACCCAAGCAACGGCTCGTCTCACTGTACACCGATGCTGATCGGGCCCAGGCGGCGGAGATCGAAGCAGAAGCAAAAAAGATCGATGCTGAGCGGACCGAAAAGCAGACCGCCTTCATCTCAGCGACGTTTGAACTGGAACTGGCCAAGCTCCCCGAGGAAATCCGCGAGACGGCTCGTGCGGCTCATGACACGCCGGAGAAAGAGCGAACCGACGAACAGGTCGCCCTGCTCAAGAAACACCCCAGCCTCAACGTGACCGCCGGATCGTTGTACCTGTATGACAAGAAAGCGGCTGACGAGTTGAAGGTACTGGCGGACAAAGCCAAAGGCATCCGTGACACCAAGCCTGAAGAGCGTTTCGTGAGAGCGCTGACGGAGCCGCCGGGACATCTCCCTGTTTCTTATCTCTTCGTACGTGGCGACCACGAACAACCCAAACAGGAATTGGAACCGGCAGGGCTCAGCGTCGTCTCCACCAATGCCTCACTGCCAGAGGTGCCCATCGACGATGACGGATTCCCGACGACCGGTCGCCGGACAGCCCTCGCCAAACGGCTGACGGACCCGAACCACCCGCTCCTCGCACGCGTGATCGTCAATCGCATCTGGCTGCATCATTTCGGTCGTGGACTCGTTAACACTCCGGCTGACTTCGGCGTGCTCGGGACTCCGCCAACGCACGCCGAACTGTTGGACTGGCTCGCTGCTGAGTTCATCGACTCCGGCTGGAGCGTCAAACACATCCATCGACTCATCCTCCGCTCAACCGCCTACCGACAGGCTTTGCGGACTGACCGCACGCTCATGGAAGCCGATCCGGACAACCTGCTGTATGGAAGTGCCAACCTGCGACGTCTGGATGCCGAAGCTCTCCGAGACGCGATCTTGACGGTCAGCGGCGCGTTGAATGACAAGTCGTTCGGACCGGCTGTCTCCGTGATCGCGGACCGCGTTGGTCGCTGGGTGTTGGGGATTGAGAATCTGAGTGCGGGTCGGCCGGGCGAAGTGCTGCCGCTGCATGGGGAAGACTTGCGTCGTAGTGTGTACGTCGAGGTCCGCCGCACACGCCCGCTCGCGGTGCTCGATACGTTTGACTGGCCTCGCATGGCTCCCAACTGCGACATGCGCCGCACCTCAACCGTGGCTCCGCAGTCGCTGATGCTGATGAACAGCGATTTTGTGCTGAACTACGCAAGTCAATTCGCCCGGCGAGTTGAAGCCGAAGCCGGCAACGAACCGGACGCCCGGATCACCCGCGCGTGGCAACTCGCCTTCTGTCGCTCTCCCGATGATTCCGAACGCGCATCAGCCCGCAGCTTTCTCGAGGAGCAGACAGCGACCTTCACATCAGAGCTGCCGCCCCCCAAGGACGACAAGCAGCCTGCCTCACCCACCGCCGAGCAGCGAGCGCTCGAGACGCTCTGCCAGATGCTGCTCAGCTCCAACGAATTTCTGTACATCGACTGATGAAACACACCGCCTGCAACTCGAGACGTCACTTTCTCGCCGGTTCCGCGATGAGCGTCAGCTCGGTCGCGCTGACGTGGATGCTCCAACAGGACGAGGCTGAGGCGAAGCCCGCCAAACCGTCATTGGTGCCGCAGACTTTCGACACGCTGCCGAAGCCGGCTCCCAAGCCGGCGCAGGCGCGATCGATGATCTCGCTGTGGATGCAGGGGGGACCCAGCCA
This sequence comes from Planctomycetaceae bacterium, assembly GCA_029259815.1. Classification (GTDB taxonomy): domain Bacteria; phylum Planctomycetota; class Planctomycetia; order Planctomycetales; family Planctomycetaceae; genus JAHBXU01. Next base: position 1,447 of record JAJDEJ010000086.1, on the reverse strand, counting down.
TCACGATATCTTCGACCCCAAGCCCGAGATGGCGCAGTACGACGGCCAGCCATTCCCCGGCGACATCAAGTACGACAACGCGGCTCAAGCCAGCTCGAAGGTGTTTCACAGCCCGTGGAAATTCGCCCCGCGTGGCGAGTGCGGCATGGAACTGTCCGAACTCATTCCGTACACGTCCGCCATCGCGGACGACATCTGTCTCATCCGCTCGATGCACACTGGCGTCAACAATCACGGGCAGTCCATCCGTGCCCTTCAAATGGGACGCGTGCTGGAGGGGCGACCGTCGCTCGGAAGTTGGCTGACCTACGGGCTCGGCTGCGAGGCCGACAACCTGCCCGCCTTCGTGGCCCTCATCGATCCGGGACAACTCCCCGTCATGGGCGTTGAGAACTGGCAGAACGGATTTCTCCCTTCGATTTATCAGGGCACAGTCGTGCGACCTCAAGAGCCCCGCATTCTCGATCTCACACCGGCCGCCCATCTCAAAGGCAAGCCGCAGACGCAGTCGCTCGACTTCCTTCGTGAACTCAATCAACGGCACCTGAGCGAACGACCGGGGCAACACGACCTCGACGCCCGCATTGCGTCGTACGAACTGGCTGCCAAGATGCAAGTCGCCGCGACCGACGCCCTCGATCTGTCGCAGGAATCCAAAGCGACCCAGGACATGTACGGCATGCATGCAGAAGACGCGACGACTCGTGAGTATGGCTCACGGTGTCTGCTCGCACGCCGACTCATCGAACGCGGCGTGCGCTTCGTGCAGGTCTACACACAAAATCAGCTCTGGGACAGTCACGGCTCAATCATCAAGTCCCTCCCGAACGCCTGTCGTAAGGTCGATCAACCCTCAGCGGCACTGGTCACCGACCTCAAAGCCCGCGGACTGCTCGACTCCACCGTCGTTCACTGGGGCGGTGAGATGGGTCGCCTGCCGGTCATTCAAAACGACGCCGGTCGAGACAAGATCGGCCGCGACCACAACACCCACGGCTTCAGCATGTGGGTCGCCGGCGGCGGCTTCAAAGCAGGTCACGTCCATGGAGCGACCGACGAATGGGGTCACCACGCGGTCGTCGATGTCGTCCACCACTACGACTACCACGCCACGCTGCTGCACCTGTTCGGTATCGATCACAGTGCCTTGACCTACAAGTGGTCCAACCGCGAGCAGTCCCTGACGGACAATCAGGCAGGCCGTGTGATCAACGAGATTCTGGCTTAGAGAAAAACACACCAGCCGCGCCCGTCAGGAAGCGGAATTTTGGAAATGTCATTCGCAGTTCCGCTTCCTGACGGGCGCGGCTAGTGGTTGATCCAAGCTGAATTGACAGGTCGGGGTGGCAGGGTCAGCAGCGAAGCGGATGGCCCTGACATTCGGCGTCCACACGCGCCGGGGCCTTGCGCTTCGCTTCAGACCCCGCCACCCAATGTCGTTCAGCCC
>JAJDEJ010000085.1 GCA_029259815.1 Planctomycetaceae bacterium | reverse complement strand
AGTCGTCCCCGCAAACACATTGTTTCGCCGCATCCCCTGAGAAGCAGCAACTTTGAAATCTCACCGAAAACTGATCACTGAAAACTCACACCTAACCCCTGAACCAGCCATGGATATTCAATTCGGCAACTTGATCAGCCTAAACCTGTTGTGGGTCGTCGCCAGCCTTGTCGGCTTGATGATGGTCGCGGCGACGCTGCGTCGTCGGGCCCTGGCACGATTCGCGACGTCGAACCTCGTGCAACGGCTGACGAGCGGGATTAGTGGACCGCGACGTGTGGTCAAAGCGGCACTGGTGATCGCCACGCTCACATTGCTGACGGTCGCATTGACCGACCCCCGCTGGGGGAAGACGTGGCGGGAGGTTCCGCAGAAGGGGATTGATGTGATGTTTGTCGTTGACGTCTCCCGGTCGATGCTGGCGGAAGACGCAACGCCGTCACGTCTCGGTCGCGCCCGACAGCAGATCGCGGACATGCTGGATGCGATGCACGGTGATCGCGTGGGTCTCGTCGCCTTTGCTGGCGACGCGAAGCAGGTCTCGCCACTGACGACCAACTATCACGACTTCCAACAGACCCTCTCCGCCATCGGTCCGCACACGGTCTTGCGGGGCGGTTCCCGGCTGGGCGATGCGCTCACGCTCGCCGCAAAAGGTTTTCTCGATCAGACCGACGACCATAAGGCGATCATCGTCTTCACTGATGGCGAGGATCAGGAGAGCGACCCGGTCGATGTCGCACAACGTCTGCACGATGAGCAGGGGATTCGCATCTTCACCGTCGGCCTGGGAGATAGGGAACAGGGAGCCCGCATTCCGGTCGCTCGCAATCGCAGTCAGACGCAGTGGTTGCAGCACGATGGTGAGCAAGTGTGGTCGAAGATGAACGGCACGACCTTGAAGCAAGTCGCGTTGGCAGCCGACGGCGCGTGGATTCCCGCTGGGACCAAGCAGGTCGACATGGCGGACATCTACCGGTCCTACGTCGGCAACATCGAGCAGGCGGAGTTTGAAACCGCCCGCATCAACAGTGACATCCCCCGCCATCAATGGTTCATCGGCTTGGCGCTGCTGTTGCTCGTCATCGAGACACTGCTGTTGGATCGTCGTCGTGTAACGGCATCGGGACAGAGTGTATCGTTTTTCTCTCGGAGGACCGAACCGAGTAGCAGCCGGACAGCGAAGCGTCGTGGCCATCTGGTGGCATCCGCGATGGTGTTAGTCCTGTTCAACATGGGTGCAGCTGCCTCGAGTGACGCTGACGATGCGTCCTCACTTGTCGCGCAGGCCAATACGGCCGTTGAGGCGGGCGACTATGAAGCGGCCATCGATCAGTACCGTCTCGCAGCCGAAGCCCGTCCTGATCGCGCAGAACCGATCTACAACGAAGCGGTCGCTCATTACCGCAATGGTGATCTGGAGAGTGCACGACAACTCTTCACGCAGTCACTTGCGTCACCTGATCGTGAACTCGAAGCGAAGGCCCGATTCAACCTTGCCAACTGCGACTACGCAGAGGCAGTCGCCACCGCAGAGCAGGACCGTGACGCGGCAATCACCAAACTGGAATCCGCCATCTCTCACTACCGAGGAGCTTTGGAGGCCAACCCGTCCGACAGTGACACGCGCGTCAACATCGAACTGGCCAACCGACTGATTGACCAACTGCGTCAACAGCAGAAAGAGGAGGAGCAACAACAACAACAGCAGCAAAACCAGGAGCAGCAAGACGATCAGTCTCAGCAGAGTGAATCTCAACAGAGCGATTCCGAGCAAAGCGATTCGCAGCAAAACGACCAATCTCAGGACTCGCAGCAACAGCAATCGTCCGAGGAGTCGCAGTCGTCTGAGTCACAAGAGCAGCAGTCTTCGGAAAGTGAATCCCAGGAGTCCGAGTCGCAAGGCCAACAGTCATCGGATGATGGTCAATCCGACGATCAACAGTCCGGAGAGACCCAGAAGGACGCCGCTTCTCAAGGTGAGCAAGATCAGGAGACTGCGGAAACAGCCGACGAACAACAGCTTTCATCAGGTGATGAACAGGCTGAGAGTGAGGACGAGCCACAACAGCCTGGCGATCAAGAGAGCGAGTCAGAGTCATCGACGGACTCAGCGGAAAACGCCGAGCCTCAAACGGGTGAAGAAGCGGCAGAGAGCGAGCCGCAGCAACATGCACCGGAACAAACGGCATCCGGTCAGCCGCAAGAACCATCCGGCGAGGAATCGAGTGGGGTGTCGCAGTACGGTCAGTCGTCAGCGGCTGCCGGAGCGGACGCTGCACAGCCCATGACACAGATTGAAGCTGACAAGATGTTGCAGGCGATCCGTGATCGGGATCTGCGACGTCGTCTCGAACGATTGCGAGCCGAACGAAGTCGCTCGGTCCCCGTCGATCGTGACTGGTAACTCTTCCCATGAAAACACGGACATCGATCAACCCTTTACCTTATCCCTGTTGAGAACATTTGAGACAGGACATCGGATCATGAACACCACACGCAAACCATTCTTCATCGCTGCCTTGCTGGCCACATTCCTGTGTGCGGGCACAACATCCGCGTTCGCTCAGTCGCAGACAGAAGGCAACGTCACCGCATCATTGTCGAGCCGAGAGGCGTACGTCGGTGTGCCGATTACACTGCGGGTCGAGATTGCCGACGCAACCGCTCATGAGGTTCCAGAGATTCCGTCGATCGACGGATTGCGAATTGAGTCGATGGGATCTCCAAGTCGTTCCTCTCAGACAACGATCATCAACGGTCGCCGTACTGACAGTGAGTCGGTCACGTATGCATGGCGGGTCACACCACGTGAGGTGGGGCGATTTGTCATCCCAGCTCTCGATGTCCCGGTCAACGGTCAGACGCAACGGACACGTTCGTTAACGTTTGTCGCCACGAAGAGCGAGACTGGCGATCTATTGTTCGCAGAAGTCAGCGGGGCGGAGGACTCGATTTACGTCGGTCAGGCATTGCCCGTGACACTCAAAATCTGGGTCAAGCCATTCCGTGATGCTCAGCATGGCGTGACCCTGTCAGAAGGCGACATGTGGCAGTTCGTTTCAGAAGACCCGACATCGTTAGGCGTGTTCGGTGAGCGGCTGGCCGAAATGTCCCAGAGTCGAGAGCACCCCGGTGGTCGAGAAGTGCTGCGAAAAGATTCCAATGGCAATGAGCGCAGCTACTATCTCTACGAGATTGAGACGACGTACTATCCCAAACGGCCCGGAGCGATCGCGGTCGGTGATGTCCAGGTTGTGGTGTCCTATCCGACAGGTCTGGGCCGCTCGCGGGATCTGTTCTCGATGTTCGAGCAACGTCTGGCGGTCACTGGTACACGGCCGGTCGTGGCGGATGCAACAGCGCCTGCCATCGAAGTGCTCCCGGTCCCGCAAGAAGGCCGACCGGCAGACTATCGCGGGGCCATCGGACGTTATGACATCGTCACACATGCCTTGCCGACACAGGTGAAGGCGGGTGATCCCATTACATTGCAGATCGGCATTCACGGCGATGGGCCATTGGATCTGGTTCAGGCTCCGCCTTTGGCCGAATTGCCCGAGTTGACGAAATCGTTTCGCGTGCCGAACGAGTCGCTGGCAGGGATCGTCGAGAACGGCATCAAGGTGTTCACGACCAGTGTTCGCCCCCAGCGTGAGGGAATCACTGAGATTCCTGCGATTCCGTTCACGTATTTCGATCCGAATCAGGAAGAGTTCATCACCGTGCGTAGCAGGCCGATCGAGATTCACGTCGACAAGGCGGACATTCTGGAACTGACCTCCGTTGTCGGCGACCGTCGTGCGGATGTGGGAACGCCAGAATCGGCGGCTCCCGTCATTTCGTTTGAGAATGTGTCAGACACATCCGTCCTCCGATCGCAGTCGTCGCTGCCGATGTGGCTGGTCCTGCTCGTTCTCCTGGCGGCACCGTTGGCATTCGTCGGGACATGGTTCGTGCGGCGGTTTTGGTGGTCTGAAGCTGGTTGGGCCGGTCCGCAGTTCGCCCGCCCCCTCACGCTCACACGCAGAGCGATCACAACGGCACGCACTCCACAGGAACTCTCGACGATCCTGCGAAGGTTCATCGCCGACCGGTTGCAAGTGACACCGGAGTCTCTCACACGCACGGAGGCAATCTACGGGCTCCGGCAACGGGGGTACGTCGATGGTGTTTCTGAGCTGAATGACCTGCTGGCTCAATGCGAGCGGATGGAGTATGCCCCGGTCGCATCTGCAGATGTCAACCAACTCAACACCCAGGCTCTGAGCGCTTTGAACCAACTGAAACGTCCTGCTACATCACCCCGCTTCTCTTTCACCCATTGAAACCATCAGTCCCTCTTCAGGGAAAAAAGCCATGAACCAATCACAACTTTGCATTCTTTCCGTTCTTGCGGTCAGCCTGTGGACCTCGACGGTCATCGCGGCTGATCTCACATTTGAGCAGCAATCACAGCTTCTTCAAGAGGCTACGGCGACGTATGACCGTGGGTTGCATTTCGCCGAAACGGACGTCGCCACCGCGAAAGATGCGTTCTCGGAGGCCGCGACCAAATACCGGCTGCTCGTCGACAGCGGGATCAGGAACTCACAACTCTACGAGAACCTCGGCAACGCCGCCCTCCAGAGTGGTCAATATGGCACCGCGATTGCTGCCTACGAACACGCAGCCGTCCTCGCCCCGAGTGACTCCAGTATTCGGAAGCACCTCGGACATGCTCGCTCCCTTCGCGACGCGGGTACCAGTGCGGCTGACGGAAGTCATCTCGTGGAGCAGCTCGCGTCCTGGAATCAGTCCGTGCCGAGGGGATGGCGG
>JAJDEJ010000084.1 GCA_029259815.1 Planctomycetaceae bacterium | reverse complement strand
GACTGCACCGACGAGGAACTCAACTTCCAGGTCGACGGCATGCAGACTCGCGAGGCACTCACCCTCGACCGGCTCGATCGTCGCCGCTCACTCCTCACACAATTCGACGATGCCCGCACGGCTCTGTCGGTCGCTGCCGCGTCGACCTACGATCAGTATCAACAACGCGCATTGTCCCTTGTCACCGCACCGCAGGCTCGTGAGGCACTCGATGTCACCCGCGAACCGGATGCTCTGCGGGATCGTTACGGACGCCATCTCTTCGGTCAGTCCTGTTTGACAGCCCGACGACTGGTCGAGGCGGGCACGCGGTACGTCACGGTCCACTACGACTGCGTCGACGGCTACAGTTGGGACTCACATCGCAACAGCGACGACGTGAAGAAGTCGTTGATCCCCACGCTCGACCAAGCCCTCTCCGCCCTGCTGCTCGATCTCAAAGACCGCGGCCTGCTTGACGAAACGCTCGTCGTCTGCCTGGGAGAAATGGGCCGCACGCCGAAGGGCAACGCCAACTGGGGCCGCGGCCACTGGAGCACCCTCTTCCCCGCCGTCCTCGCCGGCGCGGGCATCCGCGGCGGCACCATCCACGGCGAAACCGACCCCGACGCCGCCTACGCGATCACACCGCCCTACTCCCCCGAAGACCTCGCCGCGACGATCTACCACACCCTCGGCATCGACCACGAGACACGTCTGCCGGGGCGCGATGGGCGGCCAATGTTCATTGTCGACGGGGGTGAGGTGATGACGGAGTTGTTTGGGTAGAAACAAGTAAGTATCGAGGTCCCGCAAATCATGCCAGTGCATGTCGATCCCCGCGCACTATTCGTCCTAATTCTCTGTTCCGCAATGATCTCGTGTCGAGAAGACGCGCAGGATCACGAGACTACCCCGTCGCCGATATCGACGAGTGCAGATATTGAGTTTGACGAAAAGGACTGGAATCGTGTTGGAGTAACGCCTGACTACGGAGATCTCATGCGTCTCTCAATGGTTGCGATAGAGTATTCAAGTGACGATCCGCGAATTCGTCTGTTGGAACTTCGCAATGAGGAAGGTCACGACCGAGGGGAAGGTGTTTTTGAGAGGATCCTCGCAGTACAACGGGACACCAATGGTCAGTGGAAGCGTGACGGTCTGTGTGAAGAGTTTCTATTGGACGGTTCTCATGCAGAATTAGAGTACACTGACGGAGAAATCCAGATTCATCACGAATGGTATGCTGACGGTACAGAGAAGCTGTATCGCGAATACGAGAACGGCGTTGAACACGGAGTACATCGGCAATGGTATGAGAACGGAAATATGATGTTTGAAGTGAAGTACTCCGATGGCGTCGAGATTGAAGGCAAGATGTGGACTGAAGATGGAACTCCAAGATAAGCGTCGACAGCAAACTCCGGTCAACAAACCGCGAATCAGGCGAATAACGCGAATGACTGAGGAGCGTGTCGATTGCTCATCGGCCATTCGCCCGATTAGCATCATTCGCGGTTGAGAGAAGCCGATCGCGGCACATGGCACTGGCAAGGAAGACGTCTGTCCGACAGTTCGTCTTTTCGCACCATGTCGATAAGCCGAGGGCGTGGTCGTGGTCTCATGCGGCGTTTGTGAAACCGGGTATCACGGGTTGTCCCAGAGGGCATCCGGGAATTACCTCGTACTGCCCCCTTGTTTACAGGGGAATGTGACGCAATGAGTTACGCCGATTCGACCTCGTCATTCGTCCTCGCTGAAAAGTGCCTGAATTGTAGGACAAATATGTAAAGCGAATTCCCGGACGGCCTCTGTCCCAAACCGTGTCGCGGAGCGATCGGAAGTATGCCAGTAGGGGTTCAGTTAACAACAGTCGGTCGGTTTCAGAAGTGCTTCTTGTCGCGACCCGGTGGTCGTAGACGTTCGTCGTGAATAGGATGTCGTGATGGACACGGTTTATCTTGAAACATCAATCGTCAGCTACTTGCGCCAGAAACCAAGCACGCAAGTGGTGACCGCCGCGCGGCAATTGCTGACGCACCAATGGTGGAACGACGAGCGGGCGAATTATGAGTTGGTCATCTCCCAATACGTGATCGACGAGGCATCGGGAGGCGATCCAACACTTGCTGCGGAACGGCTTGAATCACTTGACGGGATTCCGCTGTTGCCCAACGCTCCCGAGATTCCTCAGATTGCGAACGAAATCATGTCTCTCGGTGTCTTGCCACCAAAGGCACAGGTCGACGCGCTCCATATCTCCTCCGTCGCCCATCATCGGATACAATATCTATTGACGTGGAATTGCAAGCACATCGCAAACGCCAAGATTCTTCCCCACATTCATCACGTGTTGATGGACTTGGGGATTCCCATACCGATCATCTGCACTCCCGAGGAACTATTGGGCGATGATACAGAAACAGAGTGATTCACCGATTGACGAAATCCACCGAATTCGTCGTGAAATCTCCGATCGTTTCGGCGGTGACATCGGCACCATTGCCGATGATGCTGCCCGTCGTCAAGCGGCATCGAAGCGTCCAGTGTGGCAACCAAAACACAACGATAAAGACGATGCCCGAGAGGGGCCTTCGTCGTCTGACTTGAGTGGTACATCACACACGGCCACCCCTTGATCTTGGACGGTATGCGACGTGTGACACTGGCGGGCAAGCCGACCAGTCAGGTCAGGCTTTGCCTGACGACCTTATATCTGCAAACAGATGATGGACAAGAATTGATGATCGCACAGGATCGTTGGGCTGTGCCGGACCAATGCGGCTGTTGTCGAGCAACGGGAACGGATGATCGTTATTCGAAGACCAGCGTTCCGAAGTTTTCGATTTGGTGGAAGCTGGGGCCGACGCGGGACCAGTCCCATTGGGTGGTCTGCTGGTCGTCATAGTCGATGCGGTAGAAGTTGGCCCGCCAGTGATCTCCCGATTCGGGAGGAACGTTCTGCATGGGTTTGAGGAATTCGTAAGGGATGAAGATCTCGGCCCGCCAGCCGGTGACGCGGGCCATCGATTTGTTGGGACCGCCGGTGGCGGAGACCCTCTTTTTGATGCGAGGCTCTTCTTCGTAACGCCAAGGTCGCCAAGCCATAAACTTTCCGCCGGTCTTGGGGACGAGGATCGGCAGCTCATAGCCGAGCGGGGAGATTTCATATTCGAGATACAGGGGGATCGACTCATCCGGCCAGAAGAAACATTCGTAAACGTCCTCTGTCCACAGGTCGAGAAAGTTGTCCTCCAGCGTGGCTGTCAACTGCGTGTCAGTGCCGTCAAACAGGACATACAAGCCTTGCTGGGAGTACAGCATCTTGAAGCGGGCCGTGTATTTGTGCGGATCGGTGCCGCGCTGATTGAGTGAGGTCCACTCCGCCTTGTTCCATGCATCGTGATCGCCCAGGCCCGTGACCTCGAAGTCTTCACACGATCGCACTGCCAAGGTGGGGCGTGGGTGATTGTTCATGTCATCCGCAAGCAGGGAGGCCGCGATGGATGGAAGTAGCCCTGTGAGGCACAAGCTGAACACCATTGCCCAGGGACGCGGTCGATCGAAAAACATGACTCCTCTCCGATTCTTCCAGAGGTTCACGAGAGACACCCATTCTGATCGATCTCTGACGATCTTGCGAGAGCCAGGTAGGTCAGGCTTTGCCTGACGACCTTGTATATGCGAACGGATGATGGACAGGAATTGATGATCACACAGGATCGTCAGGCGGAGCCTGATCGACGCGGCTGGCGAAAAAGCCGATCTGTGGCATTTTATCAAATATTTCCAACACCAGACTTGGGGCCTTCGTATCTCTCCTGTCTCCCAACTGTCGCCGTCGACTTTTGCTCTGAATGATTGATTGAGAACAGACGTGACTCTGAAAACAGTGGCTCTGTCTTGTGGACTTCTGTTGACCACGGCTTCCCAGGTGACTTTCGCTGGAGAAGAGCATCCTCGGATCGAAGGTGATGGCCCGACGTTCTTCAACCCAGAAGGTGGACAACGAGTGGTTGAACTGCCGTTGCGGGTTGTCGATCCAGACGGCGTGCCGGTTGCAAATGTGACGATCACTCCGTGGGCACTCCGCAGTTCACAGGGTCATGGCTGGTGGCGTGAAGGTCACGAGAAGTCTGGGATCAGCCCTGAGGAGGTTCTCACGGACAAGGAGGGGCACGCGACAGTTCTTTACCCGTACTATTGGGATGCTGCGGAACAGATCCGTACGATTGCGGTCTCGCTGTGGATTGACCATCCCGATTTCGTGTTCGATGACGACGTGCACATTGATGTGCCGCTTGAGATCAAGGGGCCTCACGAGATTGAGGTCACGCGTGGAGTGTCTCTCGAAGTTCGACCGTTGATTGACGGTGCTGAGACTGACCTCGACGAGGTGTTTGCGCTGTGGTCCGACGGTCGTTCGTGGCTGCCGGGGATTTCTCCGACGAAAACTGCTGACGGGACGCTCCGATTCCCGCCGATGGAGCCGGGGAAGAATAGCCTCCTGCTGGTGAAACTCGACGGTGAGCGGGCAACACATTTCAGCGACATCACAGAACTGGAGTTGCAGAGTGGCGAGCAGACGGTCAGCGAGATTGAACTGCGGCCTGCCCGGCGAATCGAAGGTCGCCTGAGTGAAAACGTGCCCCGCCCTGTGCAGAACGGTCGTGTCAAAGCATGGACACTGGCTCCTGCGGGCGACGGTAGTGACCATGTGCAATGGATCACTTGGGCTGCAGTTCGGCCTGACGGAACATTTAACATTGATGGCTGGCCTGACAGCGAACCGCTGCAACTCATCACGCTGTGTGACGGGTACATCGCGTCCTCCGGCAAGGCACCCGAAGCTGTCGAGAATCCTCCCGATCCCGAAGACGACTCGTTCCAACGACCGCAGGTGTTTGCCCTGTCCGAAGGAGTACCCGTCGAGGTCACAATGACGCCGCTGGTCGACTGTGTTGTCACGACTGTCGACGAAGACGACCAGCCGGTTGCGGGTGTGACGGTTGAGTCATGGCCGAACGTCTGCTGGTGGAATGGTGGGTCGCAACTCTATTGTGATCCGCTTGTACGGGGTGAGAACCTCTTACGAGAACGTGATTACTTCGCAGCTGTCGACGAGGCGTTTCCGCGGCCCTTCCAAGGCGAAACGGATGTCAACGGACAGTTGACACTCGCTTTGCCAGCGGGCGACCGCCGGCTCATGGTGTCGGATGATGTTTACGAGTTGCCGGTGTTTCTCGGGCGCCGCTTCATTCGAGTGGAACTCGTCGATGACAAGGTGACCGAGACGACGCTTCGTCTCCAGCCTCTAGGCACTGACAAACTTGGCGAATGGGACAAGCTGGCCGGCGTCGTCTTTGGCTGCTCGACTCGCGAGGGGCGGCGGATCTGCGCGTTGCCCAAAGTGCGGAAGCAGATGGACGAGTTCACCGAGCGATTCCGAGAGGCAAAGAACCAACGCGACCCTCAGCTATTGTCCGAGGCCTACTCAGTCGTGGCCGACGCTTTCGCAGGTGTGGGCGACCAAATTGAAGCCACAAAATGGCGTCTCAAAGCCGCCGAGCAAGAGAGGCTGGCGAAGAAGCTCGAAAAGGCCCAACCTGCCACAGACAATTGAACAGCTGGGACACTGACGCGGAGTTTCGTCGCAGCAAGGGACCAGCAACATCCCCGCTCAACCTCATCACCAGTCAACACGCTGCAGGAGGCACTGGGGGGCAAGCCGACCAGTGGCACCTTTTGGTCAGAGTCGATCTGCATCAAGTGACACCCTGCCGTCACTTGGGAAGACGGGTGTTGACTCACCTTAAAGTTTGAGGTATCACTCCGCCGATCTGATACCTGAAACCATGAGGCATGGAGGGCAGGCAATGGCAAAGCGGCGAACGAACCCGGATTATCTCAATGGCGTGCCGGAGTTATTGCTCCTGCGGCTGTTGGAGCAACGGCCCATGTATGGGTACGAACTGGTGCAGGAGATTGTCCGCTCGACAGGTGAGCGACTGGAGTTTGGCGAAGGATGCATTTACCCGTTGTTGCATCGACTGGAGAGCGAAGGCACGCTCACGGCGAAGCGGCAGCAGGTCGGAGGCCGGGAGCGCGTCGTCTATCGCGTGACCCGCAAAGGAAAAGGCAAACTGGCTGAAGCAGCTGCGCGATGGATGCGCGTGGCCGAAGCCGTCACTCTCGTTTTGCATGGAGGCCACAATGAGCAGCGTCAAACTGCAATCGCTTAATGAACTGCGTGGGACTCTCGTCCGTCGAGGCATCCCGCCCCGGTATGTCCACCGTGTGACAACCGAACTCCGCGAGCATGCGGAGGATCTCAGTAAGAACGGCGACTCTGCCGACACGTCTCTGGGTGAACTCTCGATTCTCGCTGATGAGATCACCCACACCTACAAGTCGCGGACATTTGCCGGTCGTCACCCCTGGTTGACGTTCGGTCTACTGTCACTGCCGTTCATCATCGTGACTTACACCGTTTGGATGTTCGTCGCACTCGCCGTGCCGCTTGTCGCACTGGCACCGCTGATCGAGGACTCCGGTCTTTTGAAAGCTCTGTTGGTGAGCATCTCGAATGTGGGCATCATGATTGTCCCCTCGATGCTGTGTACGTGGACCATCTGCCGGGTCGCTCGCCGAGCCGGGCTTTCCTGGAGGCTGACGTCACTCGCCTGCCTCCCTGTGTTGCTGATCGCTTTGCATCTCGTAACCAAGATCAGCTTCGCGCCGACGGCAGAAGTCCACGGGACCTTGCAGGTCGGTCTCACGATGCCCTTGCTGGGGATCAACTCCCATGACTACGGCTGGTCACAACTGCTCCAAGCTGCCATCCCTGTGTTGATACTCGCTGGCCTGCTGGCCCGAGAAGCTCGAAAGTCTCCCCAGGCGGTGGTTCCTGAGGTGGCGTAATCTGAGAGTCTGGGCAGCCGATGGTCAACGACCTGTGTGTGGCAGCCGTGGGGACGATGGCCAGAGGGACACAGTTTGGTAACTCAATCATGCGGTGGTTGTTGCAATGTTCCTCGGAACTTTGCGACAATCACTGCCGGTGGCGTTGATTCCAGTCGTGTGACGGTTCGAGTTGGCGTATCGCCTTCGGTAGAGAGGGATGTTCAAACTGACTCAACAGGAGAGAGCCGTGAAGACCACACGCGCAACAAGGCTGGCAGTCATCGGAGTTGTGTTGACGTTCGGAGCCGCAGACGCATTCGCTCAGCACCATCACAATCATAGTCGGCATCGGGGGCCGAGCTATCACATCGATCATCATGACCATGTCATTCGTGACGGCCACGGGCATGTCATCGGGCGGTATCATCACGATGTCGTGCATCAGGACTCGACATTCATCGTGCCGCACTCAGGGAGCCATCATCATGGCACCTACTATGTGCGGAACGGTCAGTCGTTCTATTACCCACAAAGCGTGTCTTCACACAGGGTCGTGCAGCCTCAGCAGATTGTGTTCGGCGGCTTCTCGCACGTCGACGATCTGGCGTCACGATTGGAGACGATGTCCAACGAGTTTTGCCTCGACCTGCATTACAACTACTCGCACAATCCGGGCTTTCGGGAGACGTACCGGGAGGCGTATGAGTTACTTCAGACGGCCAAGTACATTCACGCCGCCGAGCACCAGAACGACCGGCTGACCATCCAACAGAAGCTGGGCGGTCTTGACCAGTTGTTTCATCACCTAGAAGACGACGTGCAACACTGGACGCGGCATCAGCACCGTCAGATCGGCCATCTGGGCATTGCCTCGAAGATGGATCTGATGGAGTCGACACTGCACCACCTGATGAATGACGTTGGTGTCCATCCGACTCCAAACGTCGGCAACGAACAGGCCCCGCCACCTGGCGGCGGCATCGAACAGGCACCGCCCCCGGTGACGATCCAGTAAGACACCGGAAGGATCAGTTTCCGTCAACGCTCGACAGGTGGTTCGTTCGTTCGTTTGTTGAGCGTATTCCCGTTGATCGAATCAGGATAGGAACTGCTCGAATTTCACCGTCGGGTGGACAGACGAACGAAACTGCGGGATGCTTTGGTGAATCACAACCCGATGAGTTGACGACAGGAACAGGTGAGACCAATGATCGAGATTTTGAGTCGAAGTGCGGAGAACGTTCTCGGTTTTCGAATGACGGGCAAACTGCACGACGAGGATTACAAGCACTTCGTGCCCACCGTCGATGCGGTTCTCACTGAGCACGAGAAGGTGCGGCTGCTCGGCTGGTTTGATGACTTTCACGGTTGGGACCTCCACGCCTTGTGGGATGACATCAAGTTTGCAACGACCCATTGCACGAAGGCAGATCGAATCGCTTTGGTCGGCGATAAGAAGTGGGAAGAATGGATGGCCAAAGTCTGCAAGCCATTCACGCTCGCAACAATCCGCTACTTTGATGTCGAGGAGATCGACTCTGCCTGGGCATGGCTCGAAGAACCAAGCCAGGATGGATGACCTCCTCGGGCAAGTCCCCCTCACCGTCATCGAACTGGCGGACACGCCGACCAGTGGCAGCCCAGGTGTGAGATGACTGTTGTCGTTTTTAAGCGAATCATGATGTTCGCCGTGATTGTCATCCCGGCGACAAGCGGTGCGGCTGACGATCGATTCGGGCCGGCGGTGGAATCTGCGCGGATCGATGTGGGCAATCTGTCGGTGCACTTTCGGGACAACTCAGAGTCGCCGGGCGTGTTGAGTGGGGTGCAGTCGTTGTTCAATGTGAAGGAGGCTCCGGGGTTTGACGCGTATGATCCGGAGGGGCGAGGGTCGTCAGCCGGTTTGAACTTTGAGCACATTATCTCGGGGCATCAAAGCGAGCACAACAAGTTCACTCCTCGTCAGGGGACATACACATTGCAACAGTTGCCCGATGGTCAGTCGGTGCGGCTGGTGCGGAAGGCGGAGGACAGCCCGTGGCGGATAGCGAGCACGTTGACCTACACCGTCGTTGAGCCGCACTTCATCGACTTCGACTTTCGTTGCACTCCGGAGGACGCGTCGCTGTTTGGTGATCGGGGCTGGGCCTTGATGTTCTTTGCCAACTATATGCATGAGGTGGTGGATACAGCCCTGCACTTTCGTGGCGTTGCGGAGGAGGGCGGAGAGGAGACGTGGATTCGTGCGGACGCTCCACCGGGACATGCTGACTG
Source organism: Planctomycetaceae bacterium (assembly GCA_029259815.1). Lineage (GTDB taxonomy): Bacteria > Planctomycetota > Planctomycetia > Planctomycetales > Planctomycetaceae > JAHBXU01. Next base: position 26,649 of record JAJDEJ010000084.1, on the reverse strand, counting down.
GAACACGGGTGGCAACTATCGGCATCTCGAAGCAGCTCCGCTCGGCTACGACGACGAAGTCACCTTCCGGCTCAACACGTGGAGTTATGACTGGCCCCGCTTCACAGAGCCTTGCTACTACGGGCTGTCTGAGCACGACATGACGTTCATCCTCATGTTTGACCGTACCCACTCGGTGGAGGATGAGATGCGGCTGAGTCTGTTCAAGTTCAAGGTGAACGAGCAGCAGCAACGGCCCGCGTGGGACTTTCAGTATGTCATTCACAAAGTGGAGGCGGACCGTGAGTACGGCTTTCGTGGACGTCTGGTGTGGAAGAAGTTCGTCAGCCCGGATGATTGTCGTCGCGAGTACATGACGTGGGCACGCGAGACCCCGTGATGTGACGCGATCACCGGTCGAGTGAGGGCAACCGACCGCAACTCCGTTCGGCAGAATCTGCCGGGCCGTCAAACCTTGCGCAGTTTGACTAATCGTAACCTTTGCACTTGTCGAAGAAGACAGTTGACGCTCTTCCCAACCGACCCGGGAGCGTTGCTGTATCCAGAGGTTCGATTTGCGCGCTCTGTTGCCAGTTCGATTGTTGGTGCTGTTCTCGGTCTTGGTTGCTGCCACTCCCCACCTGTGGGCAGCGGCCGATCCGATTGCACGCGCTCGGGGTGCGGACTTCGTCGGCGGTCATTCCAGCCTCGTGTTCTTCGAGGAGAATGAAACTGGAGAGTCCGTCAAGGAAGTTCAAGACGCAGACGAGCCTGAACTGCAAGATCTGGGCAAGCGGCTCAAGGAGATGGAAGCGGTATGGAGCAAGCATCAGGATGAGTTAAAGGAGGCCAGGCAGTCTGCGGCATCGAAGCCGACGATCGAAATCAACGGTCGCATCCATGCCGACTACTGGTCATTTCCACAGACCAGTGCAGGGATCGGATTTTTCGAGAATTCGGACCCGACTCAGGCGAACTACGGGACCGATCCGGAGGACGTGTTCCTTTTCCGCCGTGTGCGGCTGGAGATGCAGGGCGACATTCTGGAGAACATGCTGTGGCGAATGCAGGTCGACTTCAACAATCCCCAAACGCCGGAGATCAAGGACGTCTACATCGGCTTCGACGAGTTGCCGCACAACCAGTGGTTACAGGTCGGCAACCAGAAACGACCACTCGGTCTGGATGCCCTCAACAGCAGCCGGTTCAACGTCTTCCTCGAACGGCCATTCGTGGTCGACGCTTTCAACGAAGATGCCCGCCGACCGGGGATCACGATGTACGGCAACTCAGATGATCGATCGCTCGGCTGGGCGTACGGAGGCTATCTGCTGGAGAACATTACGACGGATGGCAGCTACCGGGGCGATGACTATCAGGGAAGCCTGAACGCACGGCTGTTTGGGAGTCCGTGGTACGACGAATGTTCAGACGGTCGTTGCTATTGGCATTGGGGGATTGCCGGCATGCTGGCCTTTCCGGATGGCGACGTCACGAATCAGGCAAGCAACCAGAACGAAGGCCGCTTCCGCGCGCGTCCCGAGGCCCGCTCGATGAACCGTTGGCTCGACACCGGGCAGATTGCCGGAGCAGCGACCTTTCAGACGGTGGGACTGGAAAGCATTTTCAATGTTGGCCCGCTCCAAATCACCGGGGAATATCTGGCCAATTGGACACAGCGGGATGGAGTTGGCGGCAGCGACTTGTTCTTCCACGGCGGATACATCTATGCCTCGTACTCGCTCACGGGTGAGCACATCCCCTACGATCGTAAGGACGGCGTGCTCGATCGTCTGCAGCCGTTCGAGAACTTCTTCCTCGCTGATCGCTGTTGTGGCCGTTCCGGACGCGGCTGGGGAGCCTGGCAACTCGGGCTGCGGTATTCGTACCTCGACCTCACCGACAACGACATCACGGGTGGGATCGGACACTCAGGCACACTCGCCCTCAACTGGTTCTTCAACCCGTACGCCAAGCTACAGTTCAACCTCATCGCTGGCAAAATCGACGACCGCGGTCCCATCGGCGGCTTCGACAACGGTAACTACCTCATCGTCGGCACGCGATTAGCAATCGAATTCTGAGGACCATTGTGCTCCCAAGCCGACGGCTCTGCCGTCGTTCAACTGTCGGAACACCGTATTGAATCCGTTCGACGGCAGAGCCGTCGGCTTGGGATTGTCCTGACTATCCCCTTGGTGTCCCAGATACTGGCGAAGATGTGCAGCCATCAATGAGTCAGCTAGACTTCGCGTGAGCGGTCCACGAAACCATCGACTCGCCATGACGTCATTCACCCCCTCCGACCCCGACTTTGAGACTCGTGTCCGGCAGAACTTTCGTTCGCAGCGGGTGATGGAGACAATCGGAGCGGAGTTGACGCGGGTCGAAGCGGGAGAGGCCGAGATCGTATTGCCGTTTCGGGAGGACCTCACGCAACAGCATGGGTACATGCATGCGGGGATCGTGACGGCTGTCGTCGACAACGCCTGCGGGTATGCGGCGTTCAGTTTGATGCCGGCGGGGTCCGGCCTGCTGACAGTCGAGTACAAGGTCAACTTCGTGGCACCGGCGAAGGGGGAACGCTTCATCGCTACCGGACGCGTCGTGAAGCCGGGGCGCACACTGCATGTCTGTACGGGTGAAGTTGTCGCCGTTGATGGAGAGCATCGAAAGACTGTGAGTGTCATCCAGGCGACGATGATGTGTCTGGCTCCCAGTGAGTGACCGAATCTGAGATTCGTGAGGAATTGTCCGTGACATGTCGGGTGATGCAACGCCCTGTGAGAAGGGCGTCAGCCATCCGATTGTCAGACGTTTGCTGGGAGAGTGAGGCATGTCAAAGTTCAATGTCAACAAGGGGCCATGGACACACCGGTTTGCAATTTGGGTGTTTGCGACCGTCTTCGGCGTGTTGATTATGTGGGCGTTGGGATTCATCCTCAAAGACATCGGTAATCTCACCGGGCCATCGTACGAAGATGTCCAAGCTCAGTTCATCGATGCTGACTTATTGGAGCAGTCCACCGAGTTGCGGCAGGAGATCGAGAACATTGAACGAGAGCAGACCGACCTCCGTGAACAACAGACGGTGCTTCGTGACAGCACGAGCGAATCTCAGCGGACGATGAACCAGTTGCTCGATTTTCAGCGGCTCAACCTGCAGCAGGACGTCACACCCTCCGAGGCAGAACAACAGGCGCTCGCGGAGAGTCAGCAGTTGTTCCTCTCGAACCAGACGCGATATCAGGCATTGAATCAGCAGATCGCTGACCTTGACGGAAGTCTGCGGGAATTGCGTGAGCAACAGCGGACGAACCAAGCCGAACTTGACGAGAAGCGACCGGTCGTCAACGAGGAATACGAACGACTCGTTGATCGCAACAACCTCAAGATCGCTTCCATCAAACTTGGTGTACTGCTGCCGCTCATCATTGCAGCGGTCGTGCTGTATCTGAAGTTCCGAAGCAGCACTTATTCCCCCATGGTCTATGCTTTTGATCTGGCGGTGGCGTATCGGGTGGTCGACGTGATGCACCAGTATTTCCCGTCGGTGGTGTTCAAGTACATCCTGATCGGCACCTGCATTCTTGTCGTCGCTCGCATTCTGTTCGTGCTTCTACAGATGGTCGCGAACCCCCAGATGGACTGGCTACTCAAGCAGTACCGTGATGCCTACGAGCGCTTCCTGTGTCCGGTGTGTGACTATCCCATCCGCCGCGGCCCACGCAAGTTTCTCTTCTGGACACGACGCACTGTCCACAAAATGGCCCTCCCCGCCGACACGACCGAAGACGCGGACGGCTCGTACACTTGCCCCATGTGCAGCACGCGGCTGTACGAGGAATGCCCCTCCTGCCACAAGACCCGACACTCTCTGCTCCCCGCTTGCCAGCACTGTGGCGATGTCAAAGTGGTTGAGGCTCCGCAGTCAGCCGAGTCTTCAAGCAATTTGACCCCTGAAAAGCAGTGAAAAATCTCGATTCCGTCAAATCGTGATCTGACGTAAACTCCGCCACACGGGTCGGCTGAGCCGACAGAGTTAGAGTGCCACGGAGGGTCTCTCATGCGTTTCTCGCGAATTCGTTTCTACGAGGTGTTGGTTGCTGGACTGATGTGTCTGGCGGTTGGGTGCGGTGCGGGAGATCGAGGCGAAGGGAACTTCGCGTCTGTCCCGGCTGCCGAGATGGCGGCTCCCAGCGATGCTTCCGAAACACCATCGGATGAAATTGAACCAGTGCCGATGGAGTCCTTTGACTCGGTGGCGACCGATGATTCCTCGTTTGATTCTCTGCCGCCCATTCCGGACGTGGCAGCGAATAAACCGGTCGTTGAGGATGAACCGCCAATCATCGAGCCTCTTCCGGAAGATTCTCCCGAGCCGTCAACAGTCGGTGGGGCAACCATCGGTGCGAACAGAGGACGGTCGACAACGGGTCGAGGAACGTCACGTCCGCGGATCAAAGGCGGGACGTTTCCTTCTCCGCGAAACTGGCAACCGCCCGGAGTCTCCTACTCCTCCAAGTCGAAGCCGCCGGTGGTAATCAACACGGTTGAAACCCTTGCCGATGTCGAGAGTGAGCCTTCACCTGAAGAGATTCCTGTGATTGAGCCGTTGAACGTTGAGCCAGTGATGAATCTTGAGTCGACGGAGGTCTCGCCCATCAACCGTGTCGACCAGCTAGTTCGCAAACTGAAGTCAGGGAACATTGCCTACAACGCGCCGGAGTCGATGCACTACAAAGAGACTCGCGTGATCGAACTGTTGCTGTCGCCGAAAGAGTCGCCCGAACTGCTGGAAGCACAGCTCGTCGACCGAATGGATGCCGTCTCAGAGAAAGTCCAATACGTCGCGTCTCGTATGGAGGCAAATCTCTCCGGCACGGGATTCGTGATCGAGCCGATGGATCCGGACATTCAATTGATCTCCAGCTTGCGTCCGACCCAATGGCGGTGGCGGGTGACACCCAGCAGCTATGGTCCACAGAATCTGAATCTCAAGCTCAATGCCCACATCGACCTCGAAGGGGGAGCGGTGTATAAGATCGACTCGTTGGACAGCGTGATCCATGTCGAAATCACCGTCGCTGAGCAAGTGACCGAATACGTCACTGCAAACTGGCAATGGTTATGGGGGACGCTCATCCTGCCGATCGTCGGCTATCGCATGCGCGGACGCCGCAAGCGTCGCCGTGATGACTGGGATGACCATGGCACATACGACGACCGCGACCGCGTGGCTGCCTAGCCAAAGTAGTCATCATACTCCGAGCGTGTCAGTTTTTCGTAGGACGGATTTCCAAATCCGTCCATTCCTTGGTCCCTTGCTCGTCATCACCGTTTTGAAGGTGTTTCTGGACGGACTGGGAAGTCCGTCCTACGGAGTGTGTGTCCGCTCTTCAAAAACTGACACCCTCTCCGCGTGATGACAGGATCACGGTCGAACTGGCGAATGTTTTCCAAGCCATGCCCAATCCGGGAGGACGGGATTACGGCGTGTGTACGTCACCCCGTGTGATGTGGTGTGGCCGATCATCCGCTCATCACGTGGAGCGTGATGGCTACCTTCTGATTGCGCGGTAGACAATCGGCTTGACAGCGGCCTCTGCCTGGAAGCTGAAAGGGATGCGTTGTGTGAGCACGACGACAGCCAGATCGTGCTGGGGCGAGAGCCAGAAGTGAGTGGACGCCATGCCTCCCCACCCGAGTTCACCTCGTGGAACATGCGGAGAGCCCGGGACGTCATCCACCACAACGGACAAGCCGAGGCCGAAGCCCACTCCCTCGCGAGTCTCAGGGCCGATGATCACATTCGGTGACGACTCCGGCAGTTGATTCGTCGACATCGTCTCGACCGTCGCCGGCTTGAGCAGTCGCACGCCGTCCAGTTCGCCCTTGTTCAGCAGCATCTGACAGAAACGGAGGTAATCGCCCGACGTCGAGAAGAGACCCCCACCGCCGGAGAGGAGCTTCGGGCGGTTTAATGCAAACCCACGTGTACGACTCGGATCGGTATCAACGGCCAATTCGTCCGTCGTTTCGTCAGCGACGTACAGGGCGGCGAAACGTTCTTCGCTCTCCGGGTGGACGTAGAAGTCCGTGTCCTCCATGCCCAGCGGGGTGAAGACGCGCTCGTCGAGGAACTCATCGAAAGTCTGCTCACTGACGACCTCAACCAATCGACCCAAGACATCGGTCGAAACACTGTAATTGAACCGTGTCCCCGGCTGATACAACAGCGGAAGTTTGCCAATCTTCTCAACCGTCGACGTCAGATCAAAGAACGGGAACAGAATGGCCGACTGCTGATAGAGACTGTCGACATGCGAATTGCCGAAGAACCCGTAAGTCAGGCCCGACGTGTGCCGTAGCAGGTCACGCACCGTAATTGCTCGCTTAGCGGGCACGGACTCGATCGTCTGCCCCTTGTGGCTGACATAGACCTGCGGATTGTCGAACTCCGGCAGGTACTTGCTCACCGGATCGTCCAATCCGATGCGTCCCTCATCCACGAGCATCATCACAGCCGTGCTCGTGATCGGCTTGGTCATCGAGTAGATGCGAAAGACCGTGTTGGTCTCCATCGGCTTCATCACCTCGCGATCGGCCTCCCCCACCGCCTCGTGCAGCACGAGCTTACCCTTCCGCGCGACAGCGATGACAGCCCCCGCGATCTTCTCGTCATCGACCATGTCCTGCAGCGTCGCCGTCGCCTGATCGAGCACCCGCGCCGACATCCCAACCTTCGCCGGTTTGGCAACAGGCAATGGCGACTCCATCGTGGCTGTGTCTGCTGCGGGCAGAGCATTGACAGTCAGTGCGAGGAGCAGCAACGTGGTCACGACGGTTTGCATGACAGGAGTCCAAGACGGGGATATGAAGCGTCCTCACAGTGTCTCAGCAACCGATAACGACTGCAATCGGACCTCCTGGCAGGCCGTCGAAAATCGATAATGGGTGGCCGGGGCTGGAGGACAATGTCCGAAGCCCCGGCGAGCACGGATTCCAACGACGATTGTCAGCACGGCACTCACCGGGGCTTCCCGTCGGTCCAGCCCCGGCCACCCATGAGGTTGCGTCAGCTTAGCGGACTGTTAGCGAACTCGTGCGATCAACAGACCGTCGTGGCCTTTCGTGCCGACCGTCTGAATGCCCGTGGCATCGACGCGTGACTCGGTTGCGAGTTGCCGCATGAATCGTCGCATCCCCTGCGCGTTTGCATCGTCGCTGACGGCATCGATCACGGCTCCCTTGCGGACCACGTTGTCGACCACGATGACGCTGCCCGGTCGTGTGAGCTGGAGTGCCCAGTCGAAGTACGCAGCCGTGTTGACCTTGTCAGCATCAATGAACACGAAGTCGAACGGCTCACCATCAGCGAGTGTCGGCAGCGTCTCCAGTGCGGGACCGACGAGCACATCGACCAACTCGCTGAGTCCGGCCCGGGCCATGTTCGTCTCCGCAACCGCTGCATGCTGCGGGTCCACCTCCAGCGTGACCAGCCGTCCGCCGGCTGGCAGCGCCCGCCCCATCCAGATGGTGCTGTACCCACCCAGCGTACCGATCTCCAGCACCCGCCGCGCCCCCTGCATCCGCACCAGCAACTGCAACAACTTCCCCAGACAAGCCGACACCCCAATCGCCGGCAACCCCGCCCCCTCACACGCCTTGAGCGCCGCATCCAGCGCATCGTCAGCAGGGATCAAATGCTCGATGAGATACTCATCAACGGCGCTCCAAAGTTCTTGGTTTCTCATGGTGAGGGATTGCATACTGCTAGGTTTGTGAGAACAACAGAGCGACTTCGATGTATCGGGATCCCCTGTTTTGGATATTATCAACGCATCCGAATGAGCTTACTCAAGGCGTGATTTCATTGCTCCGATCCGAAACCGTTTTCCACAACTTTTACACTCTGCATGGCGACCAAGGTAACGGCGTTGAACAGAGTGGACTACTTCACAGATTCCACAAATTACTGGAACTCGTTTTTCGAGAAATCTTGGCAACTTTTCGAGACACTTCTCGCATGTCACATCGTTCTCGACGAATGTTGCCTCTGAACCTTGATGGCTATTCCTAGAGCAAGGACTGAAGGTGAGATACTGAGAATCATGCACTCTCCAATCAGTGGAGCAGATGACAGCATGCACCAACCGGCCACTCTTCAGTCGCATTCTCCAGTATGGCTCGAAAGCGACTTTCTCGAACAAGCCAACGTCTCGGATTTCCGCTTCCTGCTCGCACAAGCAGAATTCTTCAAATCGTGGCTTTGGACCGACCAAATCAAGCTCTACGTTTACGAAATCTTGCGACGATACCCAGGCGCTCCATAGTCTTGGAAGCACTTCGTTCACGAAGCCACCGCTGATAATTGTTCTTGCCAATATGCGATTCAAGTAACCAAGAACCCGTGTGTTTTCGCGACCTGCGGCTATTGACAAGCCTGTTACTCGGATCGCGTTTGGGTCATTTTGATTTGTTGGCTCAGGTGCAAGTCGTAGCCGCTGTCCTTTTTCATTCACAAACTTGATCGCATCACCTCGATAATGCGCAATTCCGACAATCTCGGTAGATGTGAAGATACGCATTCCTTTCGGAATCGGCGGACGAAACGACAAGTTAATGCTCATGATCACACCTTTGGCGGAATTCCACTCGCATATTCTCGTGGTTGTATGTCTTGCATGGTGGGAACAAAGATAGCGAAACCGACCGTTGATGCGAGCAGGGGATGACTGCGGACGGACCCCAACGGACATGGCAACGACAACTGCCGCAACTCCCAACGAACGTGAGTGAGCCGCGATAGCGGCAACAGCATGTAGCCGTGGGCGTCAGCCCACGGTGATGAGATTCCTGAATGGCCGAGCCGCGACAGCGGCGGCAGCACCGATCGTGCTGTGCTGTCGCCGCTCACGCGGCTTCACAATTCGATGACGCTGCAACCGTGGGCTCACGCCCACGGCTACATACGACCGCCGCTCACGCGGCTCAAGCCAGTGTGCAACCCCGTTGGGGTTGTGGCCCTGCGTTGACCGTTTCCCCAGAGTGCGCTCGCTTCGCTCACGACTCTGGGCTGTGTGATCTGACCCTTTCAGGGTCGGGCCGAACCGAAGCGGCTGGTGCAATCCACGACGTTTCATGCACCCGACGTGATTGCGAGGACGCATCTGGCGTAACGTTTTTTATGCAAAGGAGATAAACGTCTGTGGAAAGAGAGTGATGAAATATGACTCATTGTCCGAATGTAGAGAATGGGCATCTTGCAACAGGGGGGAATCATGAAGCGGGTCGATATCGTTTGTTTTGACGCGGCATCCGGACATCGCACGGCGGCGGATGCGCTGCGCAAAGCGCTGAGTGAGGCCGAGCCGGAGTGGGAGTGTCGCACGATTGATGCGATGGACGTACTGGCCCACGACCCGACTCAGATTGGGAAGCTGGTTGCAGTCTCTGAACACTACTTCAACTGGTGCCTGCGCCGGGAGAAGTTTTACGGCCTCCGGAGCAGCATCTTGTCCGCCATCTGGTACAGCAAGTGGAGTGCCTGGTTCTCATTCCCCGTTTGCTGGGGGATGAGTCGGTTCTGGAAGGACGTGCCGCCCGATGCGGTCGTCTCCGTGACACCGTTGTACAACGCTATGCTGTATACAGCGGCGCGGCAGGCAAACCCGCAGGTGGAGTGCATCACGATTCCCGTGGACTTCGAGGAAATGACGCCCGGCTATTGGTTCGAGCGGAGTTTTCAAAATCGCTACATCCTCAGCTGCGAAACTTTACTCCCCTATGCCCGTCAATCGCACGTCCCGGATGAAGACATCGAACGGGTGAGGGGCATGATCATCAGCCCCCACTTTTATGATCCTCCGGGACGCACGCGATCGGACCTCGATGCTCAGTTCAATCTCGATCCTGCGTTGCCGCTGGGGGTCATCTCGTTTGGCTGTCAGGGGACGGTGAACGTGCTCCGCATGGCACAAGAGGTCGCTACCGCCAGCACGCCCGTGAATCTGATCTGTCTCTGCGGACATAACAAACGTCTCCTGGACATGGTCAACAGTCTGGAGACTCCGTTCCCCTGCGTCGGTGTCGGGTATCAACCGGAACCTCCCAGTGACTTCCTCCATGCCGCAGACTTTGCGATTGGAAAGCCGGCGACGATGACCGTCGTCGAAGCAATCATCACCGAAACACCGATGATCGCCCTCAAGAGCGACGGCTTAAGAGCCATTCACTTCAGCACTGAGACCTACATGGAAGCGACTGGCACGGGTGTCATTGCGGATCAGATTTCCGATGTCCCCGCACGGATCGAACAGATCCTCACAGACAGCCGGTTCATCAACGCCACGAAGCAGGAATATCACCGCGGCGTCTTCGAAACAGTCGCCACGATCGAACAAATCCTCGGCGTCCCATCGAGCGATGCCAAATCCCGAGCCGCCTGACACCAGACGCCGTTGCTGATCACGACTGTCGTCAGACCCCGTTGGGGCAGCCCTTTTAACGTGACGTACGTTTAGCGATGAGGCGGGCTGTCGAGACGTGGTGGCCGTTTTTTCGCTTGGTTCTGGGGGGTGGCTTCTTTTTCGGACCGCGTTTGTGTTTGCGATAGCGCGACAAATCCATCTCGCCGGCGATCCGACGCAGCAGCGTGGCGAACTGGGCCGGGCTCTGATTCACGATCCGCTCCCACGTCGAGGGGGCCACCACCACATCGATCCCATCCCACGCCTGACGAATCTCCAACGCCAGCAGAGTGGCGCATGGCCACTTGAGGCCAAAGAGTACGGCGAGACCGTCTCGCGAACCTTCGACCGGCCATGCTCCTTTTCCATCGCCGAGGTCATCAACGACACCGCATTGAACATCAAAAACGCCAAGCTCAAGCCGAACAACGCAGCCGGTGGATACCCCAGCGAACTGATCTCCGCGTGCAGCGTGCGGTCGATGTCGAAGAACACCCGTTCGATCGTCCACCGCTGCCGATACAACGCGGCCACCTCGGCGGCGGCCACCTCCGTCGGCAGGTTGGTCAGGAGGTGAATCTCGACCTCGCCATCACGCGTCGGTTTGTTCAGCTTAACCGTTACCCGACGCACCGTTCGCTCCTCGCCCCTGTCGGGGTGGGTGACCACCAGCGCCTGTTCGGAGACAGTGCCGGTGTCTGTTTTCCCCACCTTCCGCCTGCGGCCCTGCAATCGCCCGCTCAGCGTGCCGTGCTGGCGGATCACATACCGCGCGTCCGCGTCCTCAATCGAGAACAGCATGTCGAGCGTGCAGAAGTTGCGATCGGCGATCCACAGCTGGGTTTTCCGCACGCTCGGTAGCACCCGATCGAACAGAGTGCGTTCGTTCGCATGGCCGTCGGCTGTCAAAAAGAGATCGCAGATCAACTTCTTCGACTGGTCGTAGACGACGAGCGACTTGCCGGGCAACCTTGCGTCAATGGGGGGAGCGGCCGACGTAACTCGCAGTTCCTTGATGCGATGTTCGGTCGCACTCAAATGGTTGCCGTCGATCACACGCACGTCGTAGCCGGTGAGCCACGAGGGATCGGAACCACGCAGCTGACGGACGACCGGCTCGGCCTGTCGATAGGAATCGCGAACGAGTTCTTCGCAGATCGGCAACTCCAGCCGCCGCAGTTTCGCATAGACCGCCGTGATCGACGCCGGGACGTCACCCGACCGCGCCTGATAGGCGGCATGCACCGATGGTTGCCAGTTGAGGACCGCCTCGCACATCAACTCGGCCAGCGTGGAAAACAACAGCTCGTGCGTGTACTGATCCTGGGCCGTCTGCTCGAACAGTTCGTCGAGGCGGCTGGGTTCGAGCAGTCGTTCGATCACGCACCGCGCCATCAAACCCACGGGCCGCGTTTTGAGAAACGGTTCAAACATCGCGAGCAAAGTCATCCCTGTCGTCCTCCGAGGATCCAATCCTTGTGAAGAACGGTAGTCTAAGAAACCCAGCCAACGGGTTAAAAGGGCTGCCCCAACGGGGTCAGATCCCACAGCCCAGGGTCGCTCACAGCGTGAGCGCACCCTGGGTATCGGTCTCTCGGGCTGACGAACCCTGAAGGGGTTCCATACGAAAACGATTCGTCTCCGGCTCGTCGTGTGCAACCCCGTTGGGGTTGTGGCCCTGCGTGGTCTGTTTCCCCAGAGTGCGCTCGCTTCGCTTACGACTCTGGGCTGTGTGATGTGACCCTTTCAGGGTCGAGCAGGTGCCGCTGATTGATCGCGAGTCGTGCCACTGTTTGTCTGGCCGACAGTTCGCGGTGCATGCGCGCTCGGCACTGCTTCGGCCGGGCAAGCAGTGCCGCCTGACCACTCAACGTCCTCACCTGCCCGACCGAAGCAGTGGCACATCACTTGGACAAGCACGAGCACTAGGCCGCTTTGGATCATGCTGAGGAATCGCCTGCTGATCGTTGTGACACTTCGCGGGAATGCGCATCGACAATTGCCTGACGCAAAGCATCCGATTTAACCTGGAACATGTCGAAGTTGCGAATAGTGTCGTGTGGCAAGTGCAGTTGTCCTTCTCCGACATTCCCACGATGCTGACCTTTGGAGTAGCGTGAATTGTTCTCGACTTCGTGAGATGACTGAACCCAGTACTTGATCGTGTCGCGCCAGACAGCCACCCAAACGAAAACATCACAACAACCCGGCTTGATTTGCTGGAAGTTCATCCAAAACGGTTTCTTTGAATCAGATGCGAGCGCCTTGACGTACAGCGGCGCGTTCACGTCTGCATCAACAGCACGAGAAGCCTTGACTTCGATCTTAATTTCGCCCAAAAGGAAATCGTATTGTCCAGAATATTCGGGATCGCGTTTCTTTGATGGCTTCTGAAGGTCAGGCACAAGCTCTTTCAAGTGAGCTTGAGCCCAAGATTCTCCGAAGGTGCGAGGTGCGCTGATCTCGAAGATGTACAGAAACATGTTGCGTGCCAAGTATTCGTCACGCAATTCATAGTACGCGTCAAGAGTCAGGACGTTCGCTGCGAGCAGATGGGAAATGATGTACTCGTACTCATTGAACGGGTAAACGGAGACGAGATTCTCCAGCCTCGCTTGGATTGCATCCGCATTCGGAACTTGTCGCAAGAGTTGATCAAGTTGTTCTTGAAGGTGTTCCACGGAATGTCACCGTTGCAGCGAATTAGAACAGGAGTTTCTGAGGGAGTGCCGGCGCTCCTTCGGTTGCGGTATCCCTTGATGAATCACTGAATGACGGGATTTCAACCTCAAAGGGGTGCCCGTTTTGCCATCCCTCTCGCCCACTCTTTCGGTAACGCTCCAGACGGCGAATACAGATCTCAGCGTAAATCGGATCGATGTCAGTCGTGATGCACCGACGACCAAGTTTCTCGGCAGCAATCAGCGTGGCACCAGAGTGGGCAAAAAAATCGATCACGACATCACCGGGGTCAGAACTTGCGGCAATGATTCGTTCAATACACTTCAGAGGCTTCTGAGCGTAGCACCCAGAAACATTTTCATCCATGCGATAAAATACCTGCTGAATATCGACCCAGACGTTGCCAGCCCGAATGTTTTCTGACTTGCTTCGTTCGAGGTTCTCGGTTTTTTTTCCGTTAACTTTCTTGTAGTAGCCTCGAAGAATTTTGGGGATGTCCGTGTATTCGGCGTCCACATTAAACACGGGCGTGCCTCTGGTGTAGTAGAGCAACTCTTGTCGCACGGCCATCCAATTCTTCTGGGTGCCGTATCCGCGTTGATTCCGCATCGTGATGAAACTGCGAGCCTTGTAGGGTTCGTCGCGCATCATCACCATGAAGTCGGGTAACGGTTGAAAACCGTCGTTTTGGTCAGCCCCAAGCCAGATGTAGAGAGAAGCATCGGTTGCCATTACCTCAGTCGTTTGACGAATCCACTTCCGGCACCAGTCAGTGAATTCCGCAATCGAGCGAAGTTCAAAGGCCACGAGGTTGTACGGCGGATCATGAATTGCGAGCGTTGGGGATTCATTGGAAACGAGTTCCCTCATCTGGTGAGAGTTTGTCGCGTCGCTACATCCAATTCGATGTCTGCCTTCAGGATCATTCCAGATATCTCCCGGCTTCAAACGGCAGAATGTGAGCAAACGCTCACGAATCTCTGGATCGTTGTCTAGCCGAGGAAGTGGATTGTTCTTCATTGGAGTGAGTCCTTGCAGTCTGCGAGCCCACATCGTAGCCGGTTTTTCATGGGGTCGATACCGTTGAAACTCGCTTGCAGGACTGGCGAGACCGCAGGTCTCCACGAAGTCTGGGAGACCGTCGGTCAGTTCTCCCAGAGTGCGCTCGCTTCGCTCAGGACTCTGGGCTGTGTGAGGTGACCCTTTCAGGGTCGAGCAGGTGCCCCTGATGGATCGCGAGTCGTGCCACTGCTTGGCTGGCCGACAGTTCGCGGTGCATGCGCGCTCGGCACTGCTTCGGTCGGGCAAACAGTGCCGCCTGACCATTCAATGTCCTCACCTGCCCGACCGAAGCAGTGGCACATCACTTGGACAAGCACAGGCAACAGGCATCCATCAACGTCTCCCATAATCGCTGGGTGCCATGCTCATATCGCGAAGCAGGATGAGCATGCTGTGGGCAATCGTTCGACACTCAACGACATGCTTGCCCTGCTACGCGATGCAAGCATGGCACCCGGCACATCACTTGGACAAACACCGGCACCTTGATGAATATTGTCTTCTTGAAAACACAGACTGAAATCGTCAGGATTCCTTGATCCAACGAAGGCAAAACCTCGTTCACATCTTTAGACCTCACCTATCGCTGGGAAAATGGATCGAATGAGGAGCCTGCAAGTCCTGCGTCGAACTTCCCGTCTATGCACCGTAACTCACGTCAATTGTGTTGCAAGAGACCTCAAAGCCAGTAGCGTTTTCTGACTCCCAGTGAAATGTTGTCTTTCCAATCACGACCATCGCTTTGAAGATGTTTACCGCGATGTGTTAATCAGTGGATGAATCGTTAGGCAAATGGAAGATGATCTCGTCAAAACGTGTCGACTCGGACATCGGTTTCTCATTGGAGTCTTGGGAGCCGGGCTCCTGTGCTTGATCTCCCCAAATGAGTCCGCACAGCCATATGAAGATGCACTGGTCGAAATCGATAAGATTAGGAATCTGAAATCAGCCGTTGATGAATATGATTCGGCGTTTCGGAAACAATTCGACGTGACAGCTGCGGATGACGTCGCACGGATTAGCTCAGCACTCCGCTTGCGCGGGTTTGAGATCGATGAATCCTCCATGAAGGCTTCGGATGCAATTCCGTACGAGTTCCCGAAACCTCCATTCGGAGGTGTGGTGAGCGACTTCTACAAGTGGTTCCGTGAACAGTCGCACTGGTCAACTACATTCGTTGTTATCAACGATTCTGACATTGAGCGTCTTCTCAGTAACGAGCATCCGTACGACGGCATCTCGATTCCTTCGAGAAAAACTTGGAGACTCTTGCGTGACGATCAATGGTTAGGTGAACAGCCTGGAGACGTTCACTCATTTCAAGAGACTGAATTTGCGGTTGAAGTTTATGGTGGGACCTCCGCCCAATTCATTCCACTTGGCAAGGCGTCATCGCCGATGGGCAAAGTCAGCTCATTCTCTGGCTGGTCATATCAACATGGTTACAGCAGTGACCTGATGAAGGGGGATGACTGGCTACCGGCCTGCCGTGCAGTCTGGCCGGAAATCGAGAATCACACGTTGAGTAGTGCAGAACGATACCTTCGAGAACTGGTCGATCAGAACTCTGGGTCATTTCAGCTACTGGGCATGAGTATTGCTTCGAGCACACTTGCAATCGTTCTTCCGCTGTTTACGGCCTCCCTCCAGCTGTTCCTTATCGCTCATTCGATCGAACTCTCTAAATGTCGATGGACAACAGGTGTGGCGTGGATCGGCCTGCATCCGAACCTAGTCAGCAAGACTATAATGTGGATGTCACTCATCGTTTCGCCCGTGATTCTATGTTGGTGGTCTGCTTATGAATCGAGTACTGGTGTGTGGGTGATGTTATTGACAAGTGGAGTGTTGAGCATTCTTGGATACACTGCGATCCGATTAATCTCACGTGCAAGCATGATAACGTCCTCGCTCCCCTCTGCAGAGTTGTCTCAACATGCATCTACGGAAGGTAATTCAAAACGACCGCATTCACGTGTAGATCAACCACAGTCTCGGTAATACATGACGGGTGGCATGCTCTCACGCCGAATGGCGGGTGAGCATGTTTTGTTGCAGCGTGCGAGCATGGCGACCCGGCTTGGGCTGTGACGCCATGCTACTCGACTGTCGACGTCTGCTGTGGTTCCGCTTCCTGACGGGCGCGGCTAGTTGGCGAAGTGTGCATCAACGATTGCTAGGGATATCGACCCACTGCCCGGTTTGGTTTGACTCCAGGACGGCGTCGGCGATGCGTTGGGCGTTGGCTCCGTGGTCGAAGCCGGGGGTGGCGGGGCGGTCTTCGAGGATGGCGGAGGTGAGTTCGTAGACGAGGTCGTAGCGGAAGACTGTGCTGGGGACGCCTTCGTGTGGGTCGCGGGGGGAGCCGGCGATCACGAGGTGTTCGGCCGGGACGGGGACTGTTTCCATGCTTTGGCCCGGTTTGCCGATGAGGATTGTGTTGGGTTCGGTCAGGCGGTAGACGGCGGAGCCCTCAGAGCCGTTGACTTCGGCCCACTCGAAGCCGAAGCCGTCGTTGTAGTGGCCCTTCATGATGACGCTGCCTTCCCACACGCCGACCGCTCCGCCTGCGAAGCGGCCGATGAGGGCTGACCAGTCGTCGACCTCGGACGGGGGACACGAGCCGCCGTCGGGAGTTGTCTCGCGGGGAGCGAACTGGGCGACCGCTCCGCAGACGGAGGTGAGTGGTCCCATCAGGTCCATCGCGAAGTCGATGCGGTGGATCGTCATGTCGAACAGGTCGCCAGCCCCGGCTTTGTCGGTGTACTGTCGCCAGCCCCAACTGGTCTCGGGCATGTCGAGGAACCGCTGCGAGCGGAAGTGACGAGGCGTGCCGAGCGCTCCAGAATGCACGAGGTGCCGCAGGTACCGCATCGACGGGGCGAAGCGATACGTGAAGGCCGTCATGTGCTTGACCCCCTGCTCGTCCGCTGCCCGCGCCATCTCGTCCGCGTCCGCATGATTCAACCCCAACGGCTTCTCACACATCACATGCTTGCCGCCGGCGACACATGCCAACGCAATCTCCTTATGCGTGAAGTTGGGCGTCGCAATCACGACCGCATCGACATCCGGATCGTCCGCAATCTCCTGATACCGAGTCGTGACCTTGTTGATCCCCCACTCGGTTTTGCGTTTCTCCAGCAACCCCTCATCCGGATCACAAACCGCAACAACTTCGGCCCGAGGATCGAGGTTGATACCGGGCACATGGTGGTAATCGGAGACGGCGCCGGCACCGATGATGGCGTAACGAAGCATGGATAGATGAATAGTTGATTAGATGAATAGTTGATGAGCAAGCCCACGGGCTACGCCCCGTGGGTCCGACGATTCTGACGCACGCTCACCTGAAAGACCACCGAGGGATGTGGCAGAAAATTGTGAACCCACGTTGTTATGCAGCAGGCGGTGTCAGCACTCGTGAGAGCGTGCCGAGTTGGCCCCGATCAACGAAGCAGATATAGACGAGTTCGTCGGCGGGGGCGGTCCAGGTGACGTTGCTGACTGGCATGTAGGAGATGCTGGCGGTGCTGAAGAAGGTGCGATCCGGGGGATCGCTGAGGCGGGAGGTGGGCAGGACGACGAGATAGCCGTGCGTGCTTTTGTAGGCGAACTCGTAGATGGCTGCGTCGTGAGTGCCGTCGCCGTCGAGGTCGAGGCCTTGGGCGTCTTGGAGTTGCCAGTTGTTCCACATGTGTGACGGGAGTGGCGCGTCGAAAGACCCGTCGAAGAGTGCGAGAGTGTTCGTGTCGATCGTGCCTTTGTCGAAGGGAAGTGACTCACGGACGTCTTCGAGTGTGAGGGTCGTTGGTCCGTGGGGCCAGGCGAGCCAGCCCAGACCGGCGGCAAGGACGATCGCGGTGGCGGTCAGCAGTTGACGGTGCCATGACCGGCGAGTGAGCTGTGCCTCGGGTGTGAGCGTCGCAGTCTCGGTCGGGGACTGTCGGTCGCTCGCCAGTGCCTGTTGCAAGCGTGATCGGAGATCGACGGGGACGTCGACGTTCTGCATGGCGGTCACGAGGTTGCGGTCGATCGCTTGTTGTCGTCCGAAGACTTGCTTCCATTCGTCTGACGTCACGATGGCTCGCGCGGCTTCCTGCACTTCGGGCTCCCGCAGGTCGTCCGAGTTGGGACGTACGGCGTCGAGTTGCTCACGGAGCGTCGGGTTGTGTGTCGAGTTTTCCATTCGTAGTCCTGAACGGGTCCGTCCGTTGAGTGGGTTGTCGTCTGCTGGTGATGTTGAATTGATGATTGCCGTGCGTCGATCACATCCCTCTCCCCTTGGGGGAGAGGGACCGGTTTCAAGCGTAGCGCCGAAACCAGGGTGAGGGTGAGGGGGAGGGGGAGGCGACGATTGTGAATCGACTTGCACGCCGTCCCCTCACCCTGATTCTTCGCTTGCGCTTCAGAATCTGTCCCTCTCCCCCAAGGGGAGAGGGGTGTGACTCAGTCTCGATTGTCATCAATCTCATATCTCCCGCGTGATGTCTGATTTATTTAGTGATCCGCCGTGACGGGTACATCTTCTCCCAATCGTGCGACCAGTCGGTGTCGGAGGTAGGCCTTGCCGCGCGACAGGCGGCTCATCACCGTGCCGACGGGAACGTCCAAATGTGTTGCGATGTCCTTGTAACTCAGCTCCTCGAAGTAGAACAAAATGACGGGGGTCCGAAACTCCTCCGGCATCTCGTTGAGTGCTGCCTGTAACTCTTCGCCGTCGATGGGTCGTTCCCAATGGTCGTGAGATGGATCGACGAACCGATCACACGACTCGAAAGCGACGAACTTCTGGGTTCGCCGCAGATTCTTGAGGTATGTGTTGCGGACGATGGTGAGCAGCCAGCCTCGGGCCTTGTCGTGGTCCCTTAACTGGTCGAGCTTGCGTTGGGCTGTCAGAAAGGCTTGCTGGACAAGGTCTTCCGCGTCGGCAGCCGATCCGCACAGGCGGTACGCGAACCGGTAGACGAGCGACGAATGCTCCTCCACCCACTCACCGACAATGCGAGCGCGATCTCCATCGGTCATAACACCCTCACAGGGATGATCCGTTTCAGCCGTCAAGAATTCCCGCCTTTGCCGATTTTTCCAAGATTTCGTCGCCACTGTCTGCCATTCTTCACCGCTGGACTCCGCACGGCAACCGACTCGGATCTGCTGTTGGTCGAATCGCGGGAAACGAGTACATTGCCGCCCCTCTCAGTCTCCCCAATCTCGCCTATCCCCGTTCGATCTCAGCCGTCGTGCTGTTCACAGGAGGTGAACCCGTGCGCAAGCTCCGTCTTTGCAGTGCCTTGCTGCTACTCGTCACGTTGTCTTTCACTGCGACCGGCTGTTCGATGTTTGACGTCTTGCATCCGAGTAACACTTGGAAACTTAACCGTGGCCCGGCCTTGGACGAGGGGGATGCCTACTTCTCGGTGTCAGATCCGTTGCCAACATCTGAGTGAGCCGACTCCTGCTGTGATTGTCTCTGCGACCAATTCCCGATCATGATCCGGACGTTCAAGGACGAACGCCATGTATGCTGCCCCTCGTAAACATCCTCTGCAAACCTTTCGTTTCTGGTTCTTTGTGACCGGGTCGGTCGCCGTCACGCTGGCGTGGCGGTTTGATCTGTTGCCGTTCCGCATTGGACCGCCGGCAACCGGCAGTCGCAGTGATGAGTCGTTCACCGAGGTCGACCTCTCTGGTCCGGCAGATTCCGCCGAAATTGTCCGTCGACCACAGGAGGTGGCGACCGCAACGACAGACGCGCCGTTTTTTTCGCCGTCGACTGAGTCTGCGACCCAAGCTGACTCTTTCCCGTTGCCCGACACACACAGCGGGCCGTTGCCGCCTGCTCAGAGCGAATATGCTGCCGAACCGTCCACTCAAGTGCCACAACAGTTTGTCGTGACTGACACCGCAGCCGTACGTCCACCGCTACCGACCGAAACAACTCACACCGATCAGCACGTGCATCAAACGGCAAGTGTCAGCGATCCGTTTGCCTCTCGACAGGAACCGTCCGTGCGAACTGCTGAGCAGTTGCTCGCCGCACCTGCGATCGACTTCACCGAGATCGACCGGCTGTCGTCAGCGAACGATCCGAGTGATCACATCGAAGCACATCGCAAGTTGTCCCAGATGTACTGGCAGCAACCCGAGACTCACGACCAACTGCGGACACGAATCGACGAACTTGCACAACGTGTGTACTTCATGCCGCAGACGCACTACATGCACGCCTACGAAGTCCAGCCGGGTGAGATGCTGCAAACGATCGCGAAGAAGTACGACGTCTCATGGCAGTACCTCGCCAAGCTCAACCGCGTCGACCCGCAACGGCTGCGCGCCGGGCAACGGATCAAGGTCATCAAAGGCCCCTTCTCCGCCATCATCGACCTCAGCGATTACGAAGTCACGATCCACGCCCATGGCTACTTCGTGACTCGCTACGAGTGCGGCATCGGCAAGGACGGCTCGTCACCCATTGGCACGTTCACCGTCGAGAACAAACAGGTTGACCCGACCTACTACGGACCGCACGGCGTCATCGACCACGACGACCCCTCGAACCCGCTCGGCGAACGCTGGATCGACATCGGCAACAGCTATGGCATCCACGGCACCATCAACCCCGGCTCGATCGGCAAAAGCGCGTCCGCCGGCTGCATCCGCATGCACAACGACGACGTCGCCGCCGTATATGATTTGTTGTCGATCGGCTCCGAAGTCACGATTCGTGAGTAAGCTGGGGACGCCCGACTTTTTCGACCAGCAAGCGTGCCATGTCAAGCGACGTCCCTCCGAAAAAGTCGAGTGGACCCTCGGACACAGAGCTACCGATGTGCTCACGCAATCGGAGGGTCCACCTCACATTTTCGGACGGACGCTTCGTACGCAATTGATCTTCACGCGCCGAAAATGTGCGGCGTCCCCGACCAATCAACCACGTTGCTCGCGATACCACGCGAACAGCGAACGAAACGGCGGGGTGAACATTTCTGGGGTCGCATCGACGATTGCAGCGATCTCGTCGAGGGTCCGCCACTCGATGCGTTCGATCTCCCCCGGGTCCGGCGTGACCGGCTTGTCCGTTTCGCACTGGTACAAGACAGTGTGTTCGTTCGCCGTCTCCGGACCGGCCGGCAAGCGCACGAGTCGCGTCAGCGGAGCCTCAAGATCAAGTTCCTCTCGCATCTCACGCACGGCTGCCGCGTCGTACGACTCACCCGCATCGACGTGACCGGAAGCAGACGATGTGTAGCAGTGGGGATACTCGTCCTTTGTCGCTGATCGATAGTGCAACAGGAGTCGACCATCCGAACGGAACACCCACATATGCACCGCTCGATGTAACAAGCCCTGCGCATGGACCTCGGAACGTGCTGCCTGTCCGATCACGTTGTCGTTCGCATCACAGACATCGAAGATTTCATCGTCTGACATGATTGATGTCCTCATGGGATCACAGACTTCGGGTGGCACGCCTTGACCAACGGGAAGGGCGTGGCGAATACAGTACAACGAATCGAGTGCTCCATAGCGATCCGCCACGCCCTTCCTGACGTCAGGGCGTGCCACCCTCGACCTCGAACACATCAGATGATTCCCTCCAGTGGTCCGCCCTTGACGGCGAGTTGATCGACGCGTTTCGTCACTTCCGGGTCTTCAATAAGTGGCGGTGCATGATGCGACTTGAGACGGGCGTCAATGATCAGCGATCCACGACAGCCCCAGTGCTTGTCCTCGGTGAACGAGTCGACGCCGTGGATATCCGCCGCCGGGTTTGAGCGGGTGAACGTGACCCACAAGAGATTGTTCAGCGTTGCCGCAACGAACTCGCTGTCGTCAACGAGCAGGATGAGGGGGAAAGATTTGAGATTTGAAATTTGAGATTTCAGATTTGAGAGAGGGGATGATGTTTCGATCGCGACGACGCCGGGTAGACAGACTCGTGGGTTGCGATACTCGTCTGGGAGTGTGAGACCGGATGGCAGTTCGGTCGGCAGGTCGCGGTGTTTGGGGCCGGATGCAGCGATGACCACCTTCGATCCCGTGTTGAGGCCGCTGCCGGAGTAGTCGAGTGTGTCGATTGTGGTGCGAGTTTGGAAATGGAGGTCGCGGGTCCAGTCAACGCGTTCGAGCAGGTGTTTCAGGAATGCGGGGATGTCGTGAATGTCGAGCGACGGATTGTCCGCTTCGTTGACGATCAGCAGGTACTTGGCGAGTGAGAGTTGTCCTTGGCCGAGGATCGCGTTCGCTTGCGTGAGGAGTTCCTGAGGTCGCTGCTCCTTTGAATAGGGTGTGTAGCGTTCACTGCCGATGGCGAGCAGCAGCGGATGCACGCCGGCTGCGTCGACCGCGTGGACCGCTTTCACTCCCGGCAGGACTTGTGGGATCGCCGAGCCGGTGATTTCGTGGATGAGTTGCCCGAACGCCGTGTCCTCCTGCGGCGGTCGTCCAACGACCGTGAAGGGCCAGATGGCATCCGAGCGGTGATAGACGTGCTCGACGTTGAGGACCGGGAAGTCATGAGCGAGGCTGTAGTAGCCGAGGTGATCTCCGAAGGGGCCTTCCGGCAGGAGTCGTTCGGGGTCGACGGTGCCGGTGATGCAGAAGTCGGCTTCGACGGCGAGCGGAAGTGAGTCTGGTCGACGGATCAGGCGCATGCGTCGCCCGCCGAGTGCACCGGCGAAGGTGAGTTCGGAGAGACCCTCGGGGAGTGGCATCACGGCAGCGAGTGGGAGTGCGGGAGGACCGCCGACGAAGATGTTCACACGGAACGGCTTGCCTTCTCGTACGGCCTGGGTGTGATGCACACCGATGCCGCGATGGATCTGATAGTGCAACCCGATTTCTTTGTTTGGCTCGTACTCGCCGCCGGAGAGTTGGATGCGGTACATCCCGAGATTGGACGACTGCCAACCAGGCTGCGTGACGTCTTCCGAGTAGACCGCCGGCAGCGTAATGAAAGCCCCGCCGTCGTCAGGCCAGCAGACCAGTTGCGGGAGTTCGCTGATGGTCGTCTCGTGATCCAGGATAGGGCCACTGCGGACGAACTTCGGCCGCATGGCCCACGCGGCGGGAAGGGCGCGTGCCGACTGGAAGGGATGTTGCAAAGCTCTCGCAGGGTCGAGCTTGATGTCGACAAGTCGCTGGACAAGATCGAGGGTGTCGCGGAACAGGTCGCGGGCACGGTCGATGGTGCCGAACAGGTTGGACACCATCGGGAAGCGGCTGCCCTTGACCCGGTTGAACAGGAGGGCCGGCCCTTGTGCCTGGTAGACCCGCCGCTGGATCTCGGCCGCTTCGAGGTGCGGATCGATCTCGGTCTCGATGCGAACCAGTTGGCCACTGCGTTCGAGGTCGACGATGCACTCGCGAAGATTGCGGTAGCCCATGGAGTTGGAGCTGGTTCTTTTTGGTGCAGAAACTGTGTGAACGAATGACAGTCCCCCCTCTCCCCTTGAGGGAGAGGGACAGATTCTGAAGCGCCAGCGAAGAATCAGGGTGAGGGGGAGGCGCTGATGAAGAGTTGGACTCGAACCCCACCGGCACCCCCTCACCCTGCCTTCGGCGCTTCGCTTGAAGGCTGTCCCTCTCCCTCAAGGGGAGAGGGAGGTCTGAAATCACTGTGGGGGGATTATGGCCGGTTCGCTAGAATTCGACACCCCTGAGGTCACGGTGAACGCGAGATTGGGATGAAATGAACTGGTGGAATCTGTTTCTATTCACGCTGCTGATTGCGGGCCACACACAATTGTGGGTGGCGTTCGTGAATCGGTTGCATGCTTTGCCGATTCCGCATGCGGTTCTGCGACACTCGCGACATGTGCATGACTTGGCCATTTTGAGCTTTCCGCTGCTGTTGTTGTGGTTCGTCGGGCTGACGGGGCCACGGCTGCTGACGTATGGGCAATGGAGCGACCTCTCGTCTTTCTGGATGGCCGTCGCCTCTGTCTGTGCGATCGGCGTGATTGGACTGTTGGTGGCCACATTACGATATCAGTGGAGATCGACCCCACGAGCCGTGCTGTTACAACGGTCGGAGATTGTCGACCTTGAACGACAACTCGGACGGCGACTGATCGGTACTGGGCCGTATGAGTCACTGGCGAGGGTGCCGTGGAACGAACAATTCTCTGTCGAGTTATCCGAGAAGCGACTTGCCCTGCCCCGTCTGCCAATGGCGTGGGAAGGGATGAGCATCCTGCATCTCTCTGACTGGCATTTGATGCCGACGATCGAACGGGCGTACTTCGAGGCGGTCACCGCACATATCGCTGCTCAACCAGTCGATCTCGTCGCGTTTACCGGTGATCTGATTGACGATATGCAGTGCGTCGATTGGTTGCCGGAGACACTGGGGCGGTTGGAGGCACCATTGGGGCAGTTCTTCATTCTTGGAAATCACGATTGGGAACAAAATGCCGAAGAGATTCGCGCGAGTCTGTCATCGCTGGGCTGGCAGAGCGTCGGCAGTGAGGTGCTGACAGTCGAGCATGCGGGGCATCGGATGGCGATTGCGGGCGATGAGACGCCTTGGCTTGGTCGCGTGCCGGACATGGAACGAGCGAACGATGCGGACTTTGGATTGCTGCTCTCTCATACGCCCGACCATTTTGCTCGAGCGCGGAAATCGAATGTGGACTTGATGTTGTCAGGGCACAATCATGGCGGACAGGTGGTGCTGCCGCTGTTTGGACCGGTCTACTCACCGAGTTGGCAGGGGGTGCGGTATGCGGCGGGGACGTTCGCGAAGTCGCAGACGGTGATGCACGTGTCGCGCGGACTCGCTGGACGTCATCCGCTGCGATGGCGATGCCGACCGGAGGTCACACGACTGGTGCTCGAACGGGACACGGCCTGATGCGACGTCGTGGCTCGCTGCTGAAAAGTTTTGCGGATGCCGGGACGGGCGTCTTCCATGCTCTGCGAACGCAACGGAATGCACGGATTCATGCGGTGGCGACCGTGCTTGTCATCGGACTATCGACAGCGCTCAAGATCTCGGCAATCGAGTGGTGCGTGATCCTGTTGGCGATCGGACTCGTGTGGGCGGCTGAGTTGCTGAATACGGCCATCGAAGCGGTCGTCGACCTCGTCTCACCGGACGAGCATGAGTTGGCACGCATCGCAAAGGACACGTCATCCGGCGGCGTGCTGATGGCGGCGATCGTCTCAGTCGCAGTGGGGGTGATTGTGTTCGGCCCGCGACTGTGGGACGTGTTAGAGTGAGTGCTAATCCGCAAGCGGTGCTTGGAACGACAGAAAGCCCACGGGTTGCATCCCGTGGGTCTCGAACAATCACACGTGGTCGTCGCTGATTCAGCGGTGATAACCGAGTGAGGACATCACGTCGTAGAGTTCATCAAACGTGATGAACCGGCGGCGGTGACGCAGCTTGTATTGGTCGATGGCTTCAGCCAGTTCGTTGACTTCCGGACGATCGGAATTGTGTGTCGTGGAGAACTGACGTCGCTCGACACCCGGAGTGGCGTCGGCTTGTGAGCTGCGACGATTCAGGAAGCCTGTCTGTTGCTCGGGGGCGAGTTGCATTAGATTCTCCCGATGTAGAGATGTACGCGACAACACTAGGTCGCCGTTGCCCCTTGGCAAACCGTTTCTCAGAGAACGGCCGTCTAGTGGGAGCGTCCATGCTGACTGTAAGGGTTGCGCCGGGTGACTCAGCATCCAGAGGGTCAGGCACCATTTCGTACGGAGGACTTTCGATGAATAAGATCATCCACCCGAACGAATTGGTGCCTGACCCCGTTCGCTGATTCATCAGTGCCTTCCTCTGACAAGATCGGAGATTCATATCGATGAAGACGACCATTCTGGGCGGCGGCGCGATGGGGACGGCCTGTGCGATTCTGCTGGCTGAACACGCCGGCCAGACGGTCTCGATTTGGGCACGAGAGGCTGACAATCCACAGCGAATGGCAGAAACACGCGTCAATGAGCGCTTCCTCCCCGGCGTGCCGATCCCCGAATCTGTGGAGATCACATCGGAGATTGACCGAGCCATCGACGGGGCCGATTTCCTGCTGCTGGCGATTCCCACCAAGTTCGTTCGCGAAATGCTGACGAAGCTGCTTCCCTCGCTCACACAAGACCGCCCGATTGTCAGCATCGTGAAGGGCATCGAGAATGGGACCTTCCTGCGACCAAGTGAGATTGTACAGGACGTCCTCGGCAATCGATCGGTCGTCGCACTGAGTGGGCCGAGTCATGCCGAGGAGATCGCACGTCGCATGCCCGCGTCGGTTGTCGCCGCCTGTCCGGACATCACCCTGGCAACACAGGTGCAGGAGATGTTCTCGACCGACCGTTTCCGGGTCTACACAAATACAGACATCGTTGGTGTCGAACTCGCCGGGGCTCTCAAGAATGTGATCGGCCTCGCCGCCGGTATGTGCGACGGACTGGGCTTCGGCGACAACGCGAAGTCCGCCCTGATGAC
>JAJDEJ010000083.1 GCA_029259815.1 Planctomycetaceae bacterium | reverse complement strand
CAAGTTTAACTCTTTCCCCCGAAACTACTTCGCGATTTGTTGACATCACCTGCAAGTCTCATTACGATCATCGACTTTCCAATCGGAAGCCGGACGGGTTGCCGTCCGACATTTTGTGTAACTCGTTTGCTTGAGGATATTTGAGTGTCCGGACTTGGGGAGCGCATCCGCATCCGCATGGAGGCCTACGATCACAGCGTGCTGGATCAGTCGGCCACAGACATCGTCGATACGGCGAAGCGAACTGGCGCGGTTGTGCACGGTCCGATTCCCCTGCCGACACGAATTGAACGGTACACCGTCTTGCGGAGTCCGCACATCGACAAGAAGTCGCGAGAGCAATTCGAAATCCGAACACACAAGCGGTTGATTGACATTATGCAACCCACCGGCAAAACGATTGACGCTCTCAACAAGCTGTCATTGCCGGCTGGTGTTGATATCAAAATTAAGGCGTCCGCCTAGCGATGTGATGCCACGGTTTCCTGGAGGTGTTGCCTTTGGGGGGTGGCTGATTGTTGCCAGTGTGTCGTTGGTGGAGGCTTGGGGCGTGGCTACTTGCTCACGGTTCTCGTGGGGCAAGTTTGTCGCCAGTTTAGATACAGGGAATCGGGTTGCATCGACTGGGTGTCCCACCCGCAGAAACGGTCAAGTAAGCGATAGGAAGTCTCATGGCAGTCGGATTGTTGGGCCGCAAGGTCGGCATGACTCAGGTTTACGATGATGGCGGGAAGCTCGTTTCCGTGACTGTCATTGAGGCCGGTCCGTGCACCGTTTTGCAATTGCGGAACAATGAGCGGGATGGCTACGAGGCTGTGCAGATCGGTTTCGCGGACAAGCTGAGCCAGAAGGATGCCGAGCGATCACCAGATCAGCGAAATCGGAATCGTGCTTCGCGAGCTGAGCGTGGTCATGTGGTCTCGTTGGGAAGTAAGCGTCAAAAGGTTCGCCAGGATGCGGGCGTTGAAGTGCCAGCGAAGGCAGACTGTGAGCCGAAGCGGTTCATTCGTGAGTTTCGGACGGATGGTGAAGATCACGGATGCGAGGTTGGTCAGGAATTGACTGTTGAGTCGCTGGCGGATGTCACGCATGTCGATGTGATCTCGGTGAGCAAAGGTCGCGGGACTGCCGGTGTGATGAAGCGTCACAATTTCAGTGGCCAGCGGGCCAGTCACGGTGTCAAGCGGGTTCACCGCCATGGTGGGTCGATTGGTATGAGTGCCGATCCGGCTCGCGTGTTCAAGGGGACTCGGATGCCCGGCAGGCATGGCAATGCCCGGGTGACTGTTCGTCACCTGAAGGTTGTTCGTGTTGATGCAGAAAACAATATGCTGCTCGTTCATGGGGGAGTGCCCGGCCCGAATGGGTCGTTTGTGCAAATTCGCCAGACGAACAAGCTCGGTTAACGTCGTCGTCAGGATGTGGTGTAAAAAATGGTTTCGGCTCCTTTGAAAAACGTGTCTGGCTCTGACGTCGGCTCCTACGAGTTCGATGCAGCCGAGCTGGCCTCTGGAATCAATAAGCAACTGCTTCACGACGTGGTCGTGATGTATGAGGCGAATCAGCGCGCAGGCACTGTGAAGACAAAGTCTCGCGGAATGGTTTCTGGTAGTACGAAGAAGCTCTATCGCCAAAAGGGAACGGGTCGTGCTCGGGCGGGAAACCGGCGTACTCCCGTGCGGGTTGGTGGTGGCCATGCCTTCGGTAAAAAGCCGAAGGACTGGAGCTATCGTTTGCCAAAGCAGGCAATTCGTTTGGCAACGCGAATGGCCTTGCTGAGCAAGTTTCAGGATGACGAAGCAATCGTCTTGGACTCACTCGCAGTTGATGCCCCGAAGACGCGCGTGATTGCGGACATGCTGGGGTCGTTGGGCGTGGGTGGCGACAGCTGCCTGCTGGCGATTCGTGAGCAAGACTCTGTCGTTTGGCGATCAGGGCGCAATATTCAGTCGTTGTGGGTGGCTCCTGCCGTTGAGTTGAATGCCTACCAGTTATTACATCAAAAACGTCTCGTCGTCACAAAAGACGCGATGGATTTCCTGCGTGGTCAGGGCCAAGGGGCCTGAAGAAGAGTTCGGTGAGAGATATGGCAGTCGGACAAAAAAAGGGGTTGGCGCTTGATTCACACCAAGTGGTCTTGAGGCCACTGGTGACGGAGAAGGGGACGCATACCTCTGAGCGATACAATCAGTATCCCTTTGAGGTGCACCCGCAAGCGACGAAGACGGACATCAAGCGGGCCGTGGAAGAATTGTGGAGTGTGCGGGTCATCAAGGTTCGCACGCAGACTCGCAAGGGCAAGCCGCGTCGTCACAAGATGAGTCATGGATATCGACGTGATTGGAAGAAGGCGATCGTGGAGTTGCACGACGATGACCGGATCGCATTCTTCTAGGGAGTTTTCAGCGTTCAGTTGTCAGTCGATGCTGACGAGTGAGAACTGGCGACTGTTGATGTGAACTGAAAACTGACGACTGAAAACTGACGACTGAATTATGGGAATTCGACATTACAAACCGACGAGTGCAGGACGCCGTGGCGCGACTGTTGGTGATTTCGTGGAAATTACTGATCGCAAGAAGCGTCCGGAGAAGTCACTCACGAAGCGCGCCAAGAAAAAGGGCGGCCGCAACAATCAGGGGAAGATCACAGTCCGCCATCGTGGGGGCGGCCATAAGCGGCTGTATCGGATGATCGATTTCAAGCGAAACAAAGACGGGATTCCGGCCAAGGTGCTGGGTGTTGAGTATGACCCCAATCGCTCAGCTCGCATTGCTTTGGTTGAGTATGAGGACGGCGAAAAGCGATACATCATCGCCCCGCAAGGACTGAAGGTTGGCGAAGTGATCTATAGCGGTGACGGCGTCGAGCCCAAGGTTGGCAATTGCATGCCGCTCTCCAGCATTCCGCCGGGCACGGTGATTCACAATATTGAGATGCAGCCGGGGCGTGGGGCACAATTGTGCCGCAGTGCAGGCACTAATGCAGTCATGAATGCCCGCGAGGCCAAGTGGGCACAGATCACGCTCCCGTCCGGCGAAGTGCGACGGCTGCCGAGTAGCTGTCGGGCGACGATCGGTGCCATTGGAAATTCAGAGCACCAGGGAATCGTGCTGGGCAAGGCCGGTCGGAAGCGTTGGCTCGGACGTCGTCCACACGTGCGTGGCACGGCCATGAACCCTGTCGCTCACCCGATGGGTGGCGGCGAAGGCCGCAACTCCGGTGGACGACACCCATGTAGTCCCACCGGTAAGTTGGCTAAGGGTGGTTCGACAAGAAAACGCCGCAAGTCGTCATCATCGGCCATTGTGCGGCGTCGAAAATCACGCCGATATGGGCAACTGAAAACCTGATTCAATTTACACAATTCGTCATTTCGAGAGCCCCTCGTGGGGGGCAAGTCAAACAGGTGCTGGATGTCACGGTCAACGAAAAAAGGTCCCTTTGTCGACGAGAAGCTTCTGAAGAAGATTGCCCGTTTGGATACAGAGGGGCGCAAGGAGTCGATCAAGACGTGGGCAAGGGCTTCAACGATTTCTCCGGAGTTCATTGGTCACACCTTTCTCGTGCACAATGGTCGGGCGCATATCAATGTGTATGTGACGGAGGAAATGGTGGGACACAAACTGGGTGAATTCTCCCCAACACGTACCTTCCGAGGTCACGGCGCAAGAGGGAATCGGTGAGCGACATTGCTCAGCACTGATGTGATAGTGGACAGCGGTTACGCGGCAGGAATGGTGAGATGGCAACAGTGAAAGCAAGTCATAAGTTTGCGAGAATCTCGGCGACGAAAGTGCGTCCGTTCGCAGACATGATTCGTGGAAAGACCGTGTCGGAGGGGATTGACGCCCTCAGATATGTCCCGAATCGTGGTGCGAGAGTGCTTGAACAGGTCCTGAAGAGTGCCCGGGCGAATGCCGAGGATCGTGGAGCTCGCAATGTCGACCGGCTCTCGATCGTGGAGGCGCGGGTCGATGGGGGGCCGATGTTCAAGCGACTGCAGCCGCGGGCCAGAGGCATGGCGTTTATGATTCGACGACGGTTTGCTCATGTGCACATCGCGATCGACGCACCCGAAGTTGGATAAGTGATCACCCCAGCGGGTTTCGCCCCTGGCATACGGAAACAAACGCGGACAATTATCATGGGACAGAAGACACGACCAACTGGCTTTCGCATCGGCATCACCGAGGATTGGCGAAGCCGTTGGTATGCATCGAAGAAAGAGTTCGGTAATCTTCTCGTCGAAGACCAGAGGATTCGCCGCTTCGTCAATGACAAATACAAATTCGCGGGGATCGCCAAAATCGAAATCGAGCGAACTCGGGATCAGGTGATTGTGAAGCTGCACTCAGCTCGACCGGGCATCATCATTGGCCGTAAAGGTCAAGAGATTGATCGGCTGAAGGCAGAACTGGAGAAGCTCACTGGTCGCCGGATGGAAGTCAAGATCGAGGAAGTCAACAATCCTTACCGAAGTGCCCCACTGGTGGCCGAGGAAATCGCCCAGCAGCTGCAGAAACGCGGGAGTTTCCGTCGTGCGATCAAGCGGACGATGGACCAGGTGATGGAAGCTGGCGTGCATGGAGTGAAGGTGGAACTGGCCGGACGGTTGGGTGGGTCAGAGATGTCCCGCCGCGAAAAAGCCAGCCGGGGTTCCATTCCCCTTTCGACACTGAGAAGACATATCGACTATGGGTTCACCGTTGCCAAGACCGCGCAGGGCGTGATTGGCGTGAAGGTGTGGATCGACCGAGGATTTTACGACGAGGAGGATGGCCATGGCGCTGATGCCCAAGCGGGTCAAGCACCGAAAAAGCCAAAGAGGTCGCATAAAAGGTAACGCGACGCGCGGCCACACGGTCGCGTTCGGTGACTTTGGACTGCAATCAACACAGGCCGGACATATCAGTGCCACGACGATTGAAGCGTGCCGCATCGCGATCACGCAGTACATCCGTGGTGATGGTAAGTTGTACATTCGTGTTTTTCCGGACAAGTCGGTGACGGCTCGTCCGTTGGAAACACGTATGGGCAAGGGAAAAGGCGAACCGGATCACTGGGTGGCAGTCGTGAAGCCGGGGACGGTGATGTTTGAAGTGGCGGGCGTGTCAATTGATGCAGCCCGTGATTGTTTCAATCGTGTGGCCCACAAGCTGCCCGTCCGAGTCCGGCTACTTGAACGTCGACCGGCAATCTGACCATTGAGAAGCGGTTTCCAGTTGAGTGACAGGCGACGGGTAGAAAGAAGTTATGTCAAAGGCATCAGAAATTCGAGAAATGAATGGCGAGCAACTGGAACTGGAACTCCGGGAGACTCGGCAGGAGTTGTTCCGTTTGCGGTTTCAGGCGGCGACAGAACGTCTGGACGCACCGAGCAATTTGACGCGTTTGCGGCGAAAGATCGCACGAATCAAGACGATCCAACGCGAACGCAGCGGCGCCGCAATGGCATCGTCATAGTTGATAGGGTTTCGGTGGGACGAACTCCGCCGAGTGAAATATTCAAACACCAGGAGTGCGATTCGATGAGCGGCCGGAGAATTGATCAATGAGGCGTACACTGCAAGGTGTCGTGATGAGCGACAAACGAGACAAGACACTGCGAGTTGAAGTCAAGCGGCTGTTTCGTCACCCCAAGTACGGAAAGATTGTCCGGGGGCGAACCGTGTGTCACGTCCATGACGAGAATAACGAGGGGCATACCGGCGATACGGTGGAAATCGTCGAAAGTCGGCCCCACTCGAAGCAGAAGCGGTGGTCGTTGGTGAGGATCGTCGAGAAGTCAAAGGAAGTCAGTCGTGCCTGAAGTCCGTCCTGGGGCGGATGGCAACCGGGTGAAGGCGATTTGACGGGGCGGCAGATATCGAGTTGGCAAAGGCAAGAACATGATTCAAATGCAAACACTCCTGGATGTTGCGGACAACAGTGGCGCGAAGGTTGCCCGCTGTATCCGCGTTCTGGGAGGAACCAAGAAACGGACAGCCGGCCTGGGGGATGTTGTCGTCGTCGCGATCCAGAAGTCGATTCCCGGTGCTCCCGAGTTGGTGCGTTCCGGCAAAGTCATTCGAGGCGTCATCGTCCGCTGCCGTCAGGCGACACGCAGGGAAGATGGCAGCTATGTTCGGTTCGACAAAAACGCCATCGTCTTGATCGACCCGGATGGCAACCCGCGTGGGACACGAATCTTTGGGGCTGTTGCTCGCGAGTTGCGAGACCGCAAGTATATGAAGATCATTAGTCTGGCGAGTGAAGTGGTTTAGGTTTTGGCGGACAATCGCATTGGTTTGTCGATGTCAGCTGATCGAATAGCAGAGAAACGAGAGCCGTCGTGAAGATCAAGAAGGGTGATTCCGTTGTGGTCATGACCGGTGATGACAAATCACCGACGCCACGGCGTGTGATTCAGGTGCTGGACAACGGCGACAAAGTGCTGATCCAGGGGGTGAATCAAGTTTGGAAGCACGTCCGTCGGGGGCATCCGAGGAGCCCGCAGGGCGGTCGGCTGCATCTGGAAATGCCGATCCAAAGCTCAAATGTGATGTACTATTGTGAATCGTGCACCAAGCCCAGCCGGCTGGGCCTGCGATACGTGAGTGATGGTGCCAAGGAACGGTTTTGTCGAAAGTGTGAGAAGGCGGTCGGGACGGTCAGCCCAGCCAAGAGTGTTTATGCCAAGCAATAAGTCGTCATTGTAAAGTGAATCGTCGGGAGCACATCGTCCGGACATTTTGAATTCGATCCCCGGTAGCAGATACGGGGATTCAGCATTGAGGATCGCGGCAGAGTCATGTCAGTACCACGCCTCCAGGAACAATATCAGTCGTCGATCGTTGATCAGCTCGGATCAGAGCTTGGTCGGACGAATCGGCATTCACTGCCACAGCTTGAAAAGATCGTGTTGAGCATGGGGGTCGGAAGCGCCATTCAGGACCGCAAGGTGCTCGACGAGGTCGTTAGCCAATTGACGCTCATTGCTGGGCAGCATGTTCAAATCACACGAGCCCGTCGCTCGATCGCCAACTTTAAGCTCCGCGAAGGCATGGAAATCGGCTGCCGAGTGACGCTCCGAAAACAACGAATGTATGAATTCCTGGATCGGCTCGTCTCCGTGGTGCTGCCTCGGGTGCGAGACTTTCGCGGGCTCAACCCCAAGGCGTTTGACGGTCGGGGTAACTACAGCATGGGCTTAAACGAACAGATGGTGTTTCCTGAAGTCAATCCTGACAGTGTGAAGGCAGTCCAAGGATTGAATATCACCATGGTCACGTCGACGACCAGTGATGATGAAGCACGGTTGTTGCTCAGTTCGTTTGGGATGCCATTCCAAAAGGAAGCCACGTAGACACGAGCTGCAATCAAGGGATTCTCGAAATCACAACACAGATATCACTTCACTTAAAAAAATCACGGCATGGCCAGTAAATCAAAAATTGCAAAGGCGAACAGAAAGCCCAAGTTCAGTAGTCGCCAGGAACATCGTTGCCAGCTCTGCGGACGTCCGCGGGCTGTCTATCGGAAGTTTCAGGTGTGCCGCATTTGCTTCCGGGATCTCTGCCTCGATGGCTTGGTTCCCGGAGCGAAGAAGGCCAGCTGGTAAGAGATCAATCGGAGAGACGACGACTATGATGACCGACCCCATTGCCGACCTGCTCACTCGGATTCGCAACGCCCTGCGGATCGAGCGCCCTTCCGTGGATATTCCCTCTTCCAGGTTGAAGGTGGGGATCGCTGAGGCGCTGCAGCGCGAGGGCTACATCTGGGACTTCGAAGTGATTGAGCAGGTACCACAAAACGTCCTGCGAATCAACCTGAAGTATGGCCCCAATGGCGAACGAGTCATTCAGGAACTCAAACGGGTGAGTAAGCCCGGTCGTCGCCACTATGTCGCAGTGAGTGACGTGCCAGAGGTGCTCGACGGGTTAGGGATCAGTGTGCTCTCGACGAATCAGGGCGTGCTGAGTAATCGGGAAGCACGTTCAAAAAATGTCGGTGGCGAAGTTCTCTGTAGTGTCTGGTAGGCATCGCCACGAACGATTCAGCGTTCAGTTTAAGCGGATTTTGACTCATGTCGCGTATTGGAAAACAACCGGTGGTCATCCCTGATGGGGTCGACGTCTCGGTGTCTGGAAATCAGGTCACGGTCAAGGGGAAGCATGGGGAGTTGACCCTTGATGCTCACCCACGGATGAGTGTCAGTTACGAAGGTGACGCCCGTGAGATTCATGTCAGTCGCCCGGACGATCAGCGGGAAAACCGGGCCTTACATGGCCTGACGCGAAGTCTCATTAATAACATGGTCATCGGCGTTCAGGAGCCGTTCGTTAAGCGGCTGGAAGTCGTTGGCGTCGGGTACCAAGCGTCATTGAGCGGAAACGAATTGTCATTGCAAGTCGGCTTCGCCAATACGGTCAAACTGCCTCTGCCGGATAAGGTGACGTGCGATGTCCCTTCACCCACAGCGATCGAAGTGAAGAGCATCGACAAACAGGCGGTCGGTCAGTTTGCAGCGGACATTCGCAACGTCCGTCCTCCGGAGCCTTACAAAGGGAAGGGGATCCGGTTTCAGGGCGAGCATATCCGCCGCAAGGCGGGCAAAGCCTTCGCGAGTGGTGGATAGTCCACCGTATGATTTCAACGTCCGGCGGAATGGTCGAGACGAGCATTTGCCTCACAGAATCATCGTATCATGAAACTGCAGAAACGAATTGCCAAGCAGCGTCTGCGCCGCGGGCAACATGTCCGAAACCGCATCCGAGCGGCTGGTCGTTTACGATTGTCTGTCTATCGCAGCAATCGCCAGATTTACGCACAGATCATCGACGATACGGCAGGCCGGACGCTCATTGCGGCGAGTTCCCTCGAACAGGATCTCGGCGGTCCCAAGCAGGATAACGGCAACAAGGATGCCGCACAGCGAGTCGGGAAGGCTCTCGCGGAGCGGGCCGGTGCAGCGGGCATCAAACAGGTCGCATTCGACCGCGGCATCTATAAGTACCATGGTCGAATTGCTGCATTGGCCGACGCCGCACGTGAAGGTGGCCTCGACTTTTGAAAGGTCATTGAGTTGACCTGTCAATTCCTAAGAATCACTGAGACAAAACGAATACATCCCTGAGGTCTACGGAGTTTTATCGTGGCGACAGACGCTCCCGCACAATCCCCGGAACAAGTCGTTCAGATCAGACGCTGTGCCTGCGTCGTCAAGGGCGGTCGCCGCTTCAGCTTTGCGGCGATGGTGGTGGTCGGTGACAAGAATGGCCGTGTCGGTTGGGGCTACGGCAAGGCCAAAGAGGTGCCGCTGGCCGTCGAGAAAGCGACGAAGGCTGCGAACCGCAAATTGACGACCATCCCCCTGCGCGAGACGACGATCTCTCATCAAATCGAAGGCCGTTTCGGGGCTTCGAGAGTCGTGTTAATTCCAGCGAGTCCCGGTACAGGGATCATCGCCGGTGCAACGGTGCGGACCGTTGTCGAATCGGTGGGAATCAAGGATATTTTGACGAAGAGCCGGGGGTCGAACAACCCGGTCAATCTAGTGAAGGCAACGTTTGATGCCCTGTCACGGCTGCGAACGCGTGAAGACGTCATGCGGCTGCGAGGAGTGGAACTGTAATGATTATTGACGACGTTCATCGCGGAATTCAAAAGAACAAGCAGCGCAAGCGGATTGGTCGTGGCCCTGGTTCGGGGCACGGCAAGACGTCCGGACGCGGCCATAATGGCTATTACAGTCGCAGCGGCGCCTCACGCAGAGTCGGTTTCTCGGGCGGGCAGATGCCGCTGGCCCGGATCATCGCCAAGCGGGGTTTCAACAATAACGAGTTTGCTGATAAGGTGTTGGCGATCAACGTGTCGGTTCTCGAGGCGAAGTTTCAGGACGGCGACACCGTTAACCCAACCACGCTGGCCGAACGCGGTCTGGCGAAAGGAACCTTTGATCTCATCAAGGTGCTGGGAAACGGCGATCTGACCAAGAAGCTGACCGTTCAAGTTCATCGACTTTCCCGATCAGCAGAAGAGAAGATTCAGAAAGCGGGTGGTACGGTGGAGGCATTGTCGTAATGCAGTCCACGTTCCGTTGCTCGCTCAGTGACTTCATGTTGATCTCGGAACGGACTTCATCGCGGCTGCCCGCTCAATTCGGGCAGACTACAACTCTTCCCGCTCGCGTGTAAGGACACAGACGCATGCTGGCTAAGCTGTTCACCGTCTTCCGCATCCCCGAATTGCGGCAGAAGATTTTCCTGACGCTGTTTCTGCTCGCCGTTTATCGCATGGGCTTTGCGATTCCGCTGCCCTTTCTCGATCAGCAGCAGTTCGGCGACGCCATGCGGCGACTGTCCGAGCAGCAAGGTGGACTGGGTCAGGTGATCCAGGTCGTCTCACTGTTCTCCGCGTCGAGTATCGGCAACAGCACGATCTTCGGCTTGGGCATCATGCCCTATATCTCCGCGTCCATCATCTTCCAACTCCTGGGTTCGGTCTATCCGCCGTTGGAGCAACTGCAGAAGGAAGGCGAAGCAGGACGCAAGAAAATCAACGAATACACTCGGTATGCGACTGTGGTGATCTGCCTGGGGCAGAGTTACTTCTGGATTCGCATGCTCTCCGGGGGACTCGGTGCGCAGGAAGGAGGGCTGATCATTCGTGAATACGACTGGTGGTTCTATCACCTGGTCGGCACCGTCACGATGACCGCAGGCACCATTCTGCTGATGTGGATTGGTGAACAGATTGATGAATACGGGATCGGCAATGGGATCAGCTTATTGATCATGGCGGGCATTCTCGCCCAGATGCCCCGTGCGTTGATCGATTTGCTGGGCCCCGCCTTCAAGAACGGCGTGGGGCTGGGATCGGAGGCGGGCATCGACAAGCTGTTGCTGCTGGTGATACTTTTCATCGGAGTGATTATTGCAGTCGTGGCGATTACCCAGGCGCAGCGGCGGATCCCCATTCAAAGTGCCAAGCACGTTCGTGGACGACGAGTGTTTGGCGGACAACGTCAGCACCTGCCATTGCGAGTCAATCAAGCTGGCGTGATGCCCATTATCTTCGCCTCCAGCCTGCTGATGTTTCCCTACTTCCTGTTCAGCTGGTTGACCCAGTTGTGGGCGAGCCAGGAATGGACGTTTGGGCAAGACACGATCAGCATTCTGCATTCGGCATTCGGCGGAGGTGGCCGGGGCTTCCTGTACAACATTTCCTATGTCGCGCTGATCTACTTTTTCTGTTACTTCTGGACGGCCATCACGTTCAACCCACGTGATATGGCGGACAACCTGAAGGATTACGGGAGCTTCATTCCCGGTTATCGTCCGGGAGAGCGGACTGCGAGTTATCTGGAACAGGTGATGGCCCGCATCACCTACGTTGGTGCAGGATTCCTGGCCATTATCGCGATCATTCCGACGATCGTCGCCACAGCTATGGACATCCCATTTTTGATCGCAAGTTTCTACGGAGGGACCGGTCTGCTGATTGTGGTATCAGTCGCTCTGGACCTGGTGCAGAAGATCGACAGTCACCTCGTGATGAGGAACTACAGTGGACTGTTGGAAGCTGATGGTGGGCAGTGACGGCATTTTTCGTGGCCCGATCGCAACTGACAGGCGAATGGCCAAAGCGTTGAGGCTAATGCTGTGCTCACTCTGAAAAGTCGACGTGAGATTGGGCTGATGCGCGAAGCCTGTCAGCTGGTCGTCGAAGCGCATCAATTGATCAATGAGATGGTGGCTCCGGGGATCACAACGGCGGCGCTCGACCGGGCAGCTGAGGACCTCTTTGAGCAACGGGGGGCCCAGCCCCTGTTTAAAGGCGTCCCGGGAGTGGTCCCCTTCCCGGCAGTCACGTGCATCAGCGTCAACGAGCAAGTTGTGCACGGGATTCCCGGGCCGTATGAGTTGCAGGAAGGCGACATCGTCAGTGTTGACACGGGATGTCGGCTGAACGGTTGGTGCGGTGACGGGGCCTGGACTTACGCGGTTGGCAGCGTTGATGACGTGAAGTCTCGACTGCGGGAGTCTGGACAAGCAGCCCTTCAAACGGCCATTCGGGGGATGGGAACGCGGAAGAAGTGGTCACAAGTCGCAAGATTGATCGAACGAGGTGTTGTTCGCGACGGCTTCAGGGTCGTGGAGGATTTTGTGGGACATGGCATCGGCAAGGAGATGCACGAGGACCCCGAGGTGCCGAATTACGACAGTGACGACTTTGATGAGCGGGACTTTCCGATCAAACCCGGACTAGTGCTGGCCATTGAGCCCATGGTGAACGCAGGGACCGGAGACATTTTGATT
Source organism: Planctomycetaceae bacterium (assembly GCA_029259815.1). Lineage (GTDB taxonomy): Bacteria > Planctomycetota > Planctomycetia > Planctomycetales > Planctomycetaceae > JAHBXU01. Next base: position 5,608 of record JAJDEJ010000083.1, on the reverse strand, counting down.
CTGGATGATCATTGGACGGTGGTGACGGCGGACGGGGCACCGAGCGTACATTTTGAGCATACGGTCGCCATGACGAAGGAGGGACCGGTCATTCTCACCGAGGGACTGGGGCAGTGACGCCTCAATGTTTGGAAATGATCGAAGAATTCAGACTGATTCCGGTGATCAGTCGCTTGAGACAATCATTGGTGGCTGCTTATAATCCTCGTTCCCTTTTGCAGGGGCAGGGGTTAGGTACGTCTTTCAGGAACTGAGGTCATTATGAAGGTTCGTTCGAGCGTCAAGCGAATCTGTGAGAACTGCAAGATCGTTCGTCGACACGGACGGGTCTATGTGATTTGTTCATCAAATCCTCGCCATAAACAAAGGCAAGGGTAAAGGTTGAGTCGTTGCATCACTCATGCGGCGAGGTCGGGTGTGATCGACTGACCTCTTGAGACTAGCTGGCTCAGCACGATCACGGTCATTCATTTGTTTGAAATTCCGGGCAGAGAGAGAACAGGATGCCACGTATTCAGGGTGTTGATGTCCCGAACGACAAGGCGACGTATGTGTCGCTGCAATATCTGCATGGAGTCGGACAGGCGACAGCCATTCAGACATGTCACACACTCAAGATCGATCCGCAGTCGAAAGCGAAAGATCTGAGCGACGACGACATTCAGAAAATCAACAATTATCTCGATAATGAGCACGTTGTCGAAGGGCGATTGCGACGACAGACGCAGACCAATATTCAGCGCTTGCGCGATATTCAGTGTTACCGGGGGATTCGGCATCGTCGTGGCCTGCCTGTGCGTGGACAGCGGACGCGGACCAATGCCCGGACTCGTAAGGGTGCAAAGAAAACAGTTGCCGGTAAGAAGGGCGTGAAGGATCGTTGAGACACAGTTCCGGAATTTGTGCTGCGGGGGAGAAGTCGTGAGATCTCTCCTCTTACCAACTGTTACATCGACAGGCGTGTCTCGTCATCACTGCCAGCAAATTGGCCTTTAAATATTCAGGAAATCGTTCGTGGCGAAGACCAAGAAAAAACGAACTCGTCGCAATGTGACGCGGGCAATCGCTCACATTAAAGCGACATTCAACAATACGACCGTCACCATCACCGACACGAATGGTGAAGTGCTTTGCTGGGCAACGGCGGGCACATCCGGCTTCAAGGGCTCTCGAAAGAGTACTCCCTTCGCAGCTCAGAAAGCCGCGGAGACGTGTGCGGACCGGGCACGCAAGTTCGGCGTGAAGGAGATGGAAGTTCGCGTCAAAGGACCTGGCTCCGGTCGCGAGAGTGCGATCACAGGACTGCAGACGGCGGGCATCAACATTCGATCAATTGAAGATGTGACCCCCCTGCCGCACAACGGATGCCGGCCCAAGAAGAAACGCCGAGTTTAACAATCGAGTCGTGAGGAATCATCGAGATTCAGGTGAGACTCTATCACAGCTTCTTCCGCGTGAACGCTAGAAGCGATTCGCCGAACTGTTGAGAGACACAGCGGCACTGTCATCACTCTCTTTCACAGTCGAGGAGTAAGGTCTATGCGGATTCGTTGGAGAGGTCTGGAACTTCCCAGTCGTGTTGCCCCCGACAGAACGGTCACCACTGGCACCTACGGCCTTTTTGTGGCAGAACCGTTCGAGCGAGGTTTCGGTCATACAATCGCGAACAGCCTGAGGCGGATTCTGCTCTCCAGCCTGGAGGGGAGTGCGGTCACCCGCGTGAAGATCCAGGGTGTCCAACATGAGTTTACGACGATCCCCGGCGTGGTCGAGGATGTGACGAACATCTGCCTCAACCTCAAATCGCTCGTCGTCAAGAACGCCAGCACCACGACCAAAACGCTTCGAATCGAGAAGCACTCCAAGGGTGTGGTGACGGGTGCTGATGTCATCACCGATGACCAGGTTGACGTCGTCAACAAAGACCTGGTAATCGCCACCATGACCGACGACGTTCCGCTCAATATGGAACTAACCGTCGAGAACGGTCGTGGATACGTTCCGGCGACTGAACACTACGACCAGATGCCCGAGCCTGGCGTGATTCCCCTTGATGCAGCGTTCTCTCCGGTGGAGCGGGTGCGGTACAAGGTCGAGGATACACGTGTTGGTCAGCGGACGAACTACGATAAGCTGACGTTGGAAATCTGGACCAACGGCACGGTCACACCCGAGATGGCGTTGGTCGAGTCGGCGAAGATCCTTCGCAAGCACCTCAACCCATTCATCACTTACAAGGAACCGGGCCCCGAGTTGCCACCCTCTTCGGGGCTCAAGGGGATGCTCGAATCGACCGGTTACTCGCCGATCGATCTGGAACTGGAAGAAAAGCTCAACCGCTCTCTGGCGGAGTTGAATCTCTCCGTGCGTGCGACCAACTGTCTGGAGTCCGAAGGCATCAACAGCGTCCGTGATTTGGTGCGGCGGATTCCCGACGAACTGCTCACCGTCCGCAACTTTGGTGAGACAACGCTCACCGAAGTGGAAGAACGGCTGACGAGTCTGGGTCTGCGGCTCGGCATGAAGGTGCCCGACACGAGCCCGATCTCGTAACGACTGGTCACGAGAGTGGTCCGCTCGATTCCCCATTGAATAACCGTATCGCGACGAACGTTTGAGACAGGTAGGAAAGTCATGCGTCACCGAGTTCGAGGCCGTAAGCTCGGCCGAAATGCCTCTCATCGACATGCGATGTATCGTAATATGGCGTCGAGTTTGATTCGCACGGTGCGGGTTGATGAGGATGATCCGAACAGCCCCAAGGTTGTGGGCCGGATCGTCACGACCGTGCCGAAGGCGAAAGAACTCCGTCCCTATGTCGAACGCCTGGTGACGATGGCTCGCAAGGCAGCCTCGCATCAGGACACGGCCGACGAGTTCAACACCAATGCCGAACGGAACTCGCCCGAGTGGAAGCAATGGCGTACGTCCGAGCAATGGCAGAAGTGGAACCAAGCCATTGCCCCTGCGGTCGCACTGCGTCGTCGGGCGTTTGCCCTCCTCAGAGACAAGGAAGCCCTCGACATTCTCTTTGACGAGTTGGCGGACCGCTTCCGAGATCGTCCCGGTGGATACACCCGTGTGATTCGGCTTGCTCAGCGTCGGCTGGGTGATGCGGGTGAACAGGCACTGATCGAGTTTGTCGGCGAACGTGACCGTGTCCGCAGGAAGCGCGAGGCACCGGTCGTCGTCGATCAGTCGCCGTCAACAATCGAAGAGACGGTACCGTCCGATGAACCGGAGCCAACCGCAGAAGCAAGTGCTCCGGACGACAGCAGCGGCGATGGGGATGAGACTCCGAAAGAAGATTGAGACACGTTCAACCGGCCCGAGTCTGTGACAGACTCGGGCCTTTCGCATGAATCAAGGTGGATTCTGCGAGGGTGACAAGCGATGATCGATGACCGAGAAAGGAAGCTCGTCATGCCGGGTCGAAATCAACCGCAGCCCTCTCTGTTTGACTTTACGCACGCCATGCAGCTGTTGTGTGATGACGTGACCTGTCGGCTGGACGAGTTCCTGCACATCGACATGTCCCGGGTCTTGGTGACTTTCGCCCAAGCTCGGCGGAAAGTGCTCCATGGTTTGCAGGCAAAGCTGACGCCCATGCGATTCGAAGGGGGCGCCCTCACCACCCGGAGACATGGCCGCACGTGGACGGTGCAGCGGCTCTATCAAGAAGACCGTGAGATGCTCTACATCCTCACGTTCTACCTGCCTCGGTTCCTGGATCAGACGTTCCAGGAGAAGATGATTACCGTCCTGCATGAGCTGTATCACATCAGCCCGCGATTCGATGGCGACATTCGGCGCATGGAAGGACGATACCATGTGCATTCTCACTCTCAGCAAGAGTACGACCGCCATATGGAAGTGCTCGTCCGCCAGTATCTGGAATCGCAGCCTCCGGAAGAGTTGTATGGATTCCTGCGATCGAAGTTCCGCACGCTGCACCGCCATCATGGAGGCGTCGTCGGTTTGCAGGTACCGATTCCCAAGCTGATACCGGTCAGCGACTCTCAGTCGGCATGATCTCGCAGCGGATGCGGTGGATTCCGGCGGGATGGTCGGGACGTTTGGACTGACCCCTTCTTTGGGGTGTTCCCTCTCTGCGTGAACTGTCTTACAGATGCCGGTCCAGGAATGGCGAATACTGGCTACCGGTGGTGAGCGGGCCTCATCACCCGACCATCAAGCTCGTCGCTAGTGCCACGGGCACTTTTGTGCTGTGGCGTTCGAACGTTGAATCGTTGACAAACCCTGTCTACTGCGGCAATCGAATAAGTGTAGCGTTTATAGCGGCGGACAAGACTGGAATCATAGACCCTTCAACGTCCAAACGCCGCTAGACCAAAGTGCCCGTGGCACTAATCCGCCGCTGGGGACGCGACAGCTATTTGACCACCGCGGTAGTCCGCCGCTGAGAGGAATCGATGATGAAAGAATGTCGTATATTGGGACAAGCCTTGCTCGCCCTGATGATTGTTGCGGGACTAAGTTTGCAGGCGTCAGCCCAGTCGGGGAGCCGCAGGTCCCCGCCGATGCGGAGTCAGCCGTCGTTCCGAAGCTTTCCCCCATCGTCGGCCGGCTCACAACGGCGACAGAATCCTGCCGGTTCGCAATCGCGTCCGGGGTCGCCCGTCGTCAGCAATCTCGCACTCGAGGGCTATTGTGCGGTATGCATCATCGACATGAAGCAATGGGTCCGAGGCAACCCGCAGCACCAGGCGAGTTATGACGGAAAAACCTACTACTTCCCGAACGAAGAGATCAAGCGGACGTTCCTGGCCGACCCGGGAAAGTATGTGCCTGCTCTTGGCGGGGATTGCACCGTCTGTCTTGCCAAGATGGGCAAAAGGATGCCGGGCAGCGTTTTCCATGCAGCCTATCACAAGGGGCGACTCTATCTGTTTCCCGGTGCTGACCAGAAGCAGATGTTTGTCGACAATCCGGGCGAGTTTGCGGATGTCGATCTGGCGATGGGGGGACAGTGTGCCGTCTGTCGGGTCGAGATGAATCAGGAGGTCCCAGGAGATCCCAACTTTGCTGCCTATCACGACGGCATGCGGTACCTGTTCCCGTCGGCGGAGCAATTGCAGATGTTTCACGCAAATCCGCAGAAGTACGCTGCAGCAGAAGGGACTCTCGTCCCTCGGCCGGCAGTCGGTCCACAATCGGAGACATCATTCGAGCAGCCGGACATCTCTCCTGACCGGGAAGTGATGACCATCACCGGGACCAGTACTTGCTCCGGATGCGAACACGGCGTGTCGCCGATTGGCGACCCCGATCAGCTTGGACTGGGCGTTGAATCCGCGGATGGCAAGTTGTACGTGATCGAGCAAGCCCACAAACTGTACCCTCTGGTCTACAAGGGCCGTTTTCAAAAGCAGAAGCTGACGGTCAGCGGTCGTGTGCTGAGGGAACGGGACAGTGTTGTGTGGCTGACGCCAAGCGAATTACAAGTGACCAACTAGTCCTTGAACAAGCGTTCCTGGGTTGTGGTTAATGTGTGTTTATGGCGTGCGTTGGCGAACGGTGGCCGTGGGAGGCCGGGGTTTGATTCGGATTATGATGGGGCATGCTGGTTGACTTTCGGGGGCTGGGC
>JAJDEJ010000082.1 GCA_029259815.1 Planctomycetaceae bacterium | reverse complement strand
GGGATCATGATGCGATACGGAATCTGATAGGGCCGCGTGATGTAATCCAACATGCCGAGGTAGCCCTCCAGCACAATCGTGTCGCCCGGCTGTCGCTTCCGGCAGGGGAAACTGTCGATTGGAAATTCACCGACGGCAATTGCATCTTCGAACCGACCCGTATTTGGTCGCTCTGAACTCTCAGTCACATCGTGTTCCGTCAGCGTGTACTCGCCGATCAGACGTCGAGCTTCCCGTACGTACAGTTGGAAGGGGAAATGGTCGTTGTCCGTGAACTCATCCTCTGGCCACTGGTACTGATTGGCGATAGCTCGATGGGCCGCCGGGATCTCAGCGTCGTTCTGCAGGAACCAGACAAGCCCGAGTGTGAGATTCCGCAGGTCAATCTCGATCCGCTCTCGCGTTGCCCAATCGCCTTCGACATAACCTGCGTTCTCTTCTGCAAAGGGAAAGGCCAGCGGTCGCGGGTTCATGTTGACGTCGGTCTTCCCATGCGGAATGTCCGTCACCGAGAGGACTCGCACCAGCGTGTCGAAGTGGGCCGCATTATACCCTCGACCCGGTTTGTAACGCTTCGGAGCCGCAAGACGCCCTGCGTGCAGGTCATCAAAGTAGCCAATGTAACGCGTGCGGTCGTAGTCCGGTGGCGGTGCCATCAGACGATGAGAGTTGTCCGCGTCGGTCGTGAGGCAGAGGCGATACGTATAGGCTGGCAATCGATCGCTTGCCTCGCCAGTTGTGCCATCGAGAAATTTTTGGTTCTGATAGTCGAAGTACACAACCCCGGCGTGCGGTTCGTCGAACGTGTCTCTTGACTCGCGCCCGAGCCGAAAGTCAGCACCGGCTCCGGCATAGACGTCACCCTCGTACGTTGCATCGATCACGACCGGTGTCTTGAGTGTCGTAACCGCGTCGGTCTCGCGGTTACGGACGACGACGCCCTGCACGGTTCCTGCATCGTGGAGCACAGACTCCAACCGATGGCCACGCAAGACGGTGAGTGTCGATTGCTCCGCCACGAGTTGATCAAAGATCGACTCGGCGACCGACGGTTCGAAGTAGTAGCCATCGCGACAGAGTGTGACGTGCTCGGAGTCGACGCCGTAGGTCTCAACATAGTGTCGATGGACACGGCTGATGAACTCTGCGAAGAACCCCTGAATCATCCCGCGGTGCTCGATGTCACTTTTACCAAGTCCACTGGCTGTCATCCCCCCCAGATGATCGTGTCGCTCGATAAGCGTCACACGTCGCCCAAGACGAGCCGCCGTCACTGCAGCGGCAACACCTCCGGGAGTGCCACCAACAACGATCACGTCAACGGAGGTTTGGTCCTGATCATCCGCCCAGCTCGACTGAATAGACCCTGCGAGACCGAGCGAAGCACCTGCGGTGAGAGTGCCGAGGAAGTGACGTCTTGAAAACTGGGAGTTCATACGTACCTTGATCTGTGTAGGAGGATTCACCCGTTCACAACGGCCGTCGCGAAGCCTTCGACTTTGTTGGAGTTGAGTTCGATCCCGGACGCCTCAGCGGAGATGCGGATGCCGATGCGACTCATGGGTTGGCGTGTTTCCCGGATCTCGTTGCCGACGATGCGGACGTTCTTGGTCTTCCCCTGTACGTCGATGGCAATGCCGCTCTCATCGCCGCTGTCCGTGATGCGGTTGTTCTCCACGAGATTGCGATTGGCCCAGAAGTCCTCGCCGCGCGAGTCATCTCGGAACAGGACTCCCACCTTGCCGCTGCCAATGACGTCGTTGTTGCGCATGACGTTGTCGGTGTCGTTATGGCCGATGGAGATGCCGAAGTTGCGATTGTCAACGATGCGGTTCCCTTCCGCGAGGCCATACTTCACACCCCAGCACCAGAAGAGGCCGATCGTGTTGCGCTCGAGCCGATTGTTCTTGAGCACGGGGCGCTGCGACCCGGAGCCGGGATGCACTCCGAGGTCAGCATTGTCGTGACAGTGGCAATTCTCGACCACGACGTCGTGACAGATCTGAAAGCTGATGCCGTCGCCGTTGTAGTTGCGGCTCTCGACCTTGCGAAACGTGTAGCGATTGCAGTCCTGCAGGAAGATGCCGCCGCCATAGTTGCCGTTGAGGTTCTCGTTGTTGGCGAGGTTGCCGTCGAGCGTCAGGTTCTCGATGAGTACGTCACTGGTGTACTCACTCGTAAGCAGCGGGAACAGCGATGAACACGTCGGCTTGCCGGTCAACCAGAGGTTCTTGCGAATGCCGTTATCGAGCTTGAAGCGATTGCCCGAGCGTGCAACGAGGGTCCGCTTGATGACGTCCGTACTGCCGTTGTCCTGATTGACCGTCTTCAGCAGGACACCGTCGCCGACCTTGAAGTCGCCCGATTTGCTGAGCGTGACCTCCTGATCATACCAGTCGGAGTCGTCCGCCAACTCGATCGTTTCGGACGGACCCTTCGTGAGAATGGTCTCCGCTCCGCTGCCGATCAACCGCAAGTTCGAGGACAAGCTAATCGCGTTTCGCAGCGTGAACGTGCCCGGCAGCAGTTGGATGGTGCCTCCGCCCATGCGGGTGATGTAGTCGACCGCTGCCTGAATGACTTTGTCATCACTGCCAACGAGGTCCGCGTGCTTCGGCCCCACAGTGAGCGTCAGCTTTTGCTCCCAGTCAGGCTCGTGAGCCTCGTCGCCGTCAGTCGCACGAGGAGTCGTGACCTCCGGTCGCTCAGCCGCGCTGAGTGCTCCGGCAGACAACAGGGCACCAGTGGTTACGAGAAACCCACGTCGATTCAAGTTCATATTTTGCATGACGTTTGAACTCCAGAGGCTCCCAAGTTGATCGATATCGTCACAAAAACACTGTAGCTGGATTCGCAAGAATTCAGACTCCTGAACACTGTAGCTGGATTCGCAAGAATTCAGACTTCTGAACTCCCCTCCGATGCTGAACTCTTGCGAGTTCAGCTACTTTTGAACGGTCGATTTGAAACGTTTTCTTGCCATTGCTCATTATTCCGGTTCGATATCGTATCGCAACAACTGCCCACGCAATGGGCCAAACACTCCTTGCTTCCAATGGACTGAGAGGTCAGGCACATCGACAACAAAATCGTCTGGTAGGACGGACGATGCCAATTGTTTGCCGTCCTGTTCGATCACGAGTTCACTTGGTCGCATCGTGAAGTCGAGCTTGATCGGACCGTCCTGCCACTTGATCTGCGCCGCAAGGTTGCCCGGCATGCGCAGGCGGAGGACTGCTCCGTACTCGCGACGTTGCTCATCGGTGAGGAACGTGTATTCGTCCTTCCACTCGGCGGTGCCTTTCGACGACGTCGAGAGCAAGAGCGAGTCGCCGAGCGGAATCATGCCGGTGATGCGTTGACCCCAGTGGTTGGTGACCAGTCCCAAGCTTTTGGCCTCAGTCTCGTAAGGGTGTTGGAACTCGGCTGTCTTCTCCGGGTGCGTGAACATGCGATCGAGGAGCAGCCACTCTTTCGCCTGTCGGTCTCGCCGCCAAAACTCGGCCCACGGCCACACCCCCGCGAACAGATCACCGCGGTAGATTGACAATGTCTGACACTCACGGGCACTGGTCGCCACGCCTGGCATGACCGGCGGCCAGCCTTCGAGTCGCTTGGCTTCCTTCCCTTGGTACTCGAACACATTGCCGGTTGGATACTGCGCGAGCAAGAGACGATCGTGCCAGTGCAGAATCGAGTAGACCTGATAACTCACCTTGTCATCCGGTTCCAGCACGGTCCGCCACTGTCCATCCTCGAACACATAGATGCCTCCCATGTTGGAGACGGTCAACACCTGATCTTCCCACTGTCCCCACGCGAAAGGCACCTCTTTGTCAAAGGGTGTGTCGAACACGATTGCACGCGACACGTCAATCGGATCCTCATCACTCGGCATCCACGGACAGGAATACAGCCTTGTAAAGCCATCATCGGCCGACTTGCGGTGATAGAAACAGAGATGTCCCTGGGCGTAGTAGAAGTCGCGATACCCTCCCTCATCCGGCGGAGAGAGAATCACACGGTCGTCATACGTCGCAGTGTCGTTGGCGAACACAAGGTGACCTCCACCAACCCGCATGACACCATCGCCCGAACGAATGGCCGGCACTCCCGGCGGCAGTTCGTTCACCCACTCTCCCGACCCCGCATCCCAACGACGCACCGAGTTCCCGCCGACCGTCGTCCACGCATACACCTGCTCATCGAGATCGAACAGATAGATGCCACAATCGAGATCCGGATGCGGCAGCCGTTCAATCGTGAATTCCTCGTCACCCTGCTCAGGCCGCACAAAGAACTGGAGCGTGTGCCGGTCGGTACGAAATCGCGTGTTGTACACATCCTGAAATCCAGCCCCGGCGACGACCCGCCCGCGTCCGTCCCGCACCTCGAACAACGACCCGAAACTCTGTCCGACATCCCGACCGAGATCGACCTCCACTGAGAACGTGACACCAACCGGCTCAGCACTCATGGCCGAATGCGTCGGCCACGATGTGAGGAACGCTGAAAGAAATGTCACGGTGGGAACGCCGTAAGTTCGCATGGTTTCAGTCAACAAGTCAAGAAGTGAGAGGAGGCACCATCTTCACCTGTCAGCCGTTCAGTCGCAACCGGATAGCGATCGATGTTCGTTCCTGAACGGGGAATGACAGTGGAAGGAAAAGCGGATCAGGTGGATGCAGCGGATTGCCGCAGATTTCTTCGAGGGACAGCCATCCTCGATAAGCGTTGGAAGTGATTGAACGAATCCGTGGTCATCCGCCTGATCCGCCCCATCCGCTTTTTCCCGGCTGCCTCAAACCGTGCATCGTCCATTCACTGTCCCTACGTTACTTGGTCGTGGGTCAGTTTGGTCGAAGTGGGTGGCACGCCCAGACCAACGGGAAGGGCGTGGCGAGCGCGGGACCAGTGATTGAATGCTCCAGAACGATTCACCACGCCCTTCCTGACGTCAGGGCGTGCCACCCGCAAACAATCTTGATCAAACTGACCCACCACCCGTTACTTCGTCAATCCCGATCAACATTGCGTTCTCCCTGAATGTCGGGTCCAATACACGTTCGGCTGATCGAACTTTCTGCACACAAGGGCCGATGCGATGAAGGGTAAACGCTGTCCGGGTCCGATTCCCCGACGTGAGTTTCTGCAGGTCGGTGCGCTCGCACTTGGCGGGGCGACGCTGCCGCAAATTCTGGCGGGACGTGCGTCTGCTGGCGAAGCGAACCGTGATACGTCGGTCATCCTGCTGTACCTGCATGGCGGGCCGTCGCAATTGGAGACGTACGACCTCAAGCCGAACGCACCGGTCGAGTACCGCAGCGTGTTCAATCCGATCCCGACCAACGTGCCGGGCATGGACATCTGCGAGCATTTGCCGTTGCAGGCCAAGCTGGGTGGCAAGATCGCCCTCGTGCGTTCGCTGCATCATGAGATGAGCAGTCACAGTGACGGCGGCATCGAAGTCCTCACCGGCAAGACGCCCGTCATTCCGGACCCAGCGTCACAGTCCAAGAGTGACCACCCCGACCTCGGCAACGTCCTCAGCAAGATGCGCGGCACCTCGACCTCCGCCATCCCACCCTACGTCGCCATCCCGTCGCGGACGTACATGACACGTCCGACGTACCTCGGCCTCCAACACGGACCGCTCATCTGCAACGATCCCTCACGCGACAACTATCGACCACCCGTCGGACAACTCAACGCGGGCATTGATGGCAGCCGTCTGGGTGACCGTCGCTTCCTGCTCGGACAACTCGACGACTTCCGCGCCGGTGCCGACCTGCACGGCAACCTCGATGCGACCGACGAGTTCACCCAACAGGCGTTCGACGTCCTCACGTCACCCGAGACCGCAGCGGCGTTCGACATCACGCAGGAGTCGGACGTGCTGCGGGATCAGTATGGCCGCAACGTCTGGGGCCAGTCCTGCCTGCTCGCCCGCCGACTGTGCGAAGCAGGCACAGCGGTCGTCAGCCTGTACATCAACACGCCACAGAACGGTCCCGAGCACACGAACTGGGACGACCACATCATGAACGCCGGCCGCCCCGGTCACTTCGGCGGCTACATGAAAACCCGTTTCCCCTACTACGACCAGGCCCTCGCCACCCTCATCGAAGACATCTACGCCCGCGCTCTCGACCGCCGCATCATGGTCGTTGTGCTGGGCGAGTTCGGCCGCACCCCCCGCCTCAGCCACAACGCCGACGGCGTCGGCCGCAACCACTGGCCGCAGGCCTACACCGTCCTCTTCTCGGGCGGCGGCCTCCACACCGGCCAGGTCATCGGCGCCACCAACTCCAAAGCCGAATACCCGTTGACCCGCCCCCACACCCCCCAGGACGTCCTCGCCACCATCTACCACCACCTCGGCGTCAACCACGAGTCGTCCCTTGTCGATCACGCAGGAAGACCAGTGCCGATTCTGCCGAGTGGGAAGCCAATCGCAGGATTGGTGTGACGAAAGTTGAAGAGAGGTATGGGTGGCTGGACCGCAGGAAAGCCCGGGACCGACGCTGACACGCCTCATCCGCTCCCCAATCGTTTCCCCGTCCGGCCATGTTCTGTAGAATTTATCAATGGATGCATCGTCCACCCTCCGAAGCTTCCTTACCGCTGGTCAGTCCAGCCCCGGCCACGCGCCTTGCGCTTTGATCCCTCTCCAAAATATTCCAACTGAGGTTTCCACATGCCACGGTAACCGTTCACGTCCCGGACAGGAGTTTGGGGATGGGGGTGCCGTTGAAGTTGGCTTGGACGGCTTGGGGGACGAAGGCGAACACGTCTTGCTTCTGCTGGCGGCAGGTTTCGATCACGCTCAGCAGCGTCTCGACGAAGCGACTACCCGCAGC
>JAJDEJ010000081.1 GCA_029259815.1 Planctomycetaceae bacterium | reverse complement strand
ACCCTTCAAAACGAGATCGCCGCCTGGTCCACAGACGTCAACAGCACCCAGCGCGGAGTCGACTGGCACATGAAGATCGACGACGCCCGCTGCAAACTGAAATCCGTCTACCCGAAAATTAAGCTGTGACGCACCACTAGTTACCGGGCGGGATTCGCACCCGCGAGATTCAACAAGCCTTTCACGGCACACGGTCATGGGCGCGCAAGCAGATCCCGCATCTGCTGAATGTCGGTTCGTCATTGGCTACTGCGCGACAAACGTGGCAGCCCATGACAATCCACCGTCTGATGCGGACGAATTGATATCAGATTGCGAGCCAGTTCACCACCTTTGGCTCAATCGGCCGATGCGACAGAAGTGCCCAAGCCGTGTGCACTCCACCGTGTCCGTTTTGGCCACCGATACGTTTGAGGGCAGTCCACTTTGTAGTGCGACCACGATGTCATTGCGTCTGATCTGGCAACTCTGGTCTCAGTAGGCGATGAGTTCGCAGAGTTGACAGGGACCGGGCGGGCGTTCATCGTGGCTTCACACAAGGTTATAATACGAGTTCGATAGCATCTTTGTTGTTAACTGATCCAGAGGTCTAACGATTGCAGGATGAGACAATGAACCGAACAATGTTGATGCTGCTTGCGCTTTGCACGGGAATCCTCGCGAATCGTGATGGCCGGGCCACAGATTGGCCGATGTGGCGCGCGAACCCCCAGCGGACGGCCGCTTCAAGTGGCCGACTCCCGGATCAATTGCAACTCATCTGGAAGCGATCGGATTCGTCCCGTCAGCAAGCGTGGGACGATCCGCTCAATCTGGACTTGATGACCTACGACCGTGTGTTTGAGCCGATTGTGATGGACGGCCGCTTGTTTGTGGGCTTCAACGACCAAGACAAGCTTGTCGCGTTCGACACAAAAACGGGCAAGGAGTTGTGGTCGTTTTTCGCCGAGGGGCCAGTGCGGCTACCGCCAGTCGGATGGAACGGCCATGTCTATTTTTGCAGCGACGATGGGCGTCTCTACTGCGTTGATGCGAGTAACGGTCAGCTCAGTTGGCAGTTTCGTGGCGCACCAAGTGAACAGCACGCCATTGGGAATCAGAGGCTCACGTCAGCGTGGCCGGCACGCGGCGGACCGGTCGTTCGTGATGGAACGGTATACTTCGCCGCCAGTATTTGGCCCATGATGGGGACATTCCTGTATGCCCTTGATGCGGACACGGGAACCGTCCAATGGGTGAATGACAGCACCAGTTTTCAGTACATCAAGCAGCCGCACAGCGCCCCATCGTTCGCGGGGGTGGCGCCCCAGGGTGCGCTCGTTGCGACGGCAGACGCGCTGATCGTTCCGGGAGGACGTTCAGTGCCGGCTGTATTCGATCGCCAGGATGGCACGCTGCGATACTTCGAGATCAACGCGGGCGGTAAGGGGACGGGAGGATCGTTCGTCACCGCCGATGACCGACACTTCTACGTACACACGCGACAAAAGGGGACACGAGCGTTCCTGCTCGACACGGGCCTCAAGACGGCATTCATGCCGAACGAGCCGGTCCTCGCGAACGGCCGTATCTACTCATCAGAGTTGGATGGGGATCGGTCTGTTGTTCGAGCGTATGGAGCCGACCATCTGCTCCTTTGGGAGATCGAGGCGGACGGGCGTGGCGACCTGATTCTCGCCGGCGACCAGTTGTACGCAGCGAGCAATGACGCCATCACGGTCATTCGTTTGCCTGACGAGAACCGATCGGCAGAGGTCACGACGACCATCGCAGTCGAAGGGCAGGTCGAACGGTTGTTGGCAGCCGATGACAAGCTCTTCGCTGTGACAGTTGAAGGCGACATCATTGCGTTCGGCGCCGAGGCGTCTGAGGCACGTCGGATGCTCTCGCGAGTTTCTAAACCGTTCGATGTCGACGAAGCTGGGTCTCAGGCTGTCGCCCGGCTGCTCAGTGCAGGTGACGCGGAAGGATATGCGTTCTGGTACGGAGCAGCCGATGACCATCGAGTCGAGGCACTCGCATCAAATTCTCCGTTCGTGCAATTGGCCGTCATCGACGACGACGCAAGTGTCGTCGACCGTCTGCGTCGTCAGTTTGACGAGGCCGGGATCTATGGACACGTGACTACTCATCACGCTGAGCCGGGAGCTTTTTTGCCACCGAAGTACGTCGCTAACATGGTGTTTGTGGGGCGTGATGTGCTGGCCATGGCGGATCGCGGCCTCCTCACCAGACTCTACGAGTCTGTCCGCCCCTATGGCGGAGTCATGACGTTGCTGTCGGATGAAAAGACTGCCCAACTTGCTTCGCGTGTGAGGGCCATGAATCTGGAGCAAGCTGAGGTCCAAGAGATCGACGACGGTGTCCTTGTGAGACGTGTTGGTGCGCTTCCCGGATCCGCAGACTGGACGCACCAGTACGGTGACGTGGCGAATACCATTAAGTCGAACGACAAGCGTGTGAAGTTGCCGCTAGGCATCCTGTGGTTCGGCGGGAGCAGCAACATGGATGTCCTGCCGCGCCACGGTCACGGCCCTCCTGAACAGGTCGTTGGCGGACGGCTTTTCATTCAGGGAACGAACAGTCTCAGTGCCCGCGATGTTTACACCGGTCGTGTTCTGTGGAAGCGCGAGTTCGATGACCTGGGGACGTTCGACGTCTACTACGATGAGACCTACGAGAACACCCCGCTTAACCCGCAGTACAACCAAGTTCACATTCCGGGAGCAAATGGTCGCGGAACAAATTACGCTGTCACCGAAGACGGTGTCTATATCGTGGCGGGCGACACGTGCCATGTCCTCAATCCCGCAACCGGCGAGACGATACGAGAAATCACACTGCCGGAGGATGAGTCGGGCGCAGCTGGGCAGTGGGGCTACATTGGGATCTACGAAAATATTCTGTTGGCCGGTCTCAATTTCGCAATGTATCGCGATCGGCAGGGGCTGACGTTTCCCACCGACGAAGGCTTGCGCAAAAGTCGCACTGGGTTTGGTTCAAAGAGCTTAGACCGGGCCGCAAGTCTCGGATTGGTTGCATTCGATCGTCACACGGGCGAGAAATTGTGGCAAGTCAAGGCGCTCCACAGCTTCTGGCACAACGGCATCGTCGCCGGCGGTGGCCGCGTCTACTGTTTGGACAGAAAGCCGCAACTCGTCGAGGATGCACTGAAACGCCGTGGAGTTGCCCGGCCTCGCAATTACCGCATTGCCGCTTTTGACGTGCTTACAGGAGTTTTGCAATGGGAAGTCACAGATGGGGTCTTTGGTACATGGCTGGGATACTCGCCAACTCACGACTTGCTGCTGCATGCGGGGGCCGCGGGCAGCGACCGGTTATACGATGAGGCGGGTCAAGGCATGGCCGTCTATAAAGCGAATGATGGATCACTCCGTTGGCGGAAGGACTCTCTCAAATACGCCGGACCGTGCATCCTGCATAACGACTGGATCATTACTAACGCCAACTCCTACAACGAATCGGCAGGGGCTTTTCGGCTGGAGGACGGCACACAAAAGATGATCGCCAATCCGCTGACGGGAGAGTTGCAACCCTGGACATTGACTCGCGCGTACGGCTGCAACAACGTGATCGCCAGTGAGCACATGCTCACGTTTCGTTCAGGCGCTGCTGGATTCTATGACTTACTTGGCGAAAGCGGCACGGGCAACTTTGGTGGGTTCAAGTCGGGGTGCACATCGAACCTCGTCGTTGCAGGCGGTGTGCTTAACGCCCCGGACTACACACGGACATGCAGTTGTGCCTATCAGAATCAGACATCACTGGCGATGGTTCACATGCCCGAACTGGAGTTCTGGACCATCAGTCCCGTCACCGCCGTGAAGTCAACAGAGGAATCACGTGTTAAACACGTGGGAATCAACTTCGGGGCGCCGGGAGATCGGCGCGATGAGGAGGGCCTACTGTGGCTCGAACACCCCCCGGTCGCTGGTCCGACTGCACCGCTTTTCATTGAAGTGAACGACGACGCACGTTTCTTCCAACATCACTCATCCACAATGCTCGACGAAGATTATTCATGGATTCTGGCTTCCGGTGTGGAGAATGTCTCAGAGGTCACTATTGGGTTGTCGCTGGCGAAAGGCGTGAGTTTGAAAGGGGGCGTTCCGGTCAGTCACGCCGACGACGATGCGGAAGAAAAGGAGAACGGTGACGTCAGCCTCAGCAGCAGCGACCTCAAGTTCATCACCGATGAACTTGTCGGTGTTCGGTTTAACAACATCAGCCTTCCACGAGGAGCCAACGTTCACAGCGCGTTCATTCAGTTCACTTGCGACGAACCTTCTGAAGAGCCGACATCACTGATCATCGCGGCTGAAAACACAGGACATGCTGAGCGGTTCACCGAAGACGGTCATGGCATCACCTCCCGAGCGAAAACAAGCGCCGAGGTCGCGTGGTCTCCGGACGCCTGGGGGCGACCGGGGCGTGCAGGCGATGCCGAAAGAACTCCTGATCTGGCTCCACTGGTCAGGGCAGTCATCAATCGTCCGGACTGGAAGCCGGGCAACTCGCTGGCGTTCTTCATCTCCGGCCGTGGGAAGCGTGTGGCCGTTTCATCCCGAGGCGGCGGCAAAGATGCGGCCCGTCTGATCATGGATGCCGAAGAGATGTCCGATGACGACTTGACGCAGCAAACCAGCAACCGGTATCGAGTCCGCCTGTTCTTCGCGGCTCCCCAGCACACAGATGACGGGCCGCGGCAGTTCGATGTCGTCGTTCAGGACCAACACGTGCTCAAGGACGTCATGCTCAATCCCACAGCGACTGCTTCTCAACAATCGGCAGTGCACACGTTTGACAATGTCGAAATCTCAGACAGCCTGCGAATCCGACTGACCTCCAAACAAGGAGCCCCGGTCCTCTCAGGGATCGAGTTGACACAGAACGAGCAGTAGCAACGCCTCTTGCCAGCTACCCGAAGCACGCAGTTAGGTCTGTCTCATACGCACTTCAATCTGAAGTAGCGCGTTCGGTGTAGGGTGCGGCGCAGACGGTCTTCATCAGGCCTTCGTCAAGGACGGCTTTTTGCCAGGCCGCCATCGCGGCGTCTTCGAGCGCGTCATAGTCGGCGTTGGCGCGATTGCTCCAGAAGTGACTCTTCAAATAGTGCCACAGGTTCTCGATCGGGTTGAGTTCGGGGCTGTCGGGCGGCAATTGGACCAGCGTCACGTTGGCCGACACTCGCAGTGTCTGGGCTGTGTGGAAGCCGGCTCCGTCCCAGATCATCACCGCCTGTTCGTCTGCGGGAATCGTCGTGGAGACCTGTTCCAGGAACGTGTTGATGATCGGTGTGTTGAGCTGCGGACTCAGCAGGCCCTCGGCGTGTCCCGTCTCGGGGCAGACTGCGCCGATCACCCACAGGTATTGGTATTCGGTCTGGCGAACGGCCCTCGGACGCGAGCCGCGCTGGGCCCAGACGTTGGTCGTGGTTCCTTGCTGGCCGAATCGCGATTCATCCTGAAAGTCAACCCGCAGCCGCTTGCCCGGATGCGCGGCCGCGATCGCTTTGATCCGATCGGGCCACTCCGACTTGAAGGCGTCCCTCGCTACGGGGTCGTTGTTTCGATGCCGTGGTCGAGGCCTGAGATAACTGTAACCGAGACGATGCAGCAACCAGTACACGCTCGACAGGGACCGCAACAGGCCGAACTCTTCGGCCAGAATGCGCTGGACATCCTTGCCGCGCAGAGAGCAGACCATGTCTTGGTCGGTCGGGCCTGCATCCACTCGTTCGCAGACGGCCGCCCGTTGCTGTTTGGTCAGCGGCAGTTCGGACTTCTGCCCCCGCAGATCATCAAGTCCTGCCAACCCCTGTTCGTTATACCGCGCCACCCATCGCTGACAGATGCGTCGCGACAGCCCGACGCCCATGGCGATGGCCGGCGCGGTCCACCCCTCGATTCCGAGGATCACAATTCGCAACCGCCTCGACCGATTGGCGTTCTTCTCGCTTCGCTCAAGCCGTTTGAGTTCTTCGAGCGGCAGATGGGACGCGACGTGCATCATAACCTCCGTGCTGGGGACCAGTCACGGCAGTATGATGGGCAAACTGGGATGGCGCAAGGGAATGCGCGATACTTCAGATTGGAACGCGTATTACTCGCCCAAGTGATCACCCTCGTCGAACGAGTGTTGAAGTCCGATCGAATCCAATATCAGCTGACACTCGGCGACGACTATGACCTGCGTCGCCACATTCTCCTCATGCTGAACATGAATCGCATTGTTCAGCACATCTGGGAGACCATCCGCCAGAAGAACACAGAATGACTCACTCCTGTGTTCGATTCACAGCGTCCACTTCTCAGCACGGGTGACATGAGACCGTGGTACACCTCGCGTCGGTGATGCCACCGACGCTAATTCGACCTGATTAAGACGCTGCTGTATGAGGGGTCGGAATACGCCGTCGAAATGACGACATCGACTGCCCGACCTGTTCGCCCCGAAATGCGTCAGGTGGGCGCAACCTTTGGCATTTGAGCGTGAGCTTTCAGCGCTCATGACCAACAATCCGCAGTCACTTGAGTGGCCCGAAACGTGACTCATGCGGGCGTCTCATGTGTTGGTTGATCGGATGTACTCAGAGCGTCATACGTGAAATCCAGAACGAACCGGTCGACAAAGCCCCTCCCAGACGTGCCCGACTCTATGGGATTCACGCCTGGCCCAATGGAACTTGTCGTGATAGTTGCAGCCGCCGTGGTGTGCTTCATCGTCATCAAAGCTCTGCGCTCGTCCCGTCGGGACAAATGACTCGGGATGCTGCTTTCTCAAGTGCATCGTCCCGAACTTTTAATCCGTAGGTCCAGGGTTCAAATCACTGCGCCCTCACTCCACAACCCACTGCCATACAGTGGGTTGTGTCATTGATGGAGAACGCTATTTCGACGACTTGGGTGCCGACCCTCCCAGATCGGATCGTCGAATCTATGAGTCGCAGCTTCCCAATCCCTTCCGAATTATGGCGGTTTTTCCGATTCAGAAACCGCAGGTGTGACGCCATCGCCTCTTCGTTCAACCACACCGAGAAAATCCCTCACAACTACAGCATAGCTTCTCGAACTCACAAGCGAAGACCGCCTCGCATTGCTTCCGACAAGACGCCGACCTTGAAGGATACAAGGGACCTGCCCAACCTTGTCATCACTCCTGACCATGACAGGCCTCAAGAATCCTGCCTCGCAAGGAGGTTCAGCACCCAAATTAATCGATTCATAGACGTGAAGAGCGAAACGAGAATCGGTCAAAAATTAAAACCATACTCTTGACGCCGCTCATCCCCGCAACGACTGTCCGTGGGTGACCAAACGGAGACGTAACCGGTCACGCCCCGGACAGGAGTTTGGGGATGGGGGTGCCGTTGAAGTTGGCTTGGACGGCTTGGGGGACGAAGGCGAACACGTCTTGCTTCTGCTGGCGGCAGGTTTCGATCACGCTCAGCAGCGTCTCGACGAAGCGACTACCCGCAGC
>JAJDEJ010000009.1 GCA_029259815.1 Planctomycetaceae bacterium | reverse complement strand
TCTCGCCGACCTGCTTGCTCCGTTTTCCGAAGAACACTTTCTGTCGATACTTTGGTACGATCACAACGTGATACTTGCAGTCCCATTTCACATGGGCTTGACTCTGCCAATTCTTCATGGCGATCCTCCTTGGCCCCAGAGACCTTCCCCGGGAGGATCGTCTTTGTTCATGCAGGAGATGGCAAAGCCAGTGCAATTCTCACCGGCAGAGCCGGTGGATTACCTCAGATTTAGCAATCATAATGTCGTGATCCGTCATGCCTTTTCAATCACCGATTGTGGCGCCAATCCGAACAGGCGATTTGCGTTCTCGTGAAGGATGTTTCGTTTGGCCTGTTCTGTTAGATCGGCGTGACAAATGCGGGCACGTTGCATCGCTGCATGGTAGAGAGGAGTGTCAGTGCCAAACAGAACACGATCTTCGCCAATCTCACTCACAACCCACTCGATCAATCCTGGTGTGATTGACTTTGCGCTGGAGGTGTCGGCAAAGATGTTGCCGTGGTGGGACTGCTGGATTGCACGGACTTGGTGCGTCACGTCTCCGTCCCATCCGCATCCGATGTGGGCCAGAATCAGCCGAACCTCAGGGAACTCGTTCGCCCAGGGAACGAAATCGGCCGCGAGGCTGTTCTGTTCGCTACTGTGAGTGAGCACGATCGCGCGATGCCGAGCGGCGAATTCAAAGATCGCACGGGCGTGGTTGCGAATCGGGTAGTCGTGTTCTTCGGGATGAATTTTGATGCCCACGCACTGCGGTTGTGCGAGCATCTCCTCGGCCTGTGCGTAAGTTTCCACACGTTGCGGATCGATTACCACGTATTGCTTCAATGCCGAATTCTCAGCGGCCACGCGGGCTGCATCGACGTTTCCGGCGACCGCGTTCGACTGACCACGTGGCAACAGTGCGGACAGGGGCGAGACAATCGTGAGCACGATATTGGCAGCACGTGCGCGGCGCACGATCTCAGCGTCGTCTCCGGAACAAAATCTGTCGCTGTCATCTCCTCTGCGAAGGTATGAGCCATAGTGGCCGTGGACATCAATCGCGGGTATTGAGTCGTGCAATTCCATGGAATCTCATTTACTCGTCGCGGGGACTGATCACCGGGACCCACCCCGGCAGCCGTTCGCCGAGGATTTGGACGAACGAGTGATATTCGTTGTCGCTCGAACCCACGTAGGGCGGCAACATCCGCAGCGGAAAATTTGGGTTATACATCTTCACAAACAACTTATCGTACGCACCGTCGATGCGATCGTCGGGGACGGCTTCGAAGAGCGTTTTCAGCACCACGTTCACCTCATGTTGAATCGAAACCAGCGTAGCGATGTCTTGCTGTTTGCCAGCATCAAACAGAGCTTGGAGTTTGGGCCAGTTGGTGACGAACGACGCCAGGATTCCGCATTCCCCGAATAACGATCCGTAGATGTATCCGGCCTCCGACAGAAAGTGCTGCAACTGTGGTGCATCGTCGAGCAGGCTCCGGATGTGGGAGAGTGAGTCTCCTGTGTTCTTGCTAGCGACCAAATTCGGGTGCGTCTCGGCCAGCCGCCCGTATTCCGCTCCTGTTACGATCCGCTTGGCGCGAGGCAGGTTGTAGTGCATGAATTCGCAGTCAGGAAAGCTGCCGCACACAGCGTCAAAGAAGCCGAACAGTTCCCGGTCGTTCAGCGCGCCCCAACTCGGCAGCGAGACCTGAAACTGTCGGACTCCGACCTCCCGGCAGCGCTCGATCCGTTCCAGGATGGTGCTCAGCGAGAGGTGGATCACGCCGACCATTGGTTCTGCTTCCGCCTCGCGCATCTCGTCGACGAAGGCCGCGACGATTTGGTCGAACATCCGGTCAGTGACGGCATAGCCTTCGCCCGCGGTCCCAAAGATGTACAGATGCGGCGTCCCCTCCAAAGCGGTCCGCACTCCCTCGCGAAACACGGCTTCCTCGAACCGGTTGTCTTCGTTCCACGGAATACAGCACGTCGCCATGAGGCAACTCGGATAGCGTTTCACAATCATGAATTCGCCTGAGGAGGAGAAAGTTCCGATTCGATCGGCTTCGGCGGACGGCGCGGCAAACCGAAACCAACAATCATTAGCGCCGTTACGAAAACTACAGCCGCCAGATAAAAACTGGCACGAATGCCGTATG
Organism: Planctomycetaceae bacterium; assembly: GCA_029259815.1. Classification (GTDB taxonomy): domain Bacteria; phylum Planctomycetota; class Planctomycetia; order Planctomycetales; family Planctomycetaceae; genus JAHBXU01. The sequence continues at coordinate 31,116 of JAJDEJ010000009.1, read as the reverse complement.
AGTCCGACACCGCCCCAAACAGCAACGGCATCATACCGATCACCACAGTGATCAGATTGGTGTAGGCCGTATTCTCTCGAATCCGCTGGGTAGGGGAACACTCGACGATGTAGTTCAGATAGTAAACATAGAACAGTTCACCCGCACCGAGCAAACCGAAACTCAGCATGTACCACTTGCCCGGTACGGCGAGCGCCCAGCACACTCCCGCCAGACAAGTGGCTGTCGTTGTCAGGAGTGACGCCTTGGCGTGGATACGCGTCACCAGCCAGCCCAGCGCAAATCCGGCCAGGCATTTGAAGCCGAATCGCAATGCGAGCTGCAGACCGGCGTACCGTTCAGGCGCCTCGCCGATCGCATCGCGTGTGTACAGCGACAGATTATTGATAATCGTCGTCCCGCCGTAGGTCAGCAAAAATGCCAGTGCGGCGATGACGATTACTGGTTGCAGGAAGTACTGCCGCAGACCCTTCACGACGTCCACAATCTGAGTTCGTGCTTCGACCGTTGGCGGGGGCGGCACGTCAGCCAGTCCCACGATTGCTGCCCCCAGCCACATCGCCGGACCGGTCGCACCGAACAGCACGACGTAGCTCCAGGGAGCCGGCACAGGGGGCGTGCGGATCACGTCCAAAAAGTTGCCGCTCAAGATGAGTTGCGAGACGCATGACCCCGCGACAGCGAAAATCGGTCCCAGTCCAAACGTCCATCCCAGCGTCCAACCGCGCCATTGCGGCGAAAGGCCGCGCCCGATCAACTCCCACGAACACATCAGTCTGACACCGTTGCCGATCCCGATGATCGCAGAGTGCGCGATGATCGCCGGAACTAGCCATGATTGAGGCGCGACCGCAAACAGAATCGCGACCAGGAAACCAGCCGTCCCCATGAGCAGCAGGGACGCCGCGAGCATCGGACGCATCAAACGCGGCGACGGCCACAGCCAGGCGACCAAGACCGGTACCGGCGTGACCCACAGGTAGAAGGCCTCAGGCAGATTGGCGATGGTATCGCTTGCATCCAGTGAATCGAGAATCGCCGCATGCAAGACTCCTACGTAAAAGACTGGCGCGACGAGATACGAGAGCGAGTTAGTCAGCAGGAACACGAGGCTGTTTCGACGCTGCTGTTTTTTGGTGAGCCGGTCGGAGTCGGTCGTTGCGTTCATCGGAGGGGCGTTTGTCGCTATTTGTTAAGTGAAATCCGCTTGCAACAGCACGCAACGTTGCTGCCGGAGGTCGGCTGTGCCCCACAGCAACTCACTTTCCCTGGTTGTGCCACCATCGCAACTCATTCGCGCCGTCTTCGGCCGTGGCAATGATGTCAAGGCGTCCATCGCCGTCCAAGTCGGCGACGATTGGCTGGTTTGCGCGCGGCCAGTTGTCCTTGAGCAGATGCTTCTCCCAGCTTCGTTGAGGGATACCCAAGTTCTCGAACCACACGATCTGGCCGACTCCTCCCCACGCCGTCGCCACAATGTCGAGATCAGCATCACCGTCCAGGTCTGCGGCGACCGCCTCGAAGGCAAACGGAAGCGGGCCGACGACGTGTGTCTTCCAGGTGCCCCCTGTTCCCGGTCGGCCGACGTTTTCGTACCAGACGATTTGATTCGTATCGGACTGGGCCTCGGTCGCCTGCATCCCCAAGGCCATCACCACGTCCGAATCACCGTCGCCGTCCATGTCGGTCGGCTCCCCGTGGACCGGTTGTGGGGACGTGTCGTCGATGACGTGCCGCGCCCACGGCTGGTTCGAATCGCCGGTCCGTTCGTACCACGCAGTCAGGTTGGCCGCGCGTCCGGTTCCCAAGATGTCGGGTGTCCCGTCCCCGTTGAAGTCCGCCACGCGCGCCGTGCGGGATTCTGCAAGCTGTGGATCGATCATTTCCTTCGTCCACTCGCGGCCATTGGCGCCACCGGAATTGGCGAACCACGCGAGGTGGTTGCCTTTCCACGCCGAAGCAACCACGTCGAGACGTCCATCGGAATTCAGGTCCGCCAGTGCGACATCGTACGCCCGCTGAAGGTCAGTCGAGACGACGTGCCGTTTCCAGAATTGGTCTTGGGCCGGTCGGCCACTGTTTTCGAACCACACAACATGGCCGTGCAGGTTTTTGACTACCACGACGTCCGGGAGGCGATCGCCGTTGACGTCTCCGACCGCATGACGTTCAAACCATCCGGGTTCGTCCTGCTGAATAAGGTGCCGGTGGAACGCACCCCGGCCGTCGTTCTCGTACCAGTACAGCGCATCACCGCGAGTGTCGCAACTCGTCAGGTCTAAATCGCCGTCTCCATCCAGGTCCGCAGCAGCGACACCGAAGGCATACCCGTACTTGTCGGCAATCAGGTGCTCGGTGAACGTCACGCGTTTCCCCGTAGGCTCGCCCATCGCCAAGGCGGTGAACTCAAGGCAAATCAAAGCGATCAACGGGCCATGAATTAGGCGCTGTCTGAAAACTCTCGGGTGGTCGGGTCTGGACCGAAGGGAAGGCCCGGATGTCTTCTCCGCAGGGCCATCCGCTTTGCTTCTGACCCTGCCACCCATCACCGGTTCGAGTTTTCCGACAGAGCCTATTGTGAGTTTCATGTTGCCAGTCTAGTCCAGCCGGTCGCGCCGCTCAAAGCACATCGCCAAGTCGATGACTCCAACTTCTCAGCCGAACAGATCCAGCAGCGGTCGGCCGCCGTCCATGACAGGCACGGGCCGGTCGAAAGTGTCGCGAATGCGGAGTTCCGGCGAGATGCCCAGCGAGTGAAAGATTGTCGCTGCCAGCATTTCCGGACTGACCGGGTTGTCGATCGGCCAGGCGGCGTCCTTGTCCGATCGGCCGAAGACGGTGCCGCCGCGAATGCCGGCACCCGCGAGCACCGCGGGAAAACAATGACTCCAATGTCCGCGGCCCCATTGCGCCGTGTCTGGCTTGCGCGTGCGTCCCATCTCGCCGACACACACGACGAGCGTTTCATCCAGCAGCCCGCGTTCGTCCATATCCTCCAGTAGGGCAGAGAATGTCTGGTCCAAGCCTGGCAAGAGATGTTTGCCGACATCGTCTGAATTCCGATGGCTGTCCCAACTGTATCCGTCCGGACAGTCCCACAGAACAGTAACGAATCGCGCCCCGGCCTCCAACATCCGACGGCCCATCAGTGCGGATTGGCCAAACAGATGCCGTCCATACCGATCCCGCAATCCAGGAGACTCGCGGCGGATGTCGAACGCGGCGCGCAACTTCTCGGAAGTGATCAGGTCCAGGGCCTTCGCGCGTACGTCGCTGTAATCTTGCACCGACCGAAACCGATCCAGCTCGAGCTGTGCCGCATGGAACTGGTCGAGCAGACTCACGCGGCGGTGCATCCGGTCCAGGGTCACGCCGTCGCGAACCCCACAACCCTGAATGCGAAAGTCGAGTTCGTCATCAACACAGTCCCGGAAGTAGGGATTGTCATCCTTGTCGCGCTTCGGGACTTTCGTGGCGAGGGCATTGAATGACCGCCCAAGCCAACCAGCGTACTGGCCGGAGCGGTCGTATCCTTGAATGTGTCCCAGCGGGTTAGGCAGATAGACATAGCTGGGAAAGTCCCGCCGCTGCTCTACCGGACGCGAAGCATCTCTCCTTTGGTCGAGATACTCGACGACCGATCCCATCGCGGGCCAGTCCTTCTCGGTCGCATCAACCTTGGCCGCGCCGCGCTCCGCCGGCGGGAGCGGATGGCCCGTCTGAATGTAGTGACAGGCGTTGTGGTCGTTGTGCGGGTGCGTCAACGTGCGAACGACAGCGAACTTGTCAGAAAGCGCCGCCAGCTTCGGAAGTTTCTCGCACATCAGCAGTTCCGGGGTACGCGACGCAATCGGTTGATACGGTCCACGGACCTCCCGCGCGGCGTTCGGCTTCATGTCGAACGTTTCGAGCTGACTCGGCCCTCCAAACAGAAACAGAAACAGGACCGACTTCGCACGAGGCTGGACCAACGCTCCCGATTCCTCTGCCGCGAGCAGCGTGGTCAGATGCGTCCCAAACAATCCCGCACCAGCCCCGCGCAGCACATCCCGACGGGTGAGCCCATTACACAAGCGGCGCTGCTGACCTTGGATCGTAATCATGATTTCGTTCCCGCGACGACGAACAACAACACTTCCTTGAGTGTAACTTCCCAGTCTTGCTGGCATCAACGTCCGATGAGACAGCGATCCATCGCGGGATAATCGGTCGTGGGTCAGTTTCGAGTTGTAGAGAACGTAGGTGAGATGCTCTCATGCCGGTAGGCGAATGAGCATGCATGCTGTGCAGAGTTCGAGCATGGCGACCCAGCTTTGGCCATGATGCCATACCTCCCGAATGCTCCTGTCGATCAAACTGACCCACGACCGTTGTTCTACCTCACGGGTCGAGTCAAGGAACTCAGCCGACCTGAAGTCGCCAAGAGTTGAGCGTCTTCCACGTCGTCTGAGTGTTCGATTCTGGGCAGTAGGCTACTTTCACGCTATGGGGTTCAACCTCAAAAGAGTATTTTGTTGGGCGTAAGACCCCGTTAACTCAGTCCTTTCATGATCGCTGAGTCCCATGCAGATCGACCGGATCGACCTTTATCTCGTTGCTATGCCGTTGATCTCGCCCTGGCGAACGGCCTACGGGGAGGATGTCGCCATTCATGCAGTCCTTTGCCGGATGGTCAGCGGATCGGTCGACGGGTGGGGCGAAGCGGCTCCCTTTGCGGCACCGTGTTACAGCCCCGAATGGGCTGGGGGAGCGTACGCTCTGGCTCGCGACCGATTGGCACCTGCGCTCGTCGGCAAGGACATCACCTCCGGAGAACAATTGCAGAGTGAGCTGGCGATCTATAAGGGCAATCCGTTCGCCAAAGCAATTCTCGATACGGCCTGGTGGAGTTTGCATGCTCGCCGTGAAGGTCGACCGCTACATGAGGTATTGGGAGCGACACGTGATGAAGTGCCGGTGGGGGCCGACTTCGGCGTGGTGGACAGCCTGGACGAACTGCTGGACGACGTTGACCGAGCCGTCGAGGAACGATTTCCTCGCATCAAGTTGAAATTCAAGCCTGAGTGGGATCTGCCAATGCTCGCAGCCGTGCGTGCCCGGCAGCCTGAGCATCCCATTCACATCGACTGCAACAGTGGGTACCGAATCAGTGATGCGCCCCTGTTTGAACAGGTGGACGAGTTTGGCCTTGAGATGATCGAGCAGCCGTTGCAGCACGATGACGTGTATGATCACGCACAACTGCAGCAACGAATTCGGACGCCAATCTGTCTGGATGAGAGCATCGTCTCCGTGGACCGGACCCGGCAGGCATTGGAACTTGGCAGTTGCCGGTACGTGAACATCAAACCGGGACGGGTCGGCGGGCTGACGAATGCGGTGGCGATCCATGATCTGTGCCGAGACGCGGGAGTCCCTTGTTGGGTCGGAGGCATGCTGGAAAGTTCCACCGGCTCCGCTCATTGCACAGCACTGGCCATGCTGGACAACTTCACCTACCCAGCGGACATCTTTCCCAGCAGCCGATTTTATCACGAAGACCTGGCTGATCCGCCGCTCGAACTGCATCGCAACGGTGATGGCATTCCAAGTGTTCAGGCTCCCGACATTCTTCCTGAACCCGTCCCCGACCGTCTGCGGTCACTGACGCTGGACCAATGTGTCATTCAGTAGAGATCGCTGATTGTTGAGCCAGTTTCAAACATCGCGATAGGGTGGCCGGGTCTGACCAACGGGAAGGCCCGGTCCGGTGATTGCAGGGCCATCCGCTTCGCTTCTGACCCTGCCACACTCAAGAGTAGAGGTTTCAAAACCAACTTGTGACAAATTCCGATCGAGTGGATGCTTTTGACAGTCTTTGTTCTAATCCAGCCGGGCGGACACTTGAACTGATTCACAGGAGGCTGGCAGACGCATGGAATATCGACAACTCGGAAGCCGAGGGGTGCGGGTCTCGCCGATTTGTCTCGGCACGATGATGTTTGGCGGGCAGACGTCCGAGGCGGATTCGATTCGCATCGTGCATCAGGCGATTGATCGGGGGATCAACTTCCTCGACACGGCCAACATGTACAACATGGGGGAGTCGGAAGTCGTGGTCAGTAAGGCGATCGCCGATCGGCGTGATGCGGTCGTGCTGGCGACCAAAGGACGGCAACGAATGGGAGACGGACCGAATGATTGGGGCGGCAGCCGCCTGCACCTGATGCGGGAGGTCGAAAACAGCCTGCGACGGCTCAACGTGGAAACGATCGATCTGTACTACCTCCACGCTCCCGATGCGACGACCCCGATTGAAGAGTCTTTGCGGGCGATGGACGACATGGTCCTCAGCGGCAAGGTGAGATACATCGCCTGTTCCAACTTTCGGGCGTGGCAACTCTGTGAGGCTCTGTGGACGAGCAACCGGCACGGTCTCGATCGCTTCGCCTGTGTGCAGCCGCTGTACAACATCGTCAACCGCGACGTCGAGGTGGAGTTGTTGCCGCTGTGCCGGCAGCAGGGCATCGGCGTGGTCAGTTACAGTCCACTGGCACGAGGAATTCTGACCGGCAAATACCGACTCGGGGAATCACATCCGGAGGGAAGTCGTGCCGCTCGAAACGACGTGCGGATGCAACAGGCTGAACTGCGCGACGACAGCATCAAAGTCTCTCAGAAACTGGTTCGTCACTGCGAGCAGAAGGGGTGCTCACCGAGTCAGTTTGCCCTCGCTTGGTGTCTGGCAAACCCCATTCTGACGTCCGTCATCATTGGCCCCAAATCCGAGGCACAATTCGATGACAACATGGAGTGCTTGAACGTCGAGATCACCGCAGAGGATGAGGCGTTCGTTGACTCTCTGGTGCCGCCGGGTGAACACAGCGGCAAGGGATTCCAGGATCCAGCCTACCCCATTACAGGACGTCAGCGATGAGTGAAGGTGCCAAGAACTATTCGTCTGCGTTCTGTTAACATGCTGCGATCCCGTACGGTCACATAATTGAACCGATGACGAAACGCTGCTGTCATGGCTTCTTGAGTGATTTCAAGCAGTCAAGGTTTGGCCGAATCGGGAGAGGTGTTCCACAGCCTCAGTTGGCAAACGCGCGGAGTCTGTGGCGACGCGCATCACACATCCTCAGGGAGACGACTCGCTCAGGCGGCTGTACTGGTCCATCGAATCTTGAGTAACCACACGTACACCGCATCTGACACGATCGTCGCGACAACTCGACGGTGTGCCGCTTGATCTTTGGCAATTGAATCAGAGAAACGTGACGGGCGCGAGTGCGTGCAGACCGCCACCGCTGTTGTGGGAGGAATCAAAAGTGAGAATAGCGTTACGCAGCGCGCTTCAGTGATACGATGGGAAGATGTTTGCGGCCTTGGACGAAATCGATCGTGAGAGAGAATCTTGCGCCTGGCTGTCCCGCAACGAGCGTCTGAGGCGTTGCACAGTTTGAGCGTCGCGGCCATCCTGATCTCGGTTCGCAGCGTGGCCGACGGTTAGTCGCAGGGAGATCGTGATAGACTTCGTGCGGCGTGCAGCCATCGAGCGCTGAGTGTGGCCGATGCGCGTTGTACCAGGCCACGAACAGCTGGAGTTCATTCCGGAAGGTGGCGCGACGCAGGGGGATCAATAATCGATGTGTGCCCTCGCGCTTCATGGTTCCAATGAACCGCTCGATCACCGCGATGCTCCCGTGCTTTCCGACGGCGCCATAACGCGGCTTGATCTTCCGGCGCCGGCACCAGACTTTGAAGCCGCCACACCAGAACTGTACACCCTTGTCACAAATGACGTACTTGGGCCGAGCCGCTGCGGGCTTGATCGTTCTCCCGAGAAACGAGCGGATCGCGACTGAGGTCGGCATATCGGGGAAGACGGCAAAGCCCATCACGCGACGGGAATACTGGTCGAGCACGATGGCCACCCACCAGCAGAACGGCCAAGACTGCGGAAGAGTAGAAGGAGACCAAGGTGTCCAGAAGCCGCCGGAAACGGGCACGGTCGTGAGGTCCACATGCCACACATGATTGGGGCAATCGGCTGCGATGTGCAACTCCTCATCGCTCGACATCGCGGCAGCTCGTGGATCGGGTGGTTTTTCCTTCACGATTCGACCGACGGTCGTGGCGCCGAGATGCAATCCGGCTCGTGCCAGGATCTGGGCCATCTTGACCTTGCCCATGCTCGGACAGAGCACCTTCAGCCGCTGGACGGCGTAGCGGACGAAGTCGGGAAAACGGTTGGCCGGCTCACGGAGCTGGACGAGGGCCTGCGGCCCTTCTTCGCCCAACCGCTTGCACCAGGAGGCAATCGTGGATGCCGTGATCTGGAAGACTTTCGCGGTCTGTTGTTGCGACCAACCGCGTGCGGCCCGCAGTTCCAGGATTGCCATCCGCTCCGTGGACGGATAACGGGGACGCTTGTGGGCATCGATGCGTTCCATTCGTGCGTGCTTGATGCGGATCTCTTCCTGCAGGAGCAGCACTTCGGCATGCAGCCGATTGTTCTCGGCTTTGAGCCGCACACGCTCGTTGAGGTGATTGGCCGCTCGACTCTGTGTGTGGATCGTTGCGAAGCGGGCGAGCGCGATGACGTGAATCATGGCAGAACGGACCGTGGCGGGCCAGGACTTCGCGAGCCGGATCTTGGGAGCATGCATCCCCTCCAAAGTCGCGCGCAATCAAGTGGAAATCAAGCCGAAGCGGTGAACACATGGTTACTCAAGATTCGCTGGACCAGCACAGCTGCCGTCCATCGATGCGGACGTAGGCTTGATTGGTGGGCTTATGGTGGCAGAGTTTGGGGAGTCTCGTCGGCATTTCGAGGAGCCTTTCAGTCGGGACTACACGCGCGAAACGTGTAGTCGGTGACGGATAGGCTGCACTGCCGGTTGAGCAGGTGATCACAAACTGCGACCCAGCAAGAACTTTTGGTAGCTCCCCCGGTAGGACTCGAACCTACGACCTAGCGGTTAACAGCCGCTCGCTCTACCAATTGAGCTACAGGGGAGTGTGTGGGGGAGATTATTGCGATTCGGGGAACTCGTTACAAGGGGAATCAATGCACAGAAAACTGAGTGTTCGCAGCCTTTCACTGCGGTCGGCGGTGTTCGTCGATGATCTCTTTGACACGGTCCGGATCGGGAATGCCGTTGACTTCGATCTCCAGTCCTGCCTGCCCGGAACTCGAGATGCCGATGTAGCCCACTCCCATCATTCGTTGAAAGAACGACTGCTTGACTTGGATGTTGCGGACGTTCTCGTGAAAGACGTCGTTGGTTTCCTTGGAAAGGAGCCCTTTTCGGAGTGTCGTCTGCTCGTTGGTGACGATCAGAGTCGTCGCACGTGTTTGCAGATACCAGATGAGTAAAAAGATCAGGCCAACGACGACAACACTCAGCAAGACACAGACGACGAACCAGATTGGATTATTCCGGAACATCGCGGGATGTGCCTCGTACAGAATGGGTTCGTCTTGCGGAGTGTCAGACACAGGGTCACCTTTCGCAGTGTGTGATCAGGGAGCCGAATGACCATGGTTGCAATCCTGCATTGGGACTTCAACCGTCTGGCGACGAGTCACGGCGGCGGCCAGTCACGCACCTGACGTCGAGTTGGCATGAGCAGGAGAGAGCGGTAACGTGTCTTTCTTGTCCCACTCGACTTTCACTGTGACCGGAGCCAGATCATGTCCGCCGATTCGACGTCCCGCCGCACATTTCTCTGGGCCACTGCTGCAGGGACCGCCGGTGTCGCCACGTGGGGACAGACAGTCGTCGCTGCGGACGCGGTGTCGTCACCAATGTCGGGTTTGATTCAGCCGGGAGATGTCATCTTGTTTCAGGGCGACTCGATCACAGATGCAGGGCGCAGTCGTGAGCACGCTGGTGAGCCAAATCAGCAGGCCGCTTTCGGTCGCGGCTATGCATGGATGGCCGCGGCGAGTTTATTGACCAGTCGACCAAATGATGAACTCCAACTCTTCAACCGAGGCATCAGCGGAAACAAGGTGCCTCAACTCGCAGACCGATGGCAGGTCGACTGCATCGACCTCAAGCCAGACGTACTCAGCATCCTCGTAGGTGTCAACGATCTCTGGCACAAACGCAACGGCAACTACGATGGCACGGTCGAGTCGTACGAGACGGGCTATCGCGAACTGCTCCAGCAAACCAACGAGGCACTCCCGGAGGTCAAACTCGTGTTGTGTGAACCCTTCCTGCTGAATTGCGGTGCCGTGAGCGAAGAATGGTTCCCGGAGTTTGACAGCATGCGAGCCATCGTTCAGCAACTCTCCGATGAGTTCCAGACAGTCTTTGTCCCCTTCCACACGATGTTCGACCAAGCGACCGAATACGCTCCACCCGAACACTGGGCAGAAGACGGCGTGCATCCCACTCCCAACGGGGCTGCTCAGATGGCCCACCACTGGCTTGCAGCTGTCTACAACAAACCATCTGCGACTGAGTGAACCCAGAACCTCGTGAGCCTGATCCCAATACGGGTTGATGATGAGAAGGCAAGGAAGGGCTTTGTCCCCTTCCGTGCTTTCTGTTCAAACCTGTCGGCTGGTATCGAGTCTCGTTTCGTCGATGCGCCTGATCACGATCGGCGGCATGGTGAAAGGTTCAGGCGGCATGATGAAAGGTTCAAATGAGAAGGTGGGACACTTAAATCCCCTCCTTGGCGCTACTCGTCAAAGGGATGCGCACTAATCCACAGCATGTTGGTCAGATCGAATTTGAGTCGGTTGGGGTCACCAGCGCAGGCAATGCGAGCATCGACATTGGATCGAAGACATGGGTCAATTGCTCTCGTCAGTGAGGAGACCGGAGTCCGCTTTTTGCATGAGGCGCGTGCCATCGGTGGTATCAGTGATGAACACGTCATTACCATTCATGATGTTGGACGTGCGGCCGATGTTTCCTCCCTGGTGATGGAGTTCATGCCAGGAGGCAGCGTGGCGGGTCGGGTTCGTCGCGACGGCTGCTTAGCGTGGTGTGAGGCCACCATGCTCATGATCAGTGCCTACATCCCGTGCCGAGGACTTGCGTGGCGTTTACGTTCCTTCGTGATCCGGGTACGTTATGATGTCGGGAACAGGCATCATTGCCGTGTCGACCTCTTACGTTGGACATTGATTTTGGCCCCCCGATCGACATGAGACTTTCCCGCTCCCTGTCCTGGGGAATTGTGATCCTCACCCTCCTGTTGTGGTCGCGGATCACACATGGACAAACGGGATCCGAAACATCCCGCCAGGGAACTGGTGTCAGCCTCGAGGTGCAACCACCACTCTCGCAGGTTCACGTTCCCGGACGTTGGAGTCAGCTGCCCATTCGGGTGAATAACGAACGGGCCGCTCCCTTCTCAGGTCTGTGTGCAATTTCGTTGGGGGATGACCAGAGCTTGCAATTTGGGCGTCGCATCGAGGTGCCTCCCCGTTCATCGGTGACGAGTTGGCAGCCCATTCTCATTCCTCCAGACATTCCTCGCAGCAGTGAGCAGGTCGGAATTCAAGAGTTCGAGTTTCGGGCTTTACTGTTTGAGACGGATTCCTCGGGGGACCGGTTGGTCCAAGATGACACAGGTCACATGCAGTTTCGCGGCGCAGTTTGGCTCGCTCATCCCGGACCAGTCACCGGCGTCATCAACGCGCCTCCTCAGGCGAGTTCAACCGACTACTTCCAACCGATCTCGCCGGAGCTCCTGGTCAGCACGACCCGTGTCCAGAAGGGGCAGCGCCATAATCTGGTTGTTTTTGAGCAAAGTTTCCTGCCCGGAGGCGAAGAGAGTCTCGATGGGTATGACCAACTCGTGATCGCTGATGATTTGCCTCTGCAAGATCCGTCATCCATCCAGGCTGTGCGACGATGGCTTTATGGTGGCGGTCGCTTGTGGGTCATGCTGGATCAAGTGTCCCCGTCGCTGCTGGCAAATTTGTTGGGTGATGACTTTAACGGCCAGATTGTTGATCGTGTGAGCCTGACGAGCCTGCATATTCAAGCAGGACCAGACATGCCACCGGTCGACGAGCGACCTCAGGACCGCGATCACCCCGTCGAATTTCTCCGCTTGCTGATTGAGGGAGTTCAAGTGGACTTCACGGTGGACGGCTGGCCGGCGTCCTATTCTCAAACTTGTGGCGAAGGGCGCCTGTTTGTGACGACTTTGGGGCTCGATGGCTGGGTCCGACCACGCACAGAACGAGATGATCCGCCGCCAACGGGGGACGTCTGGCAAACAGAGTACGTGCCCGGCGGGGCATTGGAGGAACTCACTCTGTCTTTCTTCAAGCCTCGCCCGTCCCCACGGCTGAGCCCTTCGGTTCTGGAACAACAGTCGCGCGAGTCGATTGGATACTCGATTCCATCACGAGGCTTGGTTGTCGGCATTCTCAGTGCCTTCGCAATCTCTTTGGTGATGGCCGGCATCTGGCTCACGCGAATCGGCGAGGCCCAGCGGCTCGCCTTGTTTGGACCCGCCGTGACCATCGTCGCCAGCCTGGCACTCATGGGTGTGGGAAGACTTCATCGCTCAATGCCTGCCATGACCGCTGTCTCTCAATTCGTCCGACCAATTCCGGGGACCACCGACGTGCGGGCGACCGGCTCTGCAGCCATGTTCGTCTCAGAGGCTGGTGATCTTCAACTCTCTGGAGACGCAGGCGGATGGCTGATGCCCGAGAGTGCGAATCAGGAAGGAACGACACGGCGTCTTGTCTGGTCAGGCATCAATCACTGGAGTTGGGAGAACATCGAACAGCCGGCTGGCCTGCAGTCGGCCAGCTTGTACGCGGCTGCGGAGATGAAAACACTGACACTCGCACATGCGAGCTTCGATGCTGCGGGAGTCATCGGATCGCTTCACCTTCCTGCAGGGCTGATGGCGAGTGACCCGGTGATCGTGACGCCATCGGGACGGATGGCTGTCGAGATCAATGAGACGGGCGAGTTTTTCGCTCAGGGGAACGATGTGCTCACCGGGGACAACTTCTACTCGGCTGGGTTGTTGAGCGACGAGCAAACGAATCGAGCCGAGGTCTTGTCTGCGCTTTTTCACTCACCAGACGCTCCCTACTCTCCCGATTATCCGACGCTGTTCTTCTGGACTGCTCCGTGGGATCTGGGGATGAACTACCCAACTGACTCATCATTAACAGGGTCAGCCCTTGTCACTTTGCCCTTGAGGTTGGAACGACCGACCGCGGACAACATCTTCATCCCCTCGCCATTCCTTCAGTACCGAGAGGTGGCCAGCCCCGGTGGTGAGATGCCGTCCGGCCTCTACGACTATCGCAAGCATCAGTGGCAACAGCGCTCTCGACCATCGTCAGCGACGTTGCGATTTCAAGTTCCACGTGAATTGGGCGCCGTGCAGCTGAGTGAGGCACGGATGGCAGTGCGCGTCGTTGGGCCGATGGGGCGTCTGGAAGTATCTGCGGTGAAGGATGATACACTCATTCCCATCGACACCTGGATTGATCCTGTCGGCGAGATTCGTTTGCAGTGGGATGATCCCGATCTCTTGCAGATCGACGAATCAGGAGGACTCCGACTGCACCTTGCGATGGGCGACCCCGAACGACCCGAGTTGACGCAAGGCTCCTCCGATGGCAACGTGAACTACTTTCAAGTCGAGTCTCTTATCATTGACCTGCAGGCAACCGTCGTTGACGGTTCGGCACCCGCGAACTGACAACTGATTGAATGACCGTGTCTCCCACTCAGATCTCTCCCGTAAAAAACGAACCCGTCGTTGTCATCCGCAATTTGACGAAGAAGTACGGCGACTATACGGCACTTGAGGATCTGAACCTCACATTGAGTGCCGGACAGATCCTCGGGCTCATCGGTCCGAACGGTGCCGGCAAGACGACTGCGATCAAAATCCTCGTCGGTTTGTCGCGGCCAACAAGCGGGACTGCAACCATCGCCGGTGTCGACTGTGTTGGAGAATCGAAGCGGATCAAACAGTTGGTCGGTTACATGCCCGACAAATTCGGCTCGTACGACAACATGCGGGTGCGGGAATACCTCGACTTCTTTGGAGCAGCCTTCCAAATTCCGCGTCAGGAGCGCATTCACCGGATCGACGAAGTCATGGAGATGACGGGTGTCTCCTATATGCGAGATCGCTACGTCGACGCCCTCAGTCATGGCATGGCTCAAAAAGTGGGGATCGCCCGCATCCTGCTGCACGACCCGGAGATGCTCATTCTCGATGAGCCGGCGAACGGGCTCGATCCGCAGGCGCGCATTGAGATGCGAGACCTGTTACTCAACCTGGCACAAATGGGGAAGACGCTGCTGGTGACGAGTCATATCCTCCCAGAACTGTCCCGCATCTGTGATCATGTCGCCATCCTCACCCACGGCAAGCTCCGAGCTCATGGGACTGTCAAAGAGATCGGCCAGCAGGTCAGTCAACAGCGGACGGTCGAGGTCCAACTTGCGAATGAGGAATGCGTCCCCGCCGCTGCGAAGATCGTGAGAGGCATCATCCTTCATGGTGAAGTCACCGAGTCCCCTGCAGAGGCCGTCGTCCGCTTTCGGACCGATCGCTCAGAGGAGGCTTTAGGGCAAATCCTGAAGGCCCTGATGGACGCTTCGCTTCCTGTGACGCAATTCCGTGAACTCCAGACCGACCTCGAAGAGGCATTTATGTCTTTCGCTCGCCCCCAAAAGGAAGCAGAAGGGGCACCATCGATGGCAGAGGCGAAGGCATAACCAGTGGCGAATCCCATTATTCAACGAGAATTGATCTCGGTCCTCAGGCAGCGGCGCACGGTCATCGTGCAGTGTGTCCTGGCTGTTGGTTTTGTGCTGCTCATCGCGATTCGCTGGCCAACAGAGCCCCGCATGGCTCTCTCCGGTCTGCGGTCTCAAGAGGTGTTTCGTCTGTTCGCCTATGGCCTGTTGGCGACAGTGCTGTTGTTGCTACCTGTGGCACCAGCAACGAGCATCGTCCGGGAACGAACCCGGGGCACGCTCGGCCTGTTGTTGAATACTCCCTTGGGACCGTGGCAGATCTTCGGCGGCAAATTTCTGGCGACGATCGGATTGGCCGGACAGCTGCTCATCCTCAGTCTTCCCGCCGCCGCCGCCTGTTACGCGCTGGGAGGGATCTACCCCAGTGACGTGTTCGCGACGTATTTGATCCTCGGGCTGACAGTGCTGTTGATTACCTCGAGCAGCCTGTTGATCAGCACCTACTCCGCATCAGCCGATGCAGCCGTCCGTTGGTCCTATGGGTTCATTTTGACCATCAGCGTTTTGACAGTTTTGCCTCACTATCTGCTATTGGGAACGGGTGGATTCACTGGAACGGTCATCTCCTGGATACGAGCTTTGTCACCCATTTCAGCGATGATGTCATTGCATGGTGCAGCCGATCTGGGAAGCGCCGGACTGGCGACGACGGAGAACATCGTTCTGCGATTCTCAGCGATCTCTTCCATCGCCGTGGTGGTCACCTCGTTATGGACCATCAGCCGACTCAACTTCAGTCTGGTTGATTCGGCCCGCGACTCGGGCATGATCGCTGACGACCAAAGCCTCGGAGTCCGGTCATTGAGGCGTGCCTTCTTCATCATCGATCCCAAACGCCGATCCGGCTATATCGGGCCTCTGACGAATCCCGTGATGGTCAAGGAATTTCGCTGCCGGAAGTTCGGTCGTCTGCATTGGCTGCTACGACTCATTGCGATTTGTGGAATCATCTCGCTCGCCTTGACGATTCTGACGACAACGCAGACGGTCAGTTGGGATGTCGCCAGCGTGGGGGGCATCATGGTTGTGCTGCAGGTGGCCTTGATCGTTCTCATCACGCCGAGTCTGGCAGCGGGATTGATCGCGACCGAACACGAGACGGGCGGGTGGGTGCTCTTGCAGTCCACTCCCATGTCGATCTGGCGAATCGTCTGGGGCAAAATCTTATCAGTGATTCTCACACTCGGGCTGATCTTGCTCGCAACATTGCCCGGCTATCTGGTGATGGTCGCAATCGATCCCGGTCAATGGTTTCAAGTGCGTCGAGTGGCCATTTGCCTGCTGATGACGGCCCTGTTTGTGATGCTTTGCAGTGCTGCCGTCGGGAGTCTGTTTCGCAAAACGGTCTCTGCGACGGCTGCAGCGTACGCGGTCGTGCTGATCGTGTGTGCAGCTCCCTTGCTCATCTGGCTCGGACGCGGCGCTCCGTTCGGGCATAGCACTGTTGAGAAGGCACTTCTCGTCAATCCGATCGCTGCCGGCTTCTCGGTGATCCGCGTGCCTGGCTTTACGGAGTACAACCTTGTTCCGGCCAACTGGTGGATTCTTGGGGCGGGATCACTCCTCTGTTTTCTGCTGCTCGTCTGGCGGACTCACCGTGTCTCTCGCCCTCAGTAACATCATGATGTGCCGCTCCGGTCAAGTGTTTTCCTCTCGATGCCGTCACATCATCGTCATGACCTTGTTGGCGATTGTCATATGTGAAACTCCGCTAACTGCACAGGACATCCAGCCGGAATACCTGATGATGTCCGACCCGGAGTTAAACGTGCCGGTCGCCGAACCTGTGCTCCCGGAAGGGGCGATCTCTCTTTGGCAGAACACTCTCAAGCGGACCGAGCCGGACCTTGTGAAAGCGGCCGCAGACTGCATCGTTACCGCCCATGCTGAGGGATTCCCAGGGCTGGAAGTCTGCGGTCCCGACCTCGTTGACCTTCTGAAGTCGTCCGATCTGCATCCGTCTGTCACATTCGCCTTGAGTCGAGCACTGATCGAGTTGGACGTTTCGAGCGCAGCCACCTTGTTGTTCCAAGTGGCTCAAGAGGGGGACTCACAACTGCGGATGCTCATTGAGCCGGCCCTTGCACTCTGGGCACACCAACCGACGATCGATGTCTGGCTCCAGCGGTTGATGGATCCGAATACTCGTCGGCGCGACTTGATTCTGGCGTGTGAGGGGGTTGCCACCACCCAAGCACAATCAGCAGTTCCGTTGCTGGTCGAGATTGCACTGAACCAGTCTCGACCGAGTGATCTCCGTCTTTCCGCAGCACGAGCCGCCGGATCAATCTCATCAGGCGGACTCAACGACGAAGCGGCCACTCTCGTGGGGGCAGATGTCATTGACGCCCTCTGTGCCCTCTCGCTACTCGGGCAGGATTCGGGAGATGGTGCACAAACGCTGCTCACGACGCTTGCCTCACATGAGGAGCCGACCGTCGCTGCCCAGGCGATGCGTTCACTGCTGAACATCGACCCGAACCTCGCGATTCCTTTCGCCGAAGCTGCCCTGCAACATCGTGATCCAAAGATCCGCCAATGTGGACTCGATGCGTACGCGGCTTTAGTCACTGAAGAACGGGTACCGATGATTGCAGCCTTGCTCAATGATGCCCATCCCGACGTACGGACGGATGCTCGACAGGCGCTGTTCACCCTTGGGCAAGATGAAACATTTCGCGAACAGGTCCTCGAACTGGCAATGACCCAAATGACAGGAAAGGACTGGCGAGCACAGGAACAGGCAGCCGTCCTGCTTGTTGCGCTTGATCACAAGCCGGCCGCGCCTCGACTGGTTCAGCTGTTACGCTCAGAGCGGCCCGAGGTGATGGTGACCTCTGCCTGGGGTTTACGAGTTCTGGCTGTCCCCGAGACGGCCGACGACATCATCAAGAAGATTAAACGTGAATCGATCGGCAAGCCGTCAATCCCGTACGGCGACATGCAACTCGGCCATTTGTTTGAAGCGTGTGCGGTTCTGAGAGAAGAGCGGGCGATCGCAAGTATCATTCGCCATTTGCCAAAAGACGTCACCCGTGAGAAGTCACGTAGCGCAGGCATCTGGGCAGCAGGCGTGCTGTTGGAAGGGCACCCCAATGAAGAGTTGGCCGCTGCATTGATGGGTCGCATCGAAGACGTGAATGGGATGGTGGAAGAACTTCCACTTGTCCGACGCATGAGTGCGATCTCCATCGGACGCATGCGGGCGAAATCCCAATTGAAGCCCCTGAAAGAGTTGCTCGGGGGTGAAATCCATGCAACACCTGTTGGCCATGCGATCGGGTGGGCGATCGAGCAACTGTCGGGAGAAAAGCTGCCGGTTGCACCGGCGCGAAGTGTTGTTCGCCGGGGCTGGTTGATCGAACCACTTCCGTCAGCCCAGTGATGTGAGCCGGTTTCCAAACATCAACTTCGCGTGGCTGGTTCTGACCAACGGGAAGGCCCGGGCCGGTTGATTGCAGGGCCATCCTGCCTCGCTCCCGACACCCTCGTAAATCGCGGTTTTGAAACCGGCTCGTCACCTTCGCAGGACCCGTCACCCCGCTCGAGCGCGGCGTTTGCGTTCATTCTCGGTCAGCCAAATCTTCCGCAGTCGAATCGCGACCGGCGTCACCTCGACGTATTCATCTGACTCGATGTACTCCAGAGCGATCTCCAGCGACATGTCGCGCGGCGGTTGCAGCATGATGGCATCATCGGCACCGGACGAACGCACATTCGTCAGCTTCTTCTCGCGGACCGGGTTGACCACCAGATCGTTCTCGCGAGAGTTCTCACCAATAATCATACCCTCGTAAACGGCAGCACCGGAGCCGATGAAGAGTTCCGATCGTTCCTGCAGCTTCCAGAGCGCGTAGGCGGTCGATTGACCGCTCACTTGGGAGATCATCACGCCGTTCTTGCGGCGCGGCACCTCGCCCTCAGCCCGTTTGTAGCAATCAAAGCGGTTGTGAATCACCGCCCGCCCACGGGTCGCATTCAACATGCGTGTCCTGAGACCAATCAGGCCGCGAGCCGGAATCGAGAATTCAAGATGTGAGTGACCGGTGGTTCCTGCTGACATCTCTTCTAACTGTCCCCGACGATTGGAGACGAGTTCCATCACAGACCCAACGTCCTCGGTCGGCACATCGATTTCGAGGAGTTCGAACGGCTCGTGCCATTTGCCGTCGACCTGCTTGCGAATCACCTCCGGCTTACCGACTGAGAGTTCGTACCCCTCGCGCCGCATCTGTTCGATGAGGATCGACAGATGCAACAGTCCGCGACCGGAGACCTTGAAGACTTCCTTTTGCTGCGTCTCCTCGACCTTCAGGGCCACGTTGGATTCGAGTTCGCGGAGCAACCGGTCTCGCAAGTGACGGCTGGTGAGGAACTTGCCGCTCTTGCCCGATAGCGGCGAGGAGTTGATCGTAAACACCATCGATAACGTCGGCTCATCGACCGTGATCCGCGGCAGTGCGACCGGGTTGGTTCGTGAGGCGATCGTGTCGCCGATCTCGACGTCCGGCAGACCGATCAGCGCTGCAATGTCACCGGCCGTCGCAACGTCTGCCTTTGTTCGGCCCAGTTTGTCGAAGAGTTCAATCGCATCGATTGAGGCCGGCTTCGCGGTCCCATCCGCCGTCATAATGGCGACCGCGTCGTTGGTGTTGACACTGCCGGCGGAGATCCGACCGATCGCCACCCGGCCCACGTATTCGGACCACTGCAAACTCGTGACCATCATCTGAAACGGCCCGTTGATGTCGACATCCGGACCGGGGACATGCTCGATCACGGCATCGAGCAAAGGGCGGATGTCACCACCCCTTGCTTCCGGATCCAGATTCGCATACCCGTCGCGACCACTGGCGTACAGAGTTGGGATGTCGAGGGCGTCGTCGGTTCCCAGATCGTGAATCAGTTCGACCGTTTCGAGATGCACGTCTTCCGGGCGACAATCGGGGCGGTCGATCTTGTTGATGACGATCAATGGCCGCAGTCCGGCTTCGAGAGCCTTCGTGAGCACAAACCGAGTTTGCGGTCTCGGCCCTTCAAAGGCATCGACGAGGATGATCGCTCCATCAGCCATTCGTAAAACGCGCTCGACCTCACCGCCAAAGTCGGCGTGACCGGGCGTGTCGATGATGTTGATCTTCACCCCGTTGTAGGTGACGGAGATGTTCTTCGCGAGGATCGTGATGCCTCGCTCGCGCTCCAGATCGTTGGAATCGAGAATGCAGTCCTGCTGGAGCTGAGAGTGTCGGAACTGCCCACTCTGACGCAACAGAGCATCGACGAGAGTGGTCTTCCCGTGGTCGACATGGGCAATAATGGCAATATTTCGGACGTCGTCGCGACGCATGGTGGGCACAGATCAGCAAAAACGGGGAGTGGAAAGCAGCGAAACTCGGGGCGGGGATCGCAATCAAGGGCCGGGAGTGTAGCAGGTCGCCCAGCGAGGTACCACACACGATATCCGGTGCAAAACGCTGCCCCAAGCCGACGCCTCCGGCGTCGAACGAGTGACTCTCACGGCCTCACGCAGGTGTCGCGCCCGAGAGGGCGTCAGAGTCCGACGATTTCTTCACAGAGTCTTCACAAAAAACGGACCCATGCCGCACCAACCAAGTGATCAGAATGGACGCGATGACGCCGCAAATCGCCAGCAGCGGCCAGTCGTACCGCACCTGGGTCTGCTCGCCGACAGCCTCGACCGTCACCAGCCAGTCCATCGGTGCGGATGTCCAGAAGCCGGGGTCGATGCGGTTCCGCATCACCTCGATGCCGTTGTACATGATGTGAAACAGGATGCCGGGCAACAGACTGTTCGATCGGACGGCGAGCAAGCCGAGCACGAGACCCAACAGAGCCGCATTGAACACCTGTTGCGGAAACATGTGCATCACGCCGAAGAGCACGCTCGACATCACAATCGCCAGTCCCATCCGTCCACTGCGTGAAAACCCACTGAGGATGAAACCTCGGAAGGCAAGCTCTTCACAAATGCCCGGTGCGATCGAGAACGCGAGTAACACGAGCCACCAAGGCTGATTTGCGTCAAGCATGGGAGCGATCGCTTTTTGAGCGCTCTCCGGCAACTGAGGGAAGAAGTGTTGTCCGAGGAATTGGGACAACTCAACCGTCAGCGGATGAAGCACCGGTGCCAGAACGGCGGCTGCAGCGAGGAACTTGAGCGATGGCCAATACAGTTTGAACGTCTTGCGAAAACTGGTCGTCAGCATCACGCCCATCATCAACGCCGGCGTCGCGATGATGGCCAGTTGTTGAATCATCAGGAGCTGCATCATGCGGAGGGGCACCTGCTCCTCAGCGAGTCCGAGTATCGCACCACCCATGAACCGCATCGCGACCAGCTGCAACAGCATGATCATTCCAAAACAAATCCCCGCCTCTGCGAAGCTGGGTGTGGGGTCCTTGTCTCGCAGCAGATGCTTGACCCAGAGACTGAGGTCGAACTGCTCCGATTCACGGAACAGGATGTCTTCGCGTTGAAACTGCTCGATCGCCCACCACAGACCGAGAGCGCAATATCCCACACTCGTGAGCAGCACAGGAACCGCATACCAGTACAGCGAGGACACCTCCGCATTCGCGAGCAACATTGCTTTGAGCAACAGGGCCGGCCCCATCACGGGCATCACGCTGTAGAACGGCGTGATCTCGACGGCGGGTGAAAGACAGAACACGGTGATCCCCATCGTGACCATCAGCAATGGCGTGAGGTAATACTGCCCCTCCTTGCTGCTGCGGGCAAACATCGCCAGCCCCAGGCTCAACGAACTGAACAGGGCCGCGAGAGGGACCGCAAGCACGACCACCCACATCATCGACGTCAAGGGAGGGAGCGCGACGTCACCCAACTTCGACATCTGACCGGCCCCGGCGATCGACAGCATGTACTTGCCGGTGAAGCCCATGCTCGCGAGATTGAGCAGGGCCGTCCCCATGCTGAACAGCAGCACCGTCAGGAATTTGCCGATGACGATCTGCGTCCGCGTCGCCGGGCTAATGAGTAGTGTCTCCATGGTGCCGCGCTCTTTCTCGCCTGCCCCAAGGTCAACTGCTGGATAGAACGCACCTGTGACCGCCATCACAATCAGCATGGCGGGAAAGAGTTTGCTCCAGACGTTCGCAGCTAATTGTTGATCGCGGGCCAGATCGATCTGGTCCGGGTTCACCGGGTCCGGAAACGACTCCGGTAATTGTGCTGACGCGAGCCGTTCCTGGAGAAGTTGATCCTCCCAATTGCCAACAGCCTCTCGCACACGTCGGTAAGCCATCAGCGACTTTTCGTCCGCACTGTTTCGCACGATCTGCAGACGGGGAGGATTGACGTCCAACATGTCCTGCTGGCCATCCGCCAGATTCGTATTCATCTCAGCAATGTGCTGTTTGAGCCCCTCGGGCACGAGAATCAGCACCTGAATGCCGGCGGTCGACATTGCTTCGCCCACTTCTCCCTTGATCGCAGCAACCCGTGCGTCCAGAACCTCCTGTTCGACCGCATCTCCCCCCTCACGGGCTGACTCGACTTCTTTCTCAAGCCTGACGAGGTCATTCACCTGACCGCGAAGCTGGTCTGCGACACTGACAACTTCGGCGTCTGACTCTCCTTGTCCCAGATCGACGTCGTGCAGCTCGGCGGTTGTTGTCGCATCGGTGACGACTCGCAACTTGTCAGAATCACTGGGGAACTCGAAGAACTGCGCATCAAACCGATCGCCATCCACAAGCGGCGGGGGTGGCAGATCATCGGCTCCCAGAATGACGACCGTGCGTGTCTGCTCCTGAAACAGCAGCGTCATCTGCAGCATCCCCAGCCCGAGCGCCGGATAAAGCAGCAACGGCAGCACGGCCACCATGAACAACGTCCGTCGATCACGGAGCTGGTCACGGACCTCACGCAGGAAGACGAGTTTGACGTTGTTCCAATTCACGGGCGGAGTTGATGAGTTGACAGGTTGATGAGTTGACAAGTTGATGAGTTGATGAGCGAAATGCTTGGGAGACAAGTCAGGTTTTGAAATCCAAGATTTGAGATTTCAGATCCTCCTCAAACTCCCTCCGCAATCCCCACGCCGCCATGGACAAGTTCTTCATCGTGGCGTTGAATCAACTCAAAGAACAACTCTTCCATATCCGGCTGATTGTGTCTTGATTCCAATTCCTCAACGGTGCCACTGTCGAGGATTCGTCCTTTGTGAATCACCGCGACACGGTCGCACAGCTTCTCGACCTCACGCATAATATGCGTCGAGAAGATAATGCACTTGCCCTGACCCTTAAGATACTCGATGGCCTGCAGCACGGCCCGTGCGACGAGGACGTCGAGCCCGGAGGTCGGCTCGTCAAAGATCAGTACGGGCGGATCATGCACGATTGTGCGTGCGATCGACACCTTCTGTTTCATGCCGGTCGACATTTTGGAGCCGAGCAGATCGCGGATTTCGTTCATCTGGAGAGTCTCGAAGATATCTTCGAGTCGAGACTGCAATGTCGGTTCGTCGATGCCATACAGTCGACCGTAGTATTCGACCATCTCCCACGCTGTCATGCGGTCGTAAATGCCCGTATTGCCCGACATGAAGCCAATGCTGGCTCGCACTTCCTGCGGGTGCTCTGTGACGTCATACCCGGCGATGACGGCTCGTCCGGACGTCGGCTGCAGAACGGTGCTCAAGATCCGCAGGCAAGTGGTCTTCCCCGCGCCATTCGGTCCCAGCAGACCATAAATCTCACCGGGTTGCACTTCGAACGACACACGTTCGAGCGCCGTTACGGCCCCGCGCTTGAGATCCACGAACGACTTGCTGAGGTCGGAGACTTCGATCATGAGTGTGAAACGTCGCCTCCGTGAGTGAACTCGTAGACCGGCATCCTAACTCTTACCGCGCCTGACGGCGAAGCCAATCCGAACTCAGCGACTTGCCGGTCGATTCGCCAAGCCGAATGACCACAAGGGGCACTCGCCCCCGCAATCGTCACAGTCGGGCAATGGTTGTGGAGGCCTTTCTCTTCTCTTTACGGCAATCACTTGAGAATCGTGGGCGCGCAGATCACTGGCAGCGAAGCACTCCTGCTGCCCTCAGAAGACCGGGTACTGTGGGAATGGTCGCGAAAATCCCAAAAAAAACGCTTGCATCTCCCGCCACTAGCGACTACTGTACTATCGTGATAGGACACTAGGAGAACCCAGTGCAACTGCATATTGAAGCCTCAAACGGCATCCCAATCTATGAGCAGATCTGTCGGCAGGTCAAATTCGCTATCGCGAACAAGGCTCTGCAGGTCGGAGAACATGTCCCGTCCGTCCGTGAGATGGCCGGGCGGATCGCAGTGAACCCCAACACGGTGTCGCGGGCGTATCGGGATTTGCAGACTGACGGTGTGCTGATTCCCATCCGTGGCACGGGCCTCGCTGTGACGCCGGAAGCACCGGCCAAGTGCAACGCAGAGCGGCTGGACCTCATCCGCGACCGCCTGCGGATCGTGCTCGCCGAGGCCCATCACAATCAGATCACTCCTGACGAAATCCGCCAACTCGTCGAGTCTGAACTGCACCGACTCGAATCTCTCGACGCCGACAACTCACTAAAGCCAGTCACCACCGGGGAGACCGCATGACACCTGTCGTCTCGTTACAACAAGTCAGCAAACGCTTCCGTCACACGACAGCTCTCGACAACCTCTCGCTCGACGTGCCGCCGGGGACCGTGTGTGCTCTCCTCGGAGCGAATGGAGCCGGTAAGTCGACGGCTCTCAAAATTCTCCTCGGTCTCGAACGTCCCGACAGTGGTCGCGCGGAAGTGCTTGGCATGGACAGCTGCCGCTATGACCTCGAAATCCGACGCCGCGTCGGATACGTGCCCGAGCAGTTGTCGTTGTACGACTGGATGTCGGTCGCCGAGATCGGCTGGTTCGCCGCCGGCTTCTACTCCCCCGGCTACCAACACGTCTACGCTCAGTACACCAACCGCTTCGGTCTCGAAGACGGTCAAAAGATCAAGACACTCTCCAAAGGTCAGAAGGCGAAGGTCGCTCTCTCCCTCGCACTGTCACATCGACCCGAACTGCTGATCCTCGACGAACCAACCTCGGGACTCGACGCGCTCGTCCGCCGCGAGTTCCTCGAAAGCATGGTCGACGTCGCCGCCGAAGGGCGCTCAGTCCTGCTGTCGAGTCATCAAGTCAACGAAGTCGAACGCGTAGCCGACATGGTCGCCATCCTGCTGAACGGCAA
Source organism: Planctomycetaceae bacterium (assembly GCA_029259815.1). GTDB lineage: Bacteria > Planctomycetota > Planctomycetia > Planctomycetales > Planctomycetaceae > JAHBXU01. Next base: position 6,108 of record JAJDEJ010000009.1, on the reverse strand, counting down.
GCTCGTCTGCGTCGAACGACTGGAAGACCTCAAACGTGACACTCGAGAAGTCACCGTCACGCTGGGCGACGTCAACATGCAACCGCCCACGATCCCCGGCGACACCCTCGCTCACGTGCAGTTCGGCCACGAACACATCTGGATGGTCCGCAACCTCGACGAGTCACTCCTGACGGAAGCGGTCGGAATCGACACGCCGTTCCAGGTGAGACACCCGAGTCTCGAAGACATCCTGCTCGTCATGCTCCGCGAATACCGACGCACGCCATCGAATGATCCCGTTCCAATGCAGGCATGAGAAAACGCGGTGACCATGTTCAGTTAACTCGTAGCTGAACTCGCAAGAGTTCAGACAAGTGCTCACATCGTCACGGCTGAATTCTTGCGAATCCAGCGACCGAGGAAACCATGTTCCACCCCAGCGTGAAGCGTCTGATCTGGAAAGAGTTCCGCTCCCAGTGGCGCATCTGGCTGTCGCTCATGGTGGGGACATTCCTGTTGCAAGTGTTGTTTCTGGTGAAGTCGGCGCCGTTCACGACCATTCGTGCATTTCCCTTCTATGTGGCGACCGTTCTGACGTATTGCTTTGCTGCGACGTGCGGCGCACTGCTGTTTGCTGAAGAACGCGAATCTTCCACCGATCGGTTTCTCCAGACGTTGCCCGCGTCGACGTCGCATCTGGCTCTTGGCAAATTGTTGTTCGCCTTTCTGAGCGTCGTCAGTTTTGGAGCAGTCGCCTTCGCGTTTGGTCAGCTCGTCTGGTCGCTCGACTCAACTCCTCAGACCATTCGGGGCTTCATGAAATGGGAGGATCATCTCGTCAACTATATCCCCGGCGTTCTCGGATGCCTGCTCTGGAGTCTGCTCCTTTCGCTGTTGCTCTCACATGTAATGGTCGTGATTGTCTGCGGCGTCCTGTGTGAGTTTCTGGTCACGGGAATCATTATGAACCCGCTGGCGGAATACACCGGCACTGTGATCGTGGTGAGATACTGCTTCTACCTGATCCTGGCCGCAATCGATCTCTGGCTGATCGGGCGGTGGCTGCAGAACGAACCGCTGCGTCTGCCGTGGCAAACGCGAATTTCCAAATCATCCACGCAAACGGGCAAGTCAATCGGTCTCTCGCTTGCAGTCGTTCGCTGGGCCAGTTCGCGGCGCACATTGGGCATGCGGACATTCGCGGTCTTACTGTGGCGAGAACTCAAGTCGGCTGTGCCATTCCTCCTCTGGTGGGGACTGCTGGGTGTTCTGATGGTCGATCTCGCACCGCGGTTCGGTCTCTTCCCCGGTCAATTTGTCTATCTGCTTGCGACTCCTGTTGTCTGCGGCCTGATGACCTGTCTGGGTGATCAACAGCAACAAACCCACCGCTTCCTCGGCGAGCGGGGCCTGAACCGGACAGCTGTCTGGAGCAGCAAGCATGTCATCTGGCTACCAATGACCGTTGCACTGATTCTGGTCTTCGGACTGTACGATGCGGCTCTTGGGACCCGTCTCGTGGAAAGGGGGATTCGCGACGAGACACTCTCAGTGGCCCAATCTCTCAATGCGAGCTTTAGCAGTATGAACCTGCTGCGATTTCCCAATGACCTCAGTGGCTGGGGCTTACAGGGGGCATTTGTTGTCTGGGCAACGTTATTGCTGTATGCCGTCGGACATCTGTGTGCGTTGTGGTTCAGGCGTTCGGTCGTCGCGATCACGATTGCCGGGCTCATGTCAGTGCTGTTCATCTCGTGGCTCTACGCAAAGATTTACTATGACGTCCCGTTGCTCGTCGCGTGCGGTCCGCTTCTGCTGGCGATGATGGCCGGAACGTGGACGACCGTCTCCGCATGGCTGGTCGATGACCGATCGTGGCGTCGGCTGAGCCAAAAGGTCGCGTGGGTCATTCTGCCGGTGATCACGTGTGTCCTGGGCTCAGCCGTCTATCGGGCCGAGCAGGTTCCCGACGTCGGCCCCGGCTTCGACTGGCACGCATTACTGAAATCGACCACGACTAATCCCGAAAAGATTCGCTTACTCGACCAGCAAGAATTGGAGGTGAGTGAGAAGATTGCGAACTTCTGGTCGCTGAAACGGGCCTTGGATGCGGAGCAATACGCGAAGGAATCTGCCGGAGCGGGAAAAGAGAGGGGAGCGGGTGAGCCGATTCCAGTCCCCGTCAATCCCGACCCTGTGACTGACGAGCAACGGGATGTTGCGATCGACAAGCTCGTGACAGCGGCTGACAATTTTGCAGAGAACATCGAAGAGACGAGGAGACCAAACCAAAAGGTGGCCCCATGGGACTTATCTGATCGTTCAATTCGTCTTCTCGGGAACTCGCTCCGTATGGCAGCAAATTTCGCGAGTGAGGCTTCACGTCTTTCCGCAAGCTGGCAGTTGCTGCGTGACGGACTGGTCATCGAGTCCGCCAAAGCGCGAAGTACGACCGACATTTCTGTGTGGTGGGAGGCTCTCGGGATCCACAATCTGTTGTTGATCGAAGTGACCCGCTGGGCGACCGCAGACAGGCAGTCGAGTGACCAACTGCAGCAGGCGATTGACTGGTTTCGCGAGCACCCCCACAATCCGCCACGCCTCGTCGACCTCATCAAGAATCAGTACGTCGAACAACGTCAGCTTCTCGAAGGCACGCTTCCCGACTGGGACTCGGAAATCCAGAAACGACCGTTTGGTCCGGAGTTATACACCTCACCACTGTACGCGACCGAACGCCGACGAACTCTCAAACTGCTCGGTGCCCTCACGCAAGCCCACTTGGCCGAACTTGATACCAGTTCGCAACCACCGCCCCCGACCATCTCTCAGCAGAATTTGACTCGCTGGGTCCATACGACTCCCACCACAGCCGGGGGGAATTACGTCGCCCAGGTCGAACTTGGAATCAACAGGGACAAGACGGCACAGAAATTGAGTCAAACGATCTGGAACGGAACTCAGGTCGTACTGCGATTACAGCAGTACCAAATCGAAGAGGGACAGTTTCCCGAGCGACTCGATCAACTCCCGGGTGATCTCACTTCAGACCTGATTCGTGATCCACTCAGTGTTGGAAACTTTGGCTATGCCCCGGAAGGACTCCCGCAGGCGGTTCGCACCTCATACAACGAAATCTTCCCGGCAGGTCAGCCGCTCTTATGGTCGACATGCCTTCAAGAGGGATCGGTCGTGAAGAAATCATACCTGGACTCTTACGCGGGCAGCATCAGTTCGGACCTGATGAGTCAAATTCCCACCGACGCGCTCAACGTTCGTCCGATTGAACCCAATCAAATTCGTTTCATCATTCTGGGCGGAGAGAGTACTGAGTGACAACAATTGAGCGGTAGGATTGAACAGGAGGTAACGAAGTATGCCTCGATCGACTCTCTTTGTTCCCTTCGTTTCTCAAACTCATTCCAAAATGATCGTCTCTCCACAGTTGACAGTCAGCATCGCCCTTAATTGCTCTGGAGATGTGTCTTCAGCAAGGGAGCGAACACGACCGTCTGCGAACGCGACATTGATGATGCCGTTATGCAAACTGCTGGGTGAAAGCCCCTGTGGGTCATTGATTTGAAAGCTGAGTTCGTCGAACTGTAAATCACGGGGTTCAAAAAACGAGATGCCCGAGTCTGCAACTTCGACAATCATGATCGTTTCACTTTCGCCGTCAGTGACGTCTTCATGTCTCCGAGATTCATTCTCCTTCTCCGGCCACATCGTCGAGGGGCCCACGATGGCGAGATAGTTAGTTTGGAATGTTCCGTCTGAGTAATTGCGATCAGAGGGACAGCCGAAGATGTCCGGCCATCCATCCATGTAGCCGAATGTCGCGAGATTGTGCGGCGAATCCCATGGCTCGTCGAGACGTATTCGCTCGTACAATGGCTGCCAAAAGACATGCCGCAGGATGAGAGTCCGCCAACTATGCAGCCGTCTTCCCTCCGTGTCGGCAGTGTAAGCAGGAGGAAACGATCCGTAGTCGTCGTGATAGCTGCGAAGTGCGAGAACGAGAGTTCGAAGATTGTAACTACAAATGGAACTTGGCGCAGCCCTACCGCCACCGGGCCTCGGAAGCAGCAGGCTCATCAGCATTGCAAAGATGCTGATCACAACGATTGGCAAGAGAAGCCTCCGAAACCAATGTCGTTTCACGAACGGTTCGCTTTCTTCATGGTCGAGATGGTTCACAGGCGTGATCTCCACTCTCAGGGCATTTGCAGCTCACTGCGTCGCACGGTGAGATCGTGCACGCGTTCGCCGTCGATGTTGATGACGGTGTATATGGCGGTGGGGTCTTCAAGAGTCGTGTCGAACTCGACGAGGCCGAAGGATTGTTTGGCGTTGTAGGAGAAGAGGGCGCCTGCGTCCTCCATTGTTTTGTGAACGTGCTGGTTGGTCAGGCGGGAGGAGTTGAATTCGTAGAGCGGGTAGGAGCCTTCACGATCAATCCGCCAGGCGTCGCTGCGGTGACGGTCGGCTGAGAACAGGAGCACTCCTTCGATGTCGTGCTCGTCGAGGAAGTCAAATATGGTGTCGCGCTCGCTCTTGTAGCCGTTCCAGGTGTCGAGGCTGTCGCCTTTGGTGCGGTAGTCCCAGGGGACGGAGGAACAGATGACCTTGAAGGTGCCGGTCAGCCCATTGAGTGTTTTCTTAAGCCATGCGAGCTGCTCGGGGCCGAGCATTGTGGGGTCGTCACCTTCGGGATCGGTGCGGTAGTAGCGGCAGTCGAGCATCACGAAGTCGACATCGCCCACCTTGAACGAATACCAGCAGCCGGGGATGTCGCTGCTCTCGTAAGGCGGGTTGGCCCAGTTCTGCTGGAAGATGGGCCATGAGTGTTGGATCTTCCATTCGGGGACAGAGACGTGCGGGCCGCCCCAGGAATCGTTGACGCTAAAGTCGTGATCGTCCCAGATGGTGAACGTGGGCGTATGAGCCGTCAGCCGTCGCCACTCGGGCCGCGATTGTCGGCGATGATACGTGTACTGCTGCATCACGGGCGACTCGGGATCATCAATGTAGACATTGTCGCCCAGCAAGAGCATCAGCCGTGGACCGAACGAGTCGATCGTGTCCCACATGCGTTCGTTCTCCGGAACGAACCCCGCCCCGCCACCGAACGCGAGCGAGAACTTGGATGGCTTGCCTGCCTTGGGAAACGTACGAAACAACCATTCGCCTCGCAGTTGGCTGGGCTGATCGTCGATGAAGTAACGGTAGAAGTACTCCGTCTCCGCCTCCAGCCCTGTGATCGTGGCGACGCCAGTCAAGTCGCTCTCCGCTGTCGCTTGCACAGTTTTGGAGGTTCTGACTTTGTATCGATTAGCACGATCTGATTTTTGGGATGTCTCCTCTTTCAATAGCTCAGCGGCCTGATCCACATTCTGGTTGAACATGTACGCCGGGGCAGCTGCGAATCTTACCGATGACTCATTTGCAACACGCACCCAAAATGTTGCCGAGTTATCTGTGACGTTTCCTATCAACGGACCATGCACCGCATTCCTGTCAAACTCCTTCTTTGTCTCGCGGAGGTACTCAGTCTCCTCGAATGACTGCATCACTTCACGCGGACCAGCGACGATGCGTCCAGCGGGCAATCCGAGTTCGACCGCCTTCTCAAGATGTGTAAGTCCCTGCTCAATTTGACCTTGCTGTCCACGAAGCACCCCCAGCATGTAATGCGTCTCCGCATCGTCGGGATGATCCTTCAGGTAGTCGTTGAGAAAACTGTCTGCGTCGTCCAATCGTCCCAACAGAATGTACCGGAGGGCCAGTTGATGTACCCGCTTCGACTGCCAGTTCCGCTTGAGAGTCATCTCCGGCTTGGGCTCTTTCGCACCACCAAGCGCTTCGTCGTCAGCTGACACTGGAGAGCACAACAAGAGTGTCAGCACGAGGGAGAGTATTGGTTTCATGCTCAGGCAGTCGGGTTTGGACAGGAGGAAACGAAGGTAACGAAGCTCTGTCATCCGGGGGGTGACGTCAAACTTGAAGTGCAACGTTTGAGTTGATGGAGAACATCGGTGGGAGTTCGAATGAGGCAGTTGTGAACAAGGAAGCCTCACTCGAACGGAGTCCCAGCGATGTATACGCATCTTACCATGGAAGAACGAG
>JAJDEJ010000080.1 GCA_029259815.1 Planctomycetaceae bacterium | reverse complement strand
GTGGGGAATTGGTCTCGTCACCGAAGGGGTCCCGTCTGCATCGAAGCCTTGCAACGTGGTCGGTGGATAGTTCACGCTCCACAGCCTTCCGGTCGGAGTCGAATTGAAACCACACAAGTACTCACCCAGCCATACCGGCGTCTCGGCGGTCACTTGGCCAGGAAACCTGTCGGTCGGAGTCATCGTCATGGGAGGCAGTGGTGGACCATCGACGATTCCGATCTGAATCTCTCCGACGGGACCAATTGCCAGGAGAATCGGCCAGTCGGCAGATACCGGATTCGACCATATGACGGTCTGTAGATTGTCGTTACTTTCGCCCCAACCGCCCCGGGTCAGGATGAGATCCTGTCCTTGATAACCCGCGAGGTAGTAGCCTCTCTGGGTCATACGACAGGTTCGCCAATCGACTGTGGTCGAAATCTCGATCGAACGAACTCGCTGGGGTGTGAAGGTCTCTACTCCGCCGGACAACTGCCTGGCACGACGCCTGGGAGCCGGCGACGGCGGAGTAGTTGACTTGGATGTTCTCTGGTAGCGCAGACAGTCCCGCTCCAGCAAGTGGTCCTCGGGGGCGAGCCGTCGGATCGCCTCCAGGATTGGCTTGGAGCGGGCGCGCCCTCTGGCGAGAATGCGTGAGGAAACGACCCGTGCGACGTCGGCTGCGTGCTCTCGCACGAGGTCATCGGGATACGTGACTGCTGCCTCTGCGAGTCCCTCGACCAGTGTCGGTGCGCGTGTGCCCTGTCCCGTCGATCGGCTGTGACCTGCCACACGCTGTCGTGCCGCATCATGACGTCCGAGTCGTCCCAGCATGCGAAACGACTCATCCAAGCACTGTCTTGCCTGTTCAGAACGCGGCCACCCGCTATCCAACGTCGCCAGTGCCGCATCAATGTCGTCGAGTTTTCGATCCTGAATTTCGGCTGCAGCGAGGAAGTCTTCCTTCTCCATGAGCTGATCGACCGCTTGTAAAAACGCACGCTCAGCGTCATCTGGTTGTTCCAGTCGAACGTACAGGTCACCGATTTTCTCGTAGGCTTCCAGCTCTTCGTACAGCTTGACCGCTTCGTCGAACATGCCACCCTGCTCCAGGCATCTCGCCGCTTCCCAGGGACGTTGCAATTTCTCCTTGTAGACAACAGCCGCCTCGCGATACTGCTTGCCTTTCTCCAATACTGATGCAGCCGACGGCAAGTCGTTCAACAGTGTCGCATAGATGTACGCGGCGCGACGGTAGCGACCCAGGCGAACTTCACGCTCGGCCAGTTCACGATAGCGGTTGAGGAGTCGCATCTGCCTTTCTGGATCGATGTCCCATAGATCGACCGCTCCGCCGCCACTCATTCCGCCGAGGCTGAAGTCAACGAGTCGCGACATCAGGGAGAAGCCGGGGATCGCCAGCCCGCGAAACGCTCCGCCGAAGTTGCCTCCAAAGGGAATTGCGAACTTCAGCCCCTCGTCAGGATTCGAGTGCAGCATCTGCAGCAGCTTGTCAATCTGCCGGTCTCGCGCATGCAGGAGGTCGAACGTCTTCTTCAGCAGTTTGGCGGCCCACCCTCCGCCGACTCCCGTTCCGCCGCTGTGACCTCCGCTCGCCGCCTGTGACTTACCGCTGGACGCGTCACGATTCGGCATCATCGACGCGACCTTACTTGCCAGCATTGCGAAGGGCAGCATGGCCGCACCCGCAGCGGCGCGCACTCCTTGACCGGCCTTCTGCATGGGTCCGCTCAACAGTTCGCCGAACTTGTCCACCTTCGTGCCAATCGTCCCCTTCCCTGTGCCGAGCACCTCATCTGCCGAAGGCAACTCCGGCCCCGCGATCGACCACAATCGTGAGTTGATCGTCACTCCCGGCTCGGCCCGCGACCAGTCACCGTCGTTAACCGTCAATGGCTCGATGAGATCACTCACACGACGCACGTCGTCCGCTTCGTACCCGACCAAACCCACGACGGGATGCCAAACGTACGCCGTCATGTCATCGCTGAGCAGCGTCTGCCACTCGTCGTCTCCAACGAATGGCGAGAACGTCGTCTCGACCGGCACGTACAGCTTGTCACCGACCACACCGTAGGGCAGAGAGCCGTGATCCGTTGAGGGAACGCCGTCGCAAACCACGAGCACCCCCAACGGCGAAACATCCTGCCCCGACTGCGGCAGCACCAGCAACTGTACATCCACGAGCGAGAGGCCCCACGACGCCATCACCCTCAGCCACACTGCACTGTCCGTCCCTGCAATGAACCGCGCGCACGCCTCCCGCTGTGGTTCATGCGAGTAGCGGAGTTTGACGGACAGGGGCTTCATAATTGTGTTTGTGATTTGTGGTAGACACCCGGTTGCCGGACGTGTCAGGTGATCCGTTCTGTGAATGGGGCGAGAACCGTCTTGACGATATCTTGGAGATCGCTGGCGAAGTGACGGTCACCAAGGTGATAGGATGACCCCCACATGCGTCCATCCGACACCCAGATAGCGACCTCCAACTCACTCAGCACCAGCGTCACTTCCGGGATCGAGGCATCACTGCTCTTGAGGTGCAGCAATCCCCGCGAGTCGAGAATGGCACGGCTGCCATCCTTCCAAACCGCCTGATGCAGTCGATACCCCACATCGCTCGGAGGCCGCATCTGCTCAAACGTCCGAACGTTTCGTACCCGTGCCGCTTCTGCACTGGTGATCATCACGAGCTTGAGCTGATCCCCCTGCTTTTCACGTCCAGCCTGCTGTATGCCAACGCTGAGCGCCTCCTTCGGTGGCAAGTCCTTCAAGTTCTTCGTGGACGCATCGACGTTGAGAGACTTGCGTAGAACGATCTTCCATTTCACCCCTCTGCGACTCGTGAGCACGAGGTTTGATCCGTCGACCACTCCAATGCTCTGGAATCGTGTGCGGATGTTGCGCAAAGGCAAATTTCGCAGATCTGAGGGGACGTCAGCCTCGAGCGTCTCATACTGCGAAAGCACCTCACGAGTCTCCAGATCGACGATTCCGGAGTAGTAGCGAGAGTGTCCCCGACGTCCTTTGGTCGAAAGGAGTTGAACGCGTCGACCATCGTGGCTGACATTGTGGTGGTCAATATTTGTGAGTTCGATCTTTGGCCGCCACGCCGTCTCATCATGGGTGAAGTAGAAACAGCCATCCTTCTGAAGTGCGACCGGTCCATGCGCCGGACGACTATCGAACACTGTCACAATCTTCTCAAACGGAATGTCTCCCGTCGGCACTTCCTCCAGGTGTGCAGTGACTCCGTCGTATGACAGTGCGTGCCATGCGTTCCAAGACGTGAAGAAACGGCCTCCCTTCAGCGTGTGATGTTGTGGAATGACCATGCTCTTGAGGTGTGAGCCATCATCGAGGCTGTGTACGTCGACCATGCCCTCACGGATGATGAACAGGACGCCGCCGTGCTCACACACGCGTAGAAAGTAAGGATGTTGGAGATCGATATCGGTAACGGAGCAGTGATCGTCGTCCAGTCGGAGCGTCAACAACCACATCCGACCGTTGTGTTGCCTGCCGATGACGGCCCGCACGTGCTCGCAGTCACGGGTGACATCCCACCACAGCAAGTCACCTTTCGGGGCCGTGTCGGTGAGCTGCATCGCTCCCTGCTTGCCGTTGTCCCACCGCATCAGGCGGCGATCGTGCGTCAGGACGAGAGTACCATAGTCCGAGACGTGCCAGGTCGCTTGCTCGCGATCGGCGTGAGTCAACAAGAGAGGGAATGGGTCGACTCGCAAAATGGCCGGGTAGGCGATGCTGCGAGAATGGTCGATCAAAGGCAGCACCGGTCGTGCGGGTGCTTCCAGCAACTTGTTGACATCAAGGAGCGCCTCTTTGAGCGGCTTGTCGCCTCGCGGTGAGTGCACACTCAGCTGGAAGCGGCCCGTTCGTGAGACACTGGCGAGATAGACCGGTCCGAGGTCCGACTCGTTCAATTGCCGTCGGAAGTCTACGTCCGCCAGCACGTCCTCGCCTGTCACCAGAACGACGTCCGTCTGTTCCGAATCGTACGATGCTGCGAATCGATCAAGGGCGCGTCCGGGGTGAGCTTCAGGACGGAGTGCTTCGAGATGCGCGAGCAACCCCTCCCGTGTGCGCAGTTCGACCGGCACGACATCGTCTCCCTCCGCACGGAAGGCGAGTGTCTGGGTGTGAGTGTCCGTCGTCGCTGCCAGAGACAGGGCGACCGCCGTTTGGAACACGCGGGGCACACCCCACATTCGCAACCCGTTGTCGAGGAGAAGCACCCGCTGACGTGGCGGCTCCGCCGGCGGCGTCTCCCGCCGCAGATACAACGCCTCGTTGAGCGCCACGCGTGTCATCAGCGTTGCGTCGTCATATGCCAACTCACTCAACAGCAGCCGATCGAGCGGCCCCCGATTGGTGATGTCCGAGACGCCGCCCATCGGCAGGTCCTCATGATCGACAATGGCTCGGGGCAGGTGCACGACGGCCATCAAGTTTCGTGCCAGCCGTACAAGCCCACCCAACTCAGCATCGTCCTTCTGTTCATCGAGCAACTCCCGCACAGTCAGTGGTGGTTCGACCAGCTCCTCCGGTTGTTCGTAGAGCGGTAATTCCAACCGAGTGGGAAGCGTGTCGAGCCCCGTCCGCAGTCGAACTGCCAGCGACTCCGCATCGACTCGATCCAACCCATCCGCCATCGCCTGTAAGGTGACTGTGAGCGGTCCACCAGTCCACTCGGGAGTCCTTTCATCCGAAGGGTCCACGATTGTCAAACCTTCATTCCAAGCAGCAAGGACAACTTCGCTCGACACAGTCTGCGACTTCACCGGAAAGCGTTCGAACACGATCGCCGCCAACTCGGCCTTGGCCTGAGCGTTCGTCCGCAGTTCGCGTGGCAACTCACTCACACGATGCAACCGATGTACGACCTCCTCGGCCCACATGCGTGTTGTCGCAGTTGGCTTGATCGCCAGTGCATCCACCAGTGAGATGACGTCGCGACCCTCGCCCAACCAGTTGTCGCGACACGCCGACATCAGCAGCACGATAACGTCAATCGGCGGCAGGCGCTCAGTATCAAGTCGTTCGATGACCGTCTGAACCTCCGGAGCGAATGCAATCGTGCTACCACGATCTTCATCATTCCACACGACAACAGCGATCCCCTCCGCCCATCGCCAGAATGTGTTTCTCGCAGGAGTGAGATATTGGAGAGCCGTCATGTACGCATCGGACATGTCACCCCTCCTGCTTTGAAGCTCGCACCGCTGACCGCGTCGCTTGTGCGAAGTCGCGGCCTTCGATAATGGTCACGCAGAGACGGTCATGTCGACGTTGCAAGTCATCGAACGATGTCACCACATCTCCCTCTCCCTCACAATGTGTGTCCGCTGCCTGAAACGCATGGCTGTGGGGGAGAGGGTCGGGGTGAGGGGGAACAGATTCAAAGTCGCCTTTGTTCTCCTCACCCCCAACCCCTCTTCCCCCAATGACGTCGTCCGGAATTGATTCGCTGCTCAGGGGGGAGAGGGGGGCCGTCGCAGAACGATTCGGGGACTTCTCGGCACGTTTCACATCTGTGCCATCGAGCATCGCCAGATCGTCTGTTTGAACGCCCATCATCTCTCGTAGTACGGAAGCATCGACGATGGGAGACCACTTCCATCCGGCTGCACAGGCGAGACCGGATTGCTCCACGTACAACCGACCCGGCAGCGGAGGGAGGGGTTCACCCCGGATGACGGCATCTCCCTCAGTTGACACCGCGAAACGCCAGCGGTCCAGCCGCACTTGGGGAGCCGTCACCGCATACGTGGCCCATGACTCCAATGTGGTTACCAGGACATTCGGTGTCGTCGCGACTGACGACGGTACGAGGCGGAGCGTCGTTCGAATCTGTGGTCGACCGGCGTGTTTCGCGACTGGGACATCAATCTTCAAGACCTCTGAGATTGGTCGCCAATCGAGTTCAGGCAGTCGACCGGTCGGCACGAGATGGCCGTCTGGCACGAGTTGTCGATCACTCAACACATGAAAGAAGCTTGCTTCCGGCAGATTTTGATGAAACGCAACGACCTCACTCGTTTCCGTCGAATGGAGCCAGAGATGGTCCCGATCTTCTGCCGCCTGCAGCCCTCGTTCGGTCCGCATTCGTCCCGCAGCGGCTGCTTCGGAGAGCGGCAGGCGAGCAACCCAGGCGGGCGTCATGTCGACTCTCCCGTCGTCTTCCAAATCTCCTCGACTCTCTGTTGGAGAAACAGTCGTTGCTGCTCATCAGCCACCCACGTACATCGACCGGCGAGAACACTCAATTGGTCCCGCAGATACGATCGATCCGCAGCGGAGAGGTCCTCTTCGGCGAATCGAGCCGACACGCGCTCGAGGTCGCGCGCCAGTGCCTCTGGGTCCGGCGCATCGTTGCTGTGAGAACGCGGATGCCGCGCGGGTTCGTCCACGTCGACATTCCGTTCGATCGCTTCCTGAACGAGCGTGGCCAGCACCTCCTGTTGTTCTTCTGTCTCCCACGTGTATCGCAGAACCCATAAATCAGAGGGATGCACTGTTGTGCGTCCACAGAGGATGGCACTGGCTGCCATCAAGCGTTGAAACTTGACAGCTCGTCGATCAGAGACATCGATGCCCGCGTGTCGCAAGCGGTGTACGAGATCCGTGTACGCCTCCCGGACGGTCATCACGTCGACCTCGTGCAACAGCGACTGCATTTGCCGAATGTCATTGACACTGACTTTCAGATGGCCCTCTTTTCCTCCGGCCCCTGCACTCCACTCATCTGTCCGCACATCAAGCTGCCATCCGGCGTCGAGCACATCCGCCAACTGCTCTGGGGGGACATTGTCACACGGCACCCGCAACAAGAACCGGTCAAACAGGGCGTTGAGTGCCTCTTCCTCCGGCAGCCGATTGCTCGCTCCGACGACCATCAACGTCGGCAGGCGACGCGTCTCACGACCCCGTCGAAACACGCGCTCATTGAGGGCCAGCAACAGGCTGTTCAAGATGGCACTGTTTGCATTGAGCAGCTCGTCGAGGAACACGAGCGACGCCTCCGGGAGCATGCCCTCTGTGTTGGTGACAAGTTCACCCTCGCGCAGTTTGCGAATGTCGAACGGTCCGAACAGTTCGTTCGGCTCGGTGAATCGGGTGAGCAAGTAATCGAACACTTGCCCATCAATGCGGCGAGCGAGGTCTTGGACGAGTGCACTCTTGGCGGTCCCGGGCGGTCCGAGGAGAAACACGTTCTCTCGACCGACGAGTCCGATGCCGAACAGGTCGATAATCTCGTCCTTGCCAATGAAGGCCCGCTTCATGGGCGACAGTACGGTCTCGTTAAACCGAACTGTGATGTCGAGCCGAGCATCGGAAGCGGGAGTCGTGATCTCGGTCATGTCGTGCCAGTCGATTGTCTGAGGGTCGAATGCTGGTGAACGTCAGGGGCCAAAGTTGGGAAAGCGCCGACGGCTTCACGGACAGCCTCTCTCACACACTCATCCGTCAGCCGAGAGTGGTCAGTCTGCGCGATGATGCGATCCACGTACATCGCACGCAGACACGGATCGTCGATGAACGGTTCGACATCGACACCCTCAACTCCCATGATCCCCACGGACGACAGCGGCCAGTCGCTTGCCCAGCGTAGCAACGGCTTGACAAGCGGATCATCCTCAGCAGCCGCCCGCGCGAGGCGGACGAGGTCCGGCACGAACCGAAAGGTCAAGTCGACGGCATAGCACACCGCAGGCGATGCGGAGAGCGGACAAGGAGTCGCGAGTTGGTCGATGACCGTCTCTTCGCCGTGCTCTCGATAGACCAGAAACTGACACGCCCGGTACAGCAAACTGCCGGCCCATTCCGCAGCGTCGACCGACAGCGCGGGCGGCACATGAGGCAGCGTCGAGCGGTACGTCTGCTCGAACTCAACGAGCGCCTGTGACATGGCCGACAGATCACGTGAGTTTGCCAGGGCATCATCATCGAGCACGACACGCCCCGTATCGAACAAGTCAGTGACGAAGCGAACTGTGGCCCGCGAAGTCATCGTGCGTCATCTCCGTCGACGAAAGATCCCTGTTGATTTCCTCGGTGACGTCAAACTTGAAGTGCAACGTTTGAGTTGATGGAGAACATCGGTGGGAGTTCGAATGAGGCAGTTGTGAACAAGGAAGCCTCACTCGAACGGAGTCCCAGCGATGTATACGCATCTTACCATGGAAGA
>JAJDEJ010000079.1 GCA_029259815.1 Planctomycetaceae bacterium | reverse complement strand
CGACTGCAGCACCGATTCGAGACCCATTCGATGGCTTGGCTGCTGGTTTGTCTCGTCGCACTCTCTGCATTGAGACTGTATCTCGCAATCCTCATGTCTCTCGGAGCTGGCCTGGGACTGTTATTTGTGAAGATAGGGCAGCGTTCAGGATCGTCAGTCATGGTCAGGCAGATGTTGGCAGTCGCGATCCTGGGCATGATGGTGATTACGGCGAGGGGCCTTGGACAGTTTCATGATGAGATTCCAACATCTCTTGATGAGGGGCTTTATCAAGTCGATGAAATTCGGCGAGGTCTGGCCATGGCTGACTCCGGATACCTCCATGACACGGATGTCTCGAATGTCTCCGGTGCGTTGGATGCAATGCCTCAAGGAGTCACGTACTTTCTCACGGTGCCGTGGCCGACTCAAGGCAACAGTCTGCGACAGGTCATCGCAATTCCCGACACTGCGCTTTGGGTCGTGCTCTACGCCTTTGTGCTCGTGGGGATTGGACAGGCATTGTCACGTAATCCGCAGGCGGTCGTCGTGTTGTTGGCATGCACAATCGGCATGTGCTGCCTCTATGCAATCTTCATCGGGAACATCGGCACGGCTTATCGAATGAGGGTGCAGGTCTGGTTGCTGTGGTCTCCCTTGGTGGGGATTGGGCTGGAGGCGTTAATTCCCAAATCAAGAGTCGCTGCCGCTCACACGAGACAACCCCCGTTATCACGTCGCATGTCCCGAGAGATGTCGGCAACGCATGTGGTCACCGGATCGACCGCTCTGACTGCGGAGAGAGTCGACTCATGAGTGTGCTCTACATTTGTTATCAAAGTCTACTGGACCCGTTGACGCAAACGCAGGTCGTGGCGTATCTCGAAGGTCTTGCAACTGCGGACAATTCAATCGTGTTGTTGACGTTCGAACCCGAGGTGTTATCAGCGACGGACGTCGGGATCTGGGAGGAGCGCCTGGTCGCACAGGGCATCGTCTGGCGACGTTTGCCGTACCACAAGCGACCGACACTCCCTGCGACTCTCTGGGACGTCGCAGTCGGCACGATCGTGGGGTGTCAGATTATTCGCGAGTTTGATGTGAAACTGGTGCACGCACGCAGTCATGTGCCTGCCATAATGGGACGCCTTTTGAAGCGACTGACCAGTGTGAAGTTTTTGTTCGATCTTCGCGGACTGCTCGCCGAGGAGTATGTCGACGCTGGTGTCTGGGAACGTAATGGACGGTTGTTCCGGCTCACCAAACGAGCCGAACGTCAGCTCATGGCCGCAGCGGACGCCTACGTGGTCCTCACCCAGCGAGCTCGGGAACTGATGGTCGAATGGTATCCCCAGGAGACGGGCAACAAGCCCATGGCCGTCATTCCCTGCTGTGCTGACCTCACGAACATCAGGCAGGATGACGGTGGCAAAACGTCATCCCGGGACACCAACACCCCACTGACACTCGTCTATGCGGGCAAGCTGGAGGGGTGGTATCTCACCGACGAGATGATCGATTTCTTTAATCACGCAGCGATAGCTGACCCTCACGTTCGTTGGACCGTGTGGACACAGGGTGATTCGCGACGACTGCAAGCTGAGTTGGATAGTCGAGGCCTCACCGACCGCGTGAAGATTGGGGCAACGACTCCGGTTCAACTTAAGGAAGAACTGTCAGCCGCTGACGCCGGGCTGGCGTTCATTCGTCCTTGCGTGTCCAAGCAAGCATCCTCACCGACGAAAGTTGCAGAGTATCTCGCGGCCGGGTTGCCCGTCGTCTCAACCGCAGGCATCGGAGATCTGGACGCCGTCATCCGCGGCGACTTCAGCGAAGACGGTCGGCCAGTAGGCGTACTCGTCGAGAGTCAATCTCCCGCAGCCTATGCAGAGGCCTGGGCAGAGTTGCGTGATCTGCTCAACGATCCACAGACGTCTGCGCGTTGTCGAGATGTTGCCAGCCGTCTGTTTGATTTGAAGACCGTCGGCTGGAGTCGATACCGCAATCTCTATTCTGAGATCATGAACAGTCCGGCGGCGATGACTGACAGATCGGCGGCAATCGAAACCAACCGGCAGGACACACAGTTCTCTGAAAAGCCTTCACGATCGGTCGACAGTCAGTTGGTCCAATCCTCCAGGGAGTAAACACATCAATTGGCTATGCGCCGGTTGAGCGAATCAATCATCCATGAAAGTCCTCGTCCTCGCACCTGCTGCATATGACACGTCGCCCAGTCAGCGATTCCGCATTGAGCAATGGGCGCGACATCTTGAGCCGTTGGGCTACGAGTTCTCGTTCTTCCCATTCGAAGATCCGGATCTGCATCGTGTTTTGTATCAGCCGGGACGGTTTGGCCTCAAAGCAGCTCTCATGTCACGGGCTGTGTTACGACGCTTCGGAGTCGTGACTGGTGCCAAGAAGTTCGATGTTGTGCTGATTGCTCGAGAGGCGAGTCTCATCGGGCCGGCTGTGATCGAGCGACTCATTTCCTGGCTCGGCGTGCCGATGGTCTACGACTTCGATGACCCGTTGTGGATCCCCTATCGCAGCCCACGGAACAAGCTGTTTACTCGACTGAAGTTTCCCAGTAAAACGAAGGACCTTTGTCGTATGGCGTCACAGGTCATCGTGGGGAATCGCTTGTTGGCCGACTGGGCGAGTGAATTCAACACACAGACACATGTGGTGCCGAGCACGATCGACTTCGAGCAGTATCCGCGTCCTGAACGTGTGCAGGACGATGGTCCGGTCACACTTGGTTGGACCGGCAGCCATAGCACCGTGCCATTTTTGGAGCGGCTCCGTCCGGTGCTGGCAAAACTTGCTGAGACGGAGTCGTTCCGATTGATGGTGATCTCTCACACCGACCGCTACACGATTGCGGACGCGTCGTATCCTGTCGTATCCCGTCGCTGGACAGCTGAACGCGAAGCGAGCGATCTGCAGGAGTTCGACATCGGGCTGGCTCCGTTTCCCAATACGGGTTGGACGCCTTGGCGTTGTCACGGGAAGGTTCTGCAATACATGGCTTCCTCGCTGCCGGTTGTCGCTTCGCCGATTGGCATCCTGCCCGACATGATCGACAGTGGCGACAACGGTTTTCTCGCGGACTCGGATGACGAGTGGATCGACACACTCTCGCGACTCATGCGAGATCCACACCTCCAAAACAGAATTGGTCAATGTGGGCGAGATTCTGTCGAGCGTGACTTCGCTGCTCGCTCCTGGATTCACGAGGTCCAGACAATTCTCGACTCGGCGGTTAATGGCCGTCCCGCATCACCGCTCGAACACGAGAATCGCCCATCGGCTATTCAAGCCTGAATACGCACTCTCATGAATCAAACGACGCATCAGCAGTCCGATATCACAAAGACGATGGCAACACCGCGATCCAACCGAGTACGTATGTTGATCGGCGCTTGCATGTCGCTGTTCCCATCGTTTGTAAAGGTGGGCGTCTATCGGCGTCTGTACGGGTATTCGATCGGACGTAGCGTGCACATTGGTCTTGGCACGATCATCGCTGGTGTCAGAACGTGCCGAATTGACGATGGTGCACAAATCGGCTGCTGTAACGTGTTCCTCGACGTGGATTCACTGGAGATCGGGGCACAAACGCGAATTGGGCACTTCAACTTATTTCGTGGAGGGAAATGCATCACGCTGGGAGACTACGTGACGATTCTGCGGGGGAATGTCTTCAATTCAGGTCAGCTGAACGACTTTATCACTCCTCGTGAACCGGTGCTCAACTTGGGACGTGGAACATTTGTTGCAACCGGACACTGGATCGATTTTACGGACCGAGTCACATTTGGAGAGCAGTGCATCGTGGGCGGGCGCGCGTCGTCGCTCTGGACGCACAACCGTCAGCGAACGAGAGCCGTCACTTTCGGGGATCAATGCTACCTCGGGTCGGACGTCCGCGTGGCACCGGGAGTCGAGGTCGCGCCGCAGTGTATCGTCTCACTAGGCTCGGTCTTGATGGGGCGCTTCTCGGAGCCACGTATGTTGATCATGGGCAATCCCGCGTCCGTCTCGCGGGAGTTAAACGAGCAGGATCTGTACCACGTCTCTCGCAAGACGCGAGACGACATCCCGGCAAGGGAGCGAAGTCCACAGAGGGAGACAAGGAGACAAGGCGAAGGAGAGACAAGGGCAGGAGGAGAAGCAGTCGCTGGTTTGGGATGGGTTTCTGACGAGTCGAGCGGAGTCGTTGCGGAAGATAAGTCGTCGAGCAGACAAGTTGTCTCGCCCGACGTCCTCTCCCCCTCCCCCCGGAGGGCCGACTAATGTGTGGCATTGCCGGTATGATCGATCTACGAGGCCGTCCGGTGGACCGGTTACCGGTGCAACAGATGTGTGACGCTCTCGTGCATCGCGGGCCGGACGCTGATGGATTCTACGTCAATGGACCGGTCGCGTTAGGCCAACGGCGGTTGAGCATCATCGATCTGGCGGGCGGCAATCAGCCCATGTCGAATGAGGACGGCACCATTTGGGTGAGCTTCAACGGCGAGATCTATAATTTTCGTGAGCTGCGTCAGCAACTGATCGCAAGAGGACATCGCTTCGTTTCAGACTCCGATACCGAGGTCATCGTCCACGCTTACGAAGAACACGGAGCTGCGTGTGTTGATCAATTCCGGGGGATGTTTGCGTTTGCCATTTGGGATCAAAACGAACGATGCTTGCTGCTCACGCGTGACCGAGTGGGCAAGAAGCCCCTGTTCTACACCGAATGTGAGGGACGGTTGCTCTTCGCTTCCGAATTGCAAGGTCTGCTGGCGATCCCGGAGGTCTCGCGGGATCTCGATGTGACGGCGGTTGATGACTACCTGAACTTTGGATACGTCCCCGCTCCTAAGACCATCTTTGAAAACATCTTCAAACTGCCGCCGGCTCATAGGCTCACGCTGGAATTAGATGATTACGGCAGTCATCAGCAGCAGATTGAGCGATACTGGCGATTGGAGTACGGACCGAAAGTCACGCTCAATCGTCACGAGGCCCGCGAGGCACTCGAAGAGCATCTGTCGGAGGCGACGCGGCTGCGGATGATCTCGGATGTGCCGCTCGGGGTGTTGCTCAGCGGAGGGCTCGACTCCAGCGTGGTGGTGGCCCTGATGAGCCGTATGTCTGATCGACCGGTCAAGACATTCTCGATCGGATTCAATGACTCAGTCTACAACGAACTGCCCTTCGCACGTCAAGTCGCTGAGCACTGTGGAACCGATCATCACGAGTTGGTCGTGGAGCCTCAAGGACTCGACATTCTGCCGACGCTGGTGCGTCACTATGGCGAGCCTTTCGCAGACTCATCGGCCATTGCTACTTATCACGTTGCCAAGCTGACGCGGGAGCACGTGACGGTCGCACTCAACGGTGACGGCGGCGACGAGTGTCTTGCAGGTTATCATCGGCATATGGGGATTGGTCTGGCGGCTCAGTATCAGCAACTGCCCTGGCTCGTCCGCAAGGGCATGGTCGAGCCACTTGCAGGTCTCTTGCCGGGTTCACTCACGCCTCTCAATCGGTTGGGACATTTCAAGCGATTCGTAGAACGCTCTTCAGCCCCGGTCAACCAGCAGTACATCAACTGGATCACCTACTTCCCGGCTGACGTCCGCAGACGACTCTACAATGATGAAACTCGAACTCGTCTTCAGGAATACGACGGTCGCTCTTGGATGGATGATTTGCTCAATGAGCACACTGGACGATCGAGTCATGTGCTTGACCAGTTTCTCGGTCTGGATGTCGAGTCGTACCTCGCGTACGACCTGCTGGTGAAGATGGATATTGCCACGATGGCCTGCTCGCTCGAAGCTCGCTCGCCATTGCTGGATCACAAGGTAATGGAGTTCTGTGCGACATTGCCCACATCATTCAAAAGACAAAGGATGACTTCGAAAGTTCTGTTGCGGGACCTCGCAGCCGACCTGTTGCCGGCGAATGTCCTCAGACGTCGCAAGATGGGATTTGGACTTCCAATGGCCAGCTGGCTGCGATCGCCTTCGGCTGACGGGTGGTTGGATATGCTGATCAGTCCAGATGCACGGTTACGTGAACTTTTTGACACATCAGTGATTCAACAGACGATCGACGAACACCGCATTGAGCGCATCGACCGCGCCCCCCGATTGTGGTCGCTGCTGTGGCTCGAATGCTGGTTGCAGGAGGTGCGGGATCAAGGTCGTGCGATCTCGACTTCGTCTCCTCATACACAGGAAATCCTGTGTTGAACCGTCGCCCGTCTGGGTATCGTTGATGGTTCAACACCGACTCAAAGGAAATTGATATTCATGGCCGCACCATCGGAATGGGAATCTGGACTCGCCAGTGACGGGTCTTCTGCGGAAGGGGACAACGGACTCGTCTCAGCCCTTGCGCGACGCAAGGGGCTGGTTTTCGTCGTTCTCGTATTCGGGCTGGGACTCGGCTTCCTCTATTCGCTCAAAGCTGAGCGCATATACCAGTCAACGGCTCAAATCTTGATCATGAAGCAAGAGACCGATTTGCCGATTTCCAGCGTGGAAGGAGCGGTGAACTACGAGAACACCCTCTCCACGCATATGCTCCTCGCAAAAAGCCCACTCATTGTTGAGGCGGCTGTCAAGAAACACAAGTTGGACCAGCTCACCGGCTTCAGCGGTGTCGCCAATCCGGTTGCGGTGATCGTCTCGAACCTCACGACCGAGCGTGGGGGCGGACGCGCGGCTCCTGACCCCAATGTGTTCGAGATTCGGTATAAGGGCCGTGATCCCGAGGAATGCAAACTGGTGCTGGAAGCGGTTATCGACAGCTATCAGGAGTCTCTGGGCAGTACGTATCACAGTGCGGGTGTTCAGACAGTCGAACTGATTGAGCAGGCCAAGAACTCGCTTTCGAGCCAGTTAACTCAGAAGGAGGCCGAGTATCGCCAGTTCCGAAAGGAGTCTCCCTTCGCCCACCAAGCCGCTGACGGACGAAACCTGCACCTCGTCCGCATGAGCGAAATTGAAAATGACCGGGCGGAGGTCATGCTCGAGAAGAGTCACACGCAAGCACAAATTGAGTCGGTGCAACAGATCAAAAGGAGTGGCGGCAATCCGGAAGCTCTGACTCTGATCATCGGAGACTCCAAAGTTCTGCGACCGTCTGAGGAGGGGCGAGATCCGCTGCAATATCGACTCTACGACGCCATGATTGACGAGCGTATTGCTCTCGATCAATACGGGGCTGATCATCCAGAGGTCAAGAAGGTTCAGACGAAAATCCAAATGCTCAGAGAACAGCTTGGAGGCCGAGGGATCAAACGAAGCGGACCGCTACCCAGTTTTCTCGATCTCTATCTGGAAGCACTCCAACAGGAGATGCAAGTTGCTGACAACAAACTGAAGAATCTCAATGCTCTGTTTGAAATCGAGCACGAAGCGGCCAAAAAACTTGAAGACATCGAGATTCAGGATGCCGCCTTGAAAGCCGACATCAGTCGGACTCAGGATCTGTTTGACAACGTCATGCAACACCTCGATGCCATCAGTCTTATGAAGGACATTGGCGGCATTGAAGCCAAAGTGATCTGGTCACCTGCACTCGGGCATCAAGTTCAACCCAATTTACTGGTGGTGATGTCGATCTCAGTTGTCTTCAGTCTCCTGGCCGGCATCATGCTGGCCTACTTAGT
Source organism: Planctomycetaceae bacterium (assembly GCA_029259815.1). Lineage (GTDB taxonomy): Bacteria > Planctomycetota > Planctomycetia > Planctomycetales > Planctomycetaceae > JAHBXU01. The sequence continues at coordinate 10,308 of JAJDEJ010000079.1, read as the reverse complement.
GGATTTGGCTGACACACGATACCGCGACCCTGAAGAGATTCGCCGTCAGTTTGGCCTCCCGATTTTGGGACACATTCCGGTCATCGAGCGCCGAATTAGCCGGCGACAACGTAAGCAGTCAAAGATTACACCGGCAGTTTGCACGTTCTTTCAACCGTCCGGTCGAGACTCCGAGGCCTATCGAAACATCCGCACATCGCTGCTGTTTAATCGCGAAGGGAAGAATCTTAAGATCTTGCAGGTTACCAGTCCGTCATCAGGTGATGGCAAATCAACACTTAGTGCAAACCTTGCTGTCTCCTTGGCGCAATCGGGGAAGGAAGTCCTGCTGATCGACGCTGACATGCGTCATGCCTCTGCTCATGCGATTTTCGGCATGGCAAATGATGCCGGGCTTTCGGATGTGTTGGATGGTCAATGCGACCTTCCGGATGCCCTGCAGGCGACAGAGGTGCCTCACCTGACAATTCTTGCCGCTGGTCCCCATCCTTCCAATCCGGCTGAGCTTCTTGTTTCGGCCGAATTCTCTGAACTGTTGGAAGTTGTGAGGGAAAAGTTCGATTTGGTCATCGTCGACTCTCCTCCGGTTCTCCCCGTGAGTGACCCGTCGACAATTGCCCCGCTGGTCGACGCAACACTGGTCGTGCTCTTCCTGAATAAGCATGTCCGGCGAAATGCTTCGGAAGCTGTGGACATGCTGACTGACGTAGGAGCCAATATTCTTGGACTTGTTGTTAATGGTGTTGTCAAAAAGAGTTACAACAACAAGTATTACTCGTATGGCGATCGGTATTCTGACCCGTACGGTCACTATTACGGGGAAAAGAAGACCTCGAAAACACAGAGAAGAGAGGTCAAGCGTCCCCAGGGCAGTCGCCGCTCATCGCCTGCTTAAGGCGAGCGAAATGTTTCCAATTTTCAACAAAAACGGAGGATTGGTGCGATTGACGACCATGAGAGATTACGGTACTTTGGGTAGGTTGCGTTGCCGTTAATCCGAGCGGAAGAATAACAATGATCGACAAAATTAGACAAATTACGGGTTTTGCCTTCGGTGCTCTCATTGTGATGAGTTGCGTCTTCATTGGTAAGGTGGTGGCCGTTGATGTGCCCCATTCTCCCTTGGGAGTCGTTGCTTCAATGATTCAGGAGGCTCCCGCCTCAGTTGATCGAACACAATCGCTTGCTTTGGCGACTTCAAGCCCGTTGACAACACCAGTTGATGCATCAGTCGCAGACGTGACAGCAGAGCTGCCGATCGCCACTCCACGAACGCTGCATCACATCGTGATGGATGATCAATCAGCGGTGACCGGTCGATTGCAGGTCGCTGAGTATGGCTTCGATGGTGTTGCCGACGAAGTCGTTTCTGCCTCCGACACATCAGTGAAACTGATCTCTCACTGCTCGACTGCCTACGAGGGCGTGACAGATCAAGATGGGCATTATCGTCTCGAGGACGTCTTGCCGGGCGTGTACACGCTTCTTGCAGATGGCCCGATGGGGGTGCTTGTGATGCGAGTCTCTGTCGAGACCAACGAAATCTTCCCGACATCCGAACTCAATGCACTACTCGTACCGAATGTTGATGCTCATTACGTCCGCTCAGTGATCAGCGAGAGACTTCCAGAGCAGACGACGCTTCCAGAGTATCTCTCTTTCGATCATGTTGATCTGCCTGATGCTCCACTTCCACCGCCTCTCGCCACTGAGGTCAGTGCGACCGCTACTCCCACTCAAGACTATGAGATGACCGGTCGTTTGTTCCGTCTCAATCCGACTTCGGGCGAGGCTCTTCCGGTTTCAGAAACGGCTGCCGAGTTGATTCGCAATGGACGGGGGGTCCAGCCAGTCAGCTTCGAGAGTGATGGTCAATGTGAGCTGAGCTCGCTTGAAGCCTCGCATTATTCGTTCGTCGCAGTCGGCGTCGATGGGATCTGTGCGATCGGCATCGAAGCCGGTGGATGTGGCACTCTGGAGATTCCTCCCATCGATTCCTACGCCGGAGGATGTTGTATTGAGATGGCTGTTGTGCCATACGACGAGTGCGCTCCCATCATCGAAGAGATCATCGAAGAGCCCTGCTGCGAAGAGGAGTACGGTTACGGTGGAAGCCAAGGTGGATGCTGCGGCGGTGGGGGTGGCGGTGGCCATGGTGGCTTTGGATCCCTGCTGGGGCTTGCTGGTCTCGCTGGTCTCGCTGGACTGATTGATGACGACGACGATCCACCGCCACCCGCGTCACCGTTCTGATCAATCACATTCAACTTTATGAAATACAACGGCCCGACTTCTTCGGAAGTCGGGCCGTTTCATGCGCTAATGACATCTCTCCCCACTTGGCCACGCACAAGTGATGGAGTATCGGTAATGATCACATATTCGTTTTTGCGTCGATGGCGTCGCCGAGGACTGCGTTGAGAGCAGTCGCGATATGTGTGTCCTGTTCATGATCTTGCGTGTACAGTCGCACGATGATGAAGCTGACCGGCAGTGCCCGGAAGAGTTCGTCGTCGTGAAGTTCGACGGGGGTGCCTGAAGCCGTGTCGAGCAGGAAGTTTTGTCCGCCGGCAGGGAGGCGTCCGCTGGGACGGTGGTAGTGACGGGCGACGTCCACTTTCATGGGAACATCCCGGAGACTCTTGGGAAGTCGTTGGCGGACCCGCTTCAACACGAGATCCGGCTCGGAGAAGATCGTCGTGCGTTCATCAGCCGTGTTGTGGAAGTTTAACGACCGCTCGACAGCCATCTTCCAGCCAACCTGTCGACACAAGATGCGTTGCCACTCCTGTCCGAGTTCACTGAGAGTCGAATCATCGCTGTCCGCCCAGCGGCCGACATCGACGAGAAACGAAGTTTCCGTCAGTCCGCGGTAGTCGTCGAGGTTCTCCAGCGGGTTGCCCTCAAACAAGTGGGGCATGGTTCTTGGAAACAATTCCTCTAACGAGAGGTCCAGCGAACGCACCGTCCGATGGAAGTAGATGGTCCGGAAGAGATTCGCACGTGTCTCGACAAAGTTGATCAGCGTGGGCATGCCTCTTGAGTGGATCGTCAGCCCTTGCGGTGTGAAGAAGCTGTAGTGGATCAGCCGCGAGAGATCGAACGCTTTGGTGTTGTATCCGGACATGTAGGCGTCTCGCAGGACGAAGTCCATGTTGTCGACCGTGTAGATGCCGCTGAACAGAGATCGCAGCTTCCGCAGCCAGTCCGGGTGTCCCTCCTCATCAGCGGCAACTCCCTTCGGACGACGAATAAGCCATGACACCTGTTGAGGATCGATGACTTCGAGCGGTTGCAATCGACCGTTGGGCGTTCGGCGGATTCCCTGGATGAGGTGTCCCAATTCGTGCTCGATGATGTGCGAGCCGATGTCTTCGTGTGTGAGGCCGAACTGCTCGAGGTAATGATCATCGAAGAAGTGTCCAAAGGGGCCGTGGCCGACATCATGCAGCAACCCTGCAAGCCGCACGATACTCTCGACATACGCCTGTGAAGGGACATTCTGACAGGCGCTACACAGTGACTCGTACCATTCCTCCACAACGCGAGAGCCGATGTGCATCACGCCCAGCACGTGCTGAAAACGCATGTGCTCTGCCGAGGGGAACACCCACCACGCCGTCTGTAGCTGGTGGATGTGCCGCATCCGCTGGACCCACGGATGGTCAATGATGTCTTGCTCAGCGACCTCGTCTGCCGGCAGTCCGCTCCGTGACACAAAGCGGATGTACCCATGAATTGGGTCGTGAACCAGGCTCTCGGTCGAGAAGTCTCGACTCATCTTTCACTCCGGTGAGGTTCTTCAATCCAGTCTCGATGTGAGGATAGCGGATGCCCGGCGATCTCGCACGATCGCGGCTCGCTTCCCTCATGGTTTCGATGCGGTACGATCTCTCCCATGGACTTCGACCTTCATGAAACACGGAGAGTCGTGCTGCGGGACACACTGCACCCGTGGTGGGTCGATCGGTTTCGTCGCATCGACTTCGTGAGCCTCACGGTCGGCATCGCATCTGTGTTGATGAGTTACAGTGTCCGCGAGTCGGACGTCTATCATCGCCCCTGGGAATTTCCGGTGATTGTCGTGGTGTCGATGTTCTGGCTCACACTCTCAATGGCTCTGCAATACCACTGGAGCCTCGCGAAGCCAACATTCGTGGCTCGTCATCGCTGGCGTGTCGGAGTGTCGGCCCTTTGGGGGCTCGCAATCGTCCTGGTGATCATTTTTGGTCCTGCATTGCCAGAGTGGACATCTTCGTCCGTGAGCCGCTGGGACGGCGTGGTTGCGGTCTCTCAGATCGGGTTGCTGTTGCAAGGGGCCGCTGCTTTTTTGATGGGGTTGCGCACAGCAGCGGCCGGGGCATTCAATCCGGCACTCCTACTCGTCGGATCATTTCTCGGCTTAGTGATGCTCGGAACTTTGCTGTTGATGCTGCCTCGCGCGCGAGTGCGTCCGCCGATCGGTCCTGCAGAGGGGGCACCTTTCGTGACCGCCCTGTTCACAGCCACGAGCGCGGCGTGTGTGACAGGCCTCGTCGTGGAGGATACGCCGACGTACTGGAGCCGTGAGGGACAGTGGGTCATCCTGGGTCTCTTTCAGATCGGCGGGCTCGGGATCATGACATTCGGTGCATTTTTCGGATTGGTCGCCGGACGCAACATTGGTCTCAAGGAGCATGCCACACTCAGTGACCTGCTTGACTCCGAAGGACTTGGCAACGCCCGACAGTTGCTCATGACTATTCTCGTATTCACGCTCTCGATGGAGGTCCTGGGAGCAATTGGATTGTCTGGCTTGTGGAGTGATCAGCCGCTGGGCGAACGCGTGTTTCAGAGTCTGTTCCACTCGGTCAGCAGCTTCTGCAATGCGGGGTTCGCGTTGACGGAGAACAGCTTTGTGGGCATGGCAGACCGCTGGCAGGTGGGTGGCGTGTTGGTCCTACTCATCATTGTCGGGGGACTCGGTTTTGCGGTGCTGTTGGACGTGTCGCGTTACGTCCGGCATGAGATGCAGGGGCGACAACACGCCAAGGGCCTGCTGCACGACCGACCAGTTGTCCGCCTCTCGCTGACGACAAAGATCGTTCTGACTTCGACGATCATACTGCTGCTGGGAGGCACTCTTGGTCTGCTCCTTCTGGAGCGAACTTCTACTGACGCGGCGAGTGATCCGATGTCCGTTGCCGATGCATGGTTCCAATCGGTGACGTTTCGGACAGCGGGGTTCAATACGGTCGACATGGGACAACTCCAGCCGGAGAGCAAGCTGCTCGGCATCCTGCTGATGTTCATCGGTGCCTCACCCGGCTCCACGGGTGGAGGCGTGAAGACGATCGCGTTCTCGATCACCGTCCTTGGTCTCGTGTCGGTTCTGCGCGGGCGGCGGCACATCGAGTGCTTCGGACGCACGCTGCCGGACATGCTGATGCAGCGGGCCTTGGCAGTGATGTTTCTCTCACTGATGCTCATCATGGTGACGGCGGCACTGTTGGTGATGTATGAAGATCGACCGGAATTCTTTCTGGACTACATGTTCGAGGCCACGAGCGCTGTGGGGACGGTAGGCGTCACCAGTACAATTCCTGTGGAAGATGGAACTGTGGTTTCGGTGACTCAGTCACTGTCGACTCCATCGCGACTGATGATCATTGTGGCGATGTTCCTCGGACGTGTGGGACCGCTGACTTTGCTGTTAGCGATCGCAGGGCAGGTGTCCACGGCTCGCTATCAGTACCCCGAAGAACGAGTCACCCTCGGATAGGAGTTTGAACGTGCAGAAGATCGCCGTCATCGGATTGGGTCGATTTGGAATTGCACTCGCGCGCAAGCTGGGTGAGTCCGGCGTGCAGGTCATCGCACTCGATCGTGCACAGCAGCCGGTGAATGAGATTAAGGACCATGTCGGTCTTGCCGTCCGGCTCGACTCAACAGACCGGCAGGCACTGCTGAGTCAGGACATCGACAACGTCGATGTGTGTGTCATCGCGATTGGAGAGAATTTCGAGGCATCACTGTTGACGACTGCGTTGGTCAAGCAACTCGGCGTTCCCCGGATCATCTGTCGCGCTCAAACAGAACTGCATGCGGAGATCTTCCGCCAGATTGGCGCCCATCAGGTTGTCCAGCCCGAACAGGAAGCAGGAACACACATCGCTCGCCGCCTCGCGAACCCCAAACTCGCTGACGTCATCCCGCTGTCAACTGATTTCAGTCTCGTCGAGTTCCACGCACCGCAAGAATTTCTCGGTCAATCGGTGCGAAATATCGGCCTGCGGGAGAAGTACAACGTCAATCTTGTGGTCGTCAAACGTGTCGAAGAGGCGGAGACGACCGATGGGGAACCAAATGAGGAGCGGACAATCATCAGAGTCTCGCGTCCAGATGATGTGATCGAGCCAGACGATATTCTAGTCCTCGTCGGTGAAAACGAAGCCCTTGCCCATCTGCCGAAGGCGTGAGGCCAGTCTCCCGGCGCCTCCTGATTGTTTCGTCCGCCCAGCGTGATAGAATCGCCATCTGAGCGACATCTTGGTCATGCGAACACAGGTTACGGAGAGCCATGAGCGACCCCACAAGCATCACTACGACGCGACCTTTTGCCCATCTGCACTGCCATACGCACTACAGTCTTCTGGACGGCGCCAATCGTATCCCTGATCTCATCGAGAATGTGAAGGCACAAGGCATGAACGCCTGTGCGATCACCGATCACGGCAACCTCTACGGGTCGTTGGAGTTCTATCAGACGTGCAGGAAGCACGACATCAATCCTGTGCTGGGATACGAGGCGTACATCGCTCCGGGGCACCGTACCGATCGCAGTGCGAGTCGGATGAAGGAGGCGTCGTTTCACCTCACGCTACTCGCACAAAATGCGACCGGCTTTCGCAACCTTGTGAAGCTCGCCTCACGGGCCTATCTGGAGGGGTTCTACTACAAGCCCCGCATCGACAAGGAACTCCTGGAGGAGTGCCACGAAGGGATCATCTGCCTCTCAGGTTGTGCATCGAGTGAGTTGTCACGTCTCCTTCTGGGTGAAGAGTGGGACAAAGCCGAGTCGCTCACACGCTGGTACAGCGATCTGTTCGGCGATCGGTTCTACATGGAGATTCAGGACGCCGACATCGACATTCAGCGACAGTGTGCGGAAGCGACCACCACACTCGCCGACCGCATGGGGCTGCCGCTCGTCGCCACAAATGATGCTCACTATCTCTGCAAAGAACATGCGGCCATTCACGACGTGTTGTTGTGCGTCAACACGAAGTCGTACGTCTCCGACACCAACCGGATGAAGATCGACGGCGATCAACTCTTCATTCGCTCGCCCGAGCAGATGTACGAGGCGTTCCCCAAGCAAGCAGAAGCCGTCGCGCGGTCGCAGGAGATCGCCGAGCGGGTGGACATTGACCTCGACCTGACGACACGGCACTTCCCCGTCTTTCAGCCGCCGCCGGGCAAGACGGACATCGAGTACCTGCGGGAGATTTGCGAGGAGGGTCTGACGTGGCGGTATGGCGACGACATTCAGCCCAAGCATCGCGAACGGCTCGATTTTGAACTCGGCGTCATCGAAAAGATGGGTTACCCGAGTTACTTCCTGATCGTCTGGGACTTTGCCCGCTTCGCGCGAGACAAGGGCATCCCCTGCACGGCTCGCGGTTCGGCCTGCGGGGCGATTGTTTCGTACGTGCTCGGCATTTCGGATGTCTGCCCCATCCAGTACGACCTGCTGTTCGAGCGGTTCCTTGATCCCTCGCGATCAGAAGCACCTGATATCGACATCGACTTCTGCCGTGACCGCCGCGCGTGGGTGCTCGATTACGTCAAGGAAAAATACGGCGAAGCCAACGTCGCTCAGATCGGCACCTTCGGCACACTGAAAGCCAAGGCGGCCATCCGCGACGTCGCCCGCGCCCTTTCGGTGCCGCTCAAGCGTGCGGACGAGATCGCCAAGATGGTGCCCGACACGCTCAACATCAAACTCAAAGACGCTCTCAAGGAGAGCCCCGAACTGAATGAACAGTACAACTCCGACCCGCAGGTGAAGGAGTTGATCGACTATGCGATGGGGTTGGAAGGACTCGCGAAGTCAGCCGGTACGCATGCAGCGGGGGTCGTGATCGCCGACCAGCCGCTGGAAGAGTACGTGCCGCTCCAAAAAATCTCCGGCAAGAACGACATCCTCACGCAGTGGACCGACGTTGAAACGGCCGGCCTCTTGAAGATGGACTTCCTCGGTCTGCGAAATCTGTCCATCCTCGACAAAGCGGTCAACAACGTCACCAAGCATCGCGGCATCGACATCATCCCCAACAAGCTCCCGCTCGACGATCAAGAGACGTTCGCACTCCTCCAGCGGGGTGAAACGAAAGGCATTTTTCAACTCGAGTCGGGCGGCATGCGGGACCTGCTCACCAAGATGAAGCCCGACTGCTTCCAGGACATCATCGCCACCTCGGCCCTGTACCGCCCCGGGCCGCTCGAAGGGGGCATGGTTCTCGACTACGTGAACGTCAAGCACGGTCGACAGGAACCGGCGAAGGTGCATCCACTCGTCGACGGTATCCTCGAAGAGACCTATGGCGTGATGGTCTACCAGGAACAGGTGATGCGGATCCTTAACCGGCTCGGCGGCATCGAACTTGCGCAGTCGTACCAGTGCATCAAAGCCATCTCGAAAAAGAAGCTGCCGATCATCGCCCAGTACCGCGAGCAGTTCATCGACGGAGCTCAAGTCAACAACATGAGCCGCGAGCAGGCGGAGGGCTTGTTCGGATTGATTGAGAAGTTCGCCGGCTACGGCTTCAACAAGTCTCACTCGACGGCTTACGGAGCGATCGCCTATCAGACGGCCTATCTCAAAGCCCATTACCCGCCGGAGTTCATGGCGGCGTTGCTCTCGTGCGGGATGGAGTCGAGCGAACGCATCGCTGAGCACACGGACGACTGTCGCCGCATGGGCATCGACATCGTTCCCCCAGACGTCAACACATCCGACGTCGAGTTCACCGTGATCGTCTCCGACGCTCCTGCTGACACCTCCCAAAGCCCACGGGCTACGCCCCGTGGGTCCAACGACGACAAGACTCGCAAGCTCGCCTTCGGTCTCGGAGCCGTCAAAGGTGTCGGCGAAGCGGCGATGGAGGCACTCGTCGCCGAGCGAAACGAGAACGGTCCCTTCAAAGACATCTTCGACCTCTGCGAACGGGTCGATCCCAAGCAGCTGACGAAGTCATACGTTGAGATTCTCATCAAAGCGGGTGCCCTCGACGGGTTTGGTCCCAACCGGGCGCAACACACGATGGTTGTCGATCGGGCCATGCAAGCCTCACTCGCGGCACAGCGAGACAAAGCCGCCGGACAGATGTCATTGTTCGGAGAACCGGAGCCGTCAAACGAACCCTCAACCGATGGCAGCGACACCTCTCTGCCTCCCGCTGACGACTGGACTCATGGTCAAAAGCTTGCTGCCGAGAAAGAGGTGCTCGGATTCTACCTCACCTCACATCCGCTGACGGAGTTTGCGGACCAGTTGTTGACACTTGCCTCACACACGACGGCCGACCTGCGAGAACTCGAAGACGGGAGTGAAGTCCGCATCGGTGGGATGATCTCAGCGATCAAGAAGGCTCAGACCAAGAGTCCCAGCCGCAACGGCAACAGCAAATACGTCAACTTTGATCTTGAAGATGCTCATGGTGTCGTCCGCTGCATCATGTGGCCGGACGACTTTGCCCTGCATGGCGAGAAGATCGTCGCCGATGCGATCTGTGTCATTGAGGCCCGCATCGACAAACGGGGACGCGAGCCGAATCTGATCATCAACAAATTCAACACACTCGAAGAGGCCGAACGCAAGTACACGAAACAGGTCGCCGTGAAGTTCCGTCGAGGATTCCACACAGATGAAGACATGCGACGCGTGCGTGACATCCTCTCTCGTCACCCCGGCGGCACGCCCGTCGCCATCGTGATCGAGACCTGGGAAGAGAACGGTTCTGAGAGCGACATTCGTGTCGACGCGGCCCACACGATGCCGCCCGACTCCGTCCGCGGAGCACGTTTGCGTGCCGTGCTGACGACGTCGACGGTTGTCTCTGCAAATGCCGAACTCAAGTCCGACCTGATGAACGTCCTCGGGAAAGAGGGCTTCCGTTATGTGAGTCAGAGTCTATCCGGAAACTGATCTTTTCCTAACCCGTTAGATCTCCGACAGTTCGCATTCCTTCGGTGGATCGAAGGGATTCTTTCCCTGGCAAAGGAGTGCGAGACGATGTCGAGTGAACGGCAAACACGGAAGGCCTA